>JAGOVG010000011.1 GCA_018060845.1 Candidatus Woesebacteria bacterium
CAGTGGCACTGGGTCTGGCCCAGCGCACATTCTGAGGATAATTGAATATGGCAAATAGTGGGATGAGAGTTAACTTACTTAAAAACCGCCGAGTACTGTCTGAAAAAGATTATCTCCGTGAGAAAAAGTTCTTACAGAGCTCGGTTATTGGTTTGGTTGTGGTTGTCTTTGTAACTGTTGCAATGGCTATCTGGAACTTGGTATTGTCGCAGCGACTCAAGGGAATAGAAGAAAAGATCACCAAAGCCAGCTCGGTAATGCAGGGTTTGTCCGAAGCAAATGCTGAACAGGTATATGTCAAAAACCGCCTAAGCTTGATAGGTAATTTTTTGGATGATCAATCTATCGCTCGGGAGAGTTTGCAAAAAGTACTATCACTGAGTTTGCCAGGAGTCTCAATAGGAGGGATGTCATTTTTGAGTGAAAATGAGATCTCTCTCTCGATTAGCGCTGATTCGCAGCCTGCCCTTAAAGAGGCAATCACCTACTACGAACAAGCAGATTCATATTTCCCTCAAGTAGTTAGTCAAGGTGTCTCACGCAGCAAAGAAGGTAAGTATGAAATGAAGCTAGTATTAACCCTCCCTCTAAAGGATGAAAAATCATGAGCGAAGAAAAAGTTTCACTAAAGCAGCAGCTAATCAGACACGAAATGGCGGTCAAGGCAGGTGCGGTGGTAATCGCTTCCCTCTTTGTTCTCGCTATCGGACTGTGGCCACTACTGCAATCATCGGGATCTTTGCTTAAAAAGATAGAATCAAGGAGCAAAGAAGAGGCGCAGTTATCCAAAAAAGTATCTATTCTGTCCCAAATAGACCAAAATGTGCTTAAAGATAGAACAAAAGTTATTAAAGAAGCACTACCCGAGACTAAAGATGTTATTGCCTACTTAAGCGCTGTAGATGGTCTCTCTAAAGAGCTAGGACTATCATTTGGAGGGATTACAGTCGCCCCAGGTGATGTAAGCGGTGAGTCCCAAAAACCAACCTCAGGCAGGAGCAAAGCAACCCGGAAAGTCGCGGCACTAAACGTGCTGGACACTGACATTAAGATTACAGGTACCCGCGATGGGATCTATGCATTCCTACGACAAGTGGAGCAAACCCTACCTCTCATGCAGGTATCTGACGTTGTTGTAAATAAACTTGAAGAGGATCTTTTTTCGATGAGCCTGTCGCTTGGTATGCTCTGGGCCCCGACACCTGAGGTTGACCTTAAGGGAGCAATCAGTTTGTTTACCGAAAAAGAGGAAGTATACTTTCAGAAGCTGAATGTGTTTAGGACCTACGGCGGAAATACCAACGTAGAAAACATTAACGCAAGCGAGAGATTAGACCTCTTTAATTAAACTTCGACACTAAGAGAATCATCACTGACAGGAGCATCTGCGACGACGACATCGTTCTCTGCAGCGACAGTTGCGACTGGTGCATCCATCATGACTCCACCGTCTGATTCGGAGACAACTGATACGCGGACGTGAACGCCTTTTTGGATGGCGATAACACGCATGATCGTGCGGATAGCTTTGATGATCTTACCTTCTTTGCCGATGATACGACCGACGTCTGTAGGATTAACAGTTACCAAGTAGGTAGTGGTGCCTGTTTCGTCGACTGCTTCTTCGATTTTGACGTCGTCTGGGGTAGTTACGATGTTCTTAATTACGTAGCTGAGAATATCTTGCATGTGTATCTCCTTTTAGTTAGTAATGGATTTAGAGTATTTATTTTGATTTGGTTGGAGTGGCGAGCTTACGAATAGTTGGTGTAGGTTGTGCACCTTTGCTCATCCATTCAGCGTAGGCTTTTTTGTCTATCTCAAAAGTGGATGGGTTGGTTAATGGGTTGTAGTAACCGATCTCTGCGACGCTTTTGCCGCCTTGTTTGACTCTATCCTCGCGAACGACGATACGATACTGAGGTTGGCCTTTTTTGCCGATTCGTTGCAACTTGATCTTTAGCATATAGGTGTATTTTATCAGGAATGTAGGATTTGCTCAAGAGTGTTTTTGGCGGCACTCTCCTGGGCAGCTTGTTTACTCTTGCCATTACCCTGACTATAGGGGTTATTGTTAATAAATACTTGCATTACAAATTCTTTGTCATGATCTGGACCTGCCTCTGAAATGAGGTTGTACTCTGGTGTAGCTTTGAATCTAGCCTGAGCTACTTCTTGGAGGAACGACTTACTATCTTTGTAGAGGCCATCCTCTATTACCTTTTCGGCTCGGACAAAGAGATGGGTTCTTAGGATCTGCTCGACACTGCCGAGGCCTAAATCTAGATAGACTGCGCCTAGGAATGCTTCAAAAGCATCGGCGAGGATAGATTTGTTGGTAGTGCCACCGGTTGCGGCCTCACCCCGACTCATCATGATTAGCTTGGGGAAATCGAGCGAAATAGCGACATCTGCTAGGGATTCGGTGCGAACAAGAGCTGCTCTAATATTGGTGAGCATCCCCTCTTGATAATCTGGGTAAGTCTTAAAGAGATAATCGCTGGTTATGAGCTCGAGAACGGCGTCACCCAGATATTCGAGCCTTTCGTTACTTTCTTTGTACTCAGAACTCTCGTTTAGGTAGCTACGGTGAACGAGCGCATTCTGGACCAAGTGCATGTTTTTTGGCGTTAAATTGAGGGTTGTTAAAAGATTAGTGAGATTGGGGTTAGACATTTGATTTCCTCTCTAGGATGGTACCTAATACACCATTAACAAAACTACCACTACTCTCGCTGCCATAAGTTTTGGCTATCTCGACTGCTTCATCGATCACTACTTTGCTAGGAGTGTCAGAGTAGAGTAGTTCGTGCGTTGCTTGGCGTAATACTGCCAGATCTAGCTTGTTAATCTTGTTGAGTGGCCACTCGGGAGCCGCAGAAGAGATAACTTGGTCGATACTCGAAAGCTTACTTAGGATATCTGCTATCTCAGGACTCTCGTTTAAATCATGAAAGGTATAGGCAAAGAGTGATTGAACTCGAGTAATTCGAGTCTTATGTCTAGGGTCGTTTACGGTTTTCATGAAAAGTTAGGAGTTGCAGTTTTGGCAGACAGTATGGGACTGCTTCATCTGGGCACAATTCTTGCATTTGACTAACTTAGGAAGATCGAGACTAATACTAGCTCGTCTTTTGCCTTGTCGTCTTGTTGACCAACGTCGTTTGGGTAAAGGTGTCATATGAGAATGTATTTTACGTTGTAGGATGAGATTTGGCAAGTAAAGCAGCCACGTTCCTACTAGATTTGATTAGTTCGGGGTCGTCTAGGCTCGCAAACCTGAGTCCTAGGCTGCCGCTCTGCAGAGTCCCAAAGATATCGCCAGGACCACGCTTTGATAGATCATACTCGGCAAGTTTTGCACCACTCTTAACTCTCACAAAGAAACCTAGCCTCTCCTTTGTTTTAGGATCTGATTTTGGTGTGACTAGTAGGCAGTGACCCTGTCCACCGCCTCTGCCCACCCTGCCTCTTAATTGATGTAGTGTAGAGAGTCCAAACATCTCTGCGTTTTCGACCAGGATTATATTAGCGTTAGGGATATCGATACCTACCTCGATCATGCTGGTCGCGACCAATATGTCGGTCTCGTGGTTACGAAATGCATCTAGATGCTTGGTTTTGTCGGCTTCTTTCATTTTGCCGTGGACGTAGTCGATCCTGAGGCTGCCAAACTTAGACTTTAGCTCTGACTCGAGAGTAGTTAAGGCTACTTTTGGTGATTCTTCTTCGCTATCGGCTTGTTCGATCAGCGGAGTCACGATAAATGCTTGCTGTTTGTTTTGTTCTATTTCTTTTTTGATCCAGTCGTAGGCATCACTTCTTTTATCTTTGGAGATTACATAACTTTTGACTGGGAGACGATCCTTTGGCATGTCGAGCATCGGTGTTACATCGAGATGAGCGAGAGCGGTCATCGCGAGCGTGCGTGGGATCGGGGTCGCGGAGAGCATGAGTAGATGTGGAGTTTTAGTAATACTTCTTAGTTTTTCGCGATCTTTTACCCCAAACCGATGTTGTTCGTCGATGATTACTAAGCCCAGATTATCGAAGTTGTATTTTTTATTTAGGATTGCGTGAGTACCGATTACGACATCTGCCGCTGGGTCCCCTTTTTGTGTACGCGTAATTAGGCTAGTTGAGATATCTCTATCTAATAATTTAGTCAAACTAGCGTGGAGCTGCTCGGCTAGGATCTGAGTAGGTGCTAAAACCAGTGCACGGAGGCCGCTTTTGACTGTCCAGAGGGCGCTCGCGGCTGCAACTAGAGTTTTGCCACTACCGACATCACCGGTTATTAGTCGGTGCATAGCAGCAGGTTTTTTGAGATCACCGATAACATCGCTAATCGCCTGAGTCTGACTAGAAGTTGGGGTAAAAGGTAGCTTAGCGCGCCAGGCCTCTAGGATATCCGGATTGCCAGGGAGTGGTGTAGTGGGGGGCGACATGCTCTCTTTGAGTATCAAGCTCTCGGTCTGCAGCGCCACTAGCTCATCAAAGCCGAGGCGATGGATTGCACCACTTAGATCGTCGGTACTTTCTGGGAAGTGGATATTGTCGAGTGCTTTTTTGAGTGGGAAGAGATGGTTTTCGGCCAAAATATCTGCTTTGAGCGGGTCGGTTAGCTTGATTACATCGAGAGTGGACTTAATAATATTCCTCAAAATACCAGATTTGATAGTGCCGAGTGGCGTATAGATTGGGAGGATCAGTGGGTCTGGGACTGAGGCTGTATCTTTATCTATAATCTTTAGGCTAGGGTTAATTATTTGAAGTTTGTTGGCAAAGATCTCGATTTTGCCCATGATCTCGTAATTAGTGTCAGGTTTAATAGATCGAACGATGTAGGGACTGTTGAACCACCTGAGGGTGAGGGAGCCTGAGTCGTCATGAGCGGTTGCTGATTGCAAACTAACCCTACCAGTGTGGCGACTAAATGGCTTACTAATAGTCCCGCCAATAATAGCCCACTCCCCTGCCTTGGCCTGATTTATACTCCTTTTGAGATAGTAGCGGTGGGTACGAGGATAATATGTTAAGAGCTGGTCGGGTGTCTCGATGCCGTTACTGATAAGAGTATCTGCAATTTTTTCACCTATCCCGGGGATGTCTAAGAGCTGCATAAAGCCATTATAGCTTTAGCGGATAAAGAATGGGGCAAAGCTGCTGGCGATCAGTGCGATAGTTGAGATAGCTGTAATGAATACCCAGATTTTGCGCTGTTTTCTAGTTAAACTCATACAACTATTTTCCTATATGTTTTTTTGCCAAATTTTAGAATACCACCATTCGTAATAGGTGTGGTCGGGTCAGTAATTTTGATTCCTTCTAACTCCACACCGCCCTGTTCTATCGTGCGCTTAATATCGCCATTACTCACGCCTAGTGAGGCGGCCTTGAGAACCTCTAAGATAGAAGTGTCGGATTTTACATTAAGTATAGGAGTGTCATCAGGCGCAGATTTGGTTTGAACATACGACTCAAAATATTTCTGAGCAAAATCAGCGCCAGTAGTGCCGTGGAGCTGGCGAGTAATGTCGTAGGCGAGGCGTTTTTTGTTCTCGATAGGGTTATTTGGATCCAGCTCTTTGATCTCTTCCATTGGGATATCTGTGAGGAGCTCAAAGTAGGTAGTTATCATGCTGTCGGCCATCGCCATGATTTTGCTGTAGATGTCTTCGGGCTTGTCGGTTAGCCAAATGCAGTTACCAACAGATTTGCTCATCTGCTTCCCATCGGTCCCATTGATCATGGGAGTAGTTAGGACAAACTTATCGCGACCGTTCATTTTCTTTTGTAGTTCGCGACCTACGAGCATATTAAACTCTTGGTCGGTACCACCGATCTCGAGGTCGACGTCCATTGCTACCGAGTCGTAACCTTGGAGTAGTGGATACAGTGTCTCGTGATACCAGACAACATCGCCCTTGGCTATGCGACGAGTAAACATCTCGCGTTTGAATAGTTGGGTAGCGCTGATATTACTGGCGATATTAATGATATCTTTAAGTTTAAGCTCGGTTAGCCAGTCGCCATTTTGCTTGATTGTTACGAGATCAAAATCTACGATTTTACTGACCTGTTCTTTCCAGGTTTTAATATTTTCGTCGATTTCTGCTTGAGTAATTAGTTTGCGTCCACTATCACGCTCGGATGGGTCGCCAGCGAGCACTGTGCCAGTGCCAAAGAGGAAGATGACTTCGTGACCGGCACGAGCAAAATCCATGAGCTTGCGAAAACCAATGGTATGCCCCAAATGTAGCTGGTTAAAGGTAGGGTCAAAACCTTGGTAAAGCCTAATTTTCTTTTTACTCTTTATCAGTGCCTCGAGTGCCTCTCTACCTGGGAGGATCTTGGCAACGCGACGAGTTAAGAGATCAGTGTTCATAGCGATTATTGTACACCAGGTGTTATACTGTTTTCTATGCAAGATTGGTTATCAACCTGGCGAGGTAGAAATGGTGGGCGGAGAGTGAGACTAGGTGCGCGGCGTATAGATCGGGCCACAATCCTTAAATACTTGGGTATTTTTTCATTAATAGGTGTAGTGGTTGGGATAGTCTTATTACTCATCGTCCTAGCTTGGACTGCACGGAGTCTCCCTGATCCTAATACCGTAATTAGACGCGATGGCTTTAGTACTAAGATAGTAGATCGAGATGGCGATACGCTCTACGACCTCTACACTGATTACAACCGCTTACCAGTAAAGTTTGAGGAGATCTCGCCGCTTCTTCGGCAAGCAACTGTTGCAGTCGAAGACAAAGAATTTTATACCCACGAAGGCTTTAGTATTTGGGGAATGATCCGAGGCGGTTCTAGACTCTTTACTAGAGGAAGAGCGCAAGGTGGCTCAACCTTAACCCAACAACTAGTCAAAAATGTCCTACTCACCGCAGACCGTAGCCTGGTTCGCAAAATCAAAGAACTAGTACTAGCGATCCAGATAGAGCGCAAGTTTAGTAAAGACGAAATCTTAACAATGTACTTAAATGAGGCGCCCTATGGAGGGACTGCGGTTGGGATTGCGGCTGCAGCTGAGCGCTACTTTGGCAAACTCCCGTCCGACCTAACCTTGACCCAAGCTGCTATTTTGGCTGGTATGCCTCAGGCTCCCTCGCGCTACTCTCCGTATGGTACTGATCCAACTGCATATGTAGGGCGCACGACCGCAGTACTACGAAGGATGCGAGAAGATGGCTACATTGACAAAGCAGCCGAAGAAGCCTCGCTTGCGGAGCTACCAAACGTCGAGTTTCGTGATCAGAGCGTGGCGATACGAGCTCCTCACTTTGTCTTTTATGTTAAGGACCAGCTAGTTGATCTACTCGGCGAGGCAGTGGTTGAGCAAGGCGGATATACTGTTACAACTACACTAGATACAGAGCTACAGGATCTGGCACAAGCAGCGGTGACCGAAGAGATAGGCAAACTAGAAAAAGCCGGAATAGGTAATGGTGCTGCGATGGTCATGAACCCTCAAAATGGAGAGATCTTATCGATGGTTGGATCCAAAGACTATTTTGCAACTGATTATGATGGTGAGGTTAATGTGGTAATGTCACTGCGGCAGCCTGGTAGTACGATTAAGCCCGTTACCTACGCAGCCGCGTTTGCTAAGGGCTACTCCCCCGCTACTATGCTACTGGATGTGCCAACTAAGTTCCCTGGTGGGAAAGAGGGCGAGTTTTATGAACCAAAAAACTATGATGGCAAGTTCCATGGTCCTACACAACTACGCTTTGCGCTCGGGTCATCTCTCAACATCCCGGCAGTCAAACTACTATCGCTAGTAGGACTCAAGGATATGTTGTCGCTAGCTTATGATATGGGCTTTGACTCACTAGAACCAACAACCGAGAATATGAAGCGTTTTGGACTGTCAGTAACGCTCGGTGGTGGAGAAGTAAGATTATATGACCTAGTGCGTGCTTACAGTGCCTTTGCTAACAGTGGAGAGCGGATAGAACCGGTCTCGATCCTAAAGGTAGAGCGCGATGGGCAAGTGATTTATGAAGCCAAGCAAGCAAAGAAAAAGCGAGTACTCTCTGAGGAAGTAGCATTTTTGATTAACCATGTACTATATGACAATAATGCGCGACTTATTACCTTTGGTGCCAATAGCTATTTGAACATGAACGGGCGAGCGATCGCGGTTAAGACTGGTACGACCAATGATAAACGTGATAACTGGACAATAGGATGGAGTACTAATACAGTGGTGGGTGTATGGGTAGGTAATAATGATAACTCGCCGATGAAAGATGTGGCATCGGGTGTAACCGGCGCCTCCCCTATTTGGCGTAAGATAATGCTTAAATCATGGGAGAAATATAAAGGTGATGATTTTGTCGCACCAGCTGGAGTGGAAGCTCGTCAAGTTGACACAGTATCAGGCTACCCAGAGCACGACGGCTACCCAACCCGCGCCGACTACTTTGTCAAAGGGACAGCGCCAACTGAGCCAGACCCAATCCATGCCAAAGTTAAGGTATGTCGTAGTGATGAGAATAAACTCGCGAGCGAGATAGATATCGCCCGTGGCGAATACAACGAGAAAGTATTTTATGTGCTAGCTCCTGAGAGCAAAAACTGGATTGATGATATCTGGTCTTGGATTGATAGCCAAGGAGACTCAAAATACAAAGTGCCTAGAGAGTACTGTAGTGCAGACACTGATCTAGTAATTGGTTTTGAGAAGCCAGGTAACGAGAGTAGAATTAACTCGAATAGTTTTGACGTACGAGTAAAAGTAACTACAACAAAGGAAGTAGAGTGGGTCAGGTTATATAGTAACGGGAGCGAGATTGAGAGCTTTGGATCCGAAAAATCGATTGCGACAAACATAACTTTACCTGATGGGATTTATGAGCTGATGGCAAAGGTAAAAACAAAGGACGGGTCAGAAAAGGATACGAGGCTGAAGATAGGGGTCAACACTGATTGGAACGCAGTAGCGAGTCCCTCACCATCACCAAGCGCTAGCTCCTCCCCGACACCTTAACAATCTTTATGATTTTGAAGTTATCTTAAGCTTAGTTTTTAACAGTATTAATAATGCTTCGATTTCGGTATCAACAGTCTGATAATCCTGCGGCCAGGTGAGAGTCAGAAGATAGTTAATCCCTTCTTTAATCGGCGCGACTTCTTTTGAGCAATACGTAAATTTGGGGACTGTTAATTCGATAACATGAGCGATGTCATAGTAGCTGACAGTTGTAGGTGAAACTAGCGATAAATCACGTTTAATAACGTGCTCAAACTCACTGACTATCCCGGTGTATTTTCGATAATGCTTGATAAGCGAGGCAGTATCGAGTGTATAAGAATCTGGGGTTACTTGCCCTACTCGACCTGACTCGATGATAATCTCCCCTTTGTTATCAATCACATAGGATATGTCAAGCTGATGCATCAAGGAGGCAAGGCTAGACTGAATTCGATCGGAGCTACCATACACTGTTAATTCGCTAACCTCTTGGTAATTTGACTTGGATTTTTTAAATACCTTACCAATCTCAAAGAGGAGTGGATTGTTAATTTTGTGTTTACTGTAGTTACTGTTTATTTCACGCAGTATTGGCGCAAGAGATAACCGCAGCGCATTTTGGTCTGTGGAGAGAGCGTTACTGAGCAGTATCTCGCCGTCTGAGCCACTTTCTTTGACTAAACTAGCTGTAATATGTTCGTGGGCGCCCTGAGCGACCACGAGATCTCGCAAGTGTTCCTCAAAGAGGAGAACGGCAGGAGTAATATCTGTTGGGACAGGAGTAGTTAAGGGAGAGGTTGGGATATTGCTATAGTCATTGATACGCAGGATATCTGCTACTACATCATCCTCTACCTCGACGTCGGTACGGAAGTATGGAATAACTAGCTTGAGTGAGTCTTTGGTCTCATCGATTATTTGGTACTCGAGAGCAGTCAAAATCCTCTTGATATCTTTGACCGCGAGATCCATGCCACTAAGTGTTTTGAGTCTTTTGTAGGTTAAAGTCATGTTGACTGGTTTGACTCTCATTGGATAGTAATCGACGTTGGCGTAGACTGTTGCACCTGCTAGTGTCTCTAGTAAATAGGTAGCGCGGTCGAGCGCGATCTCGCAGAGGTCGGGGTGAAGGAATTTGTCATAGCGGCTGACTGTCTCGTTGATGATTTTGAGACGGCGACTATTCTTGCGGATTACACTTTGATCGTAATTACCGGCGTCGAGGATTATCTCTGTCGTATCTTTGGTTACTGATGTATCAATACCTCCGACTATGCCCCCTATTACTGTACCCACTCCCCCACTACTTAGTACAAAAATATCAGGATCTAGCGAAACTGTGGTCCCGAGGATAGTCTTGATTTTCTCCCCTTTTGTGGCAGCTCTTATAGTGATCTCACGTTTTATTAGTTTGGCGGTGTCTTGAGCATGCATGGGTTGACCGATCTCGACCATGACATAGTTGGTGATATCGACCACGTTGTTAATACTCTTAATACCATAGGCATTGAGCCTGTCTTTGAGCCAAGCTGGGGACTCTGCAACTTTTACATTTTTGACCAACCGAGTGTTAAAACGACGAACATGAGGTGAATTAACTGTGATCTCTACCATCTCACTCGGCTTAACCTTATTAAGTGTTTTGGTAATGGTGACTGGATATTTAAGCTTAATATTTTCAAATGCGGCAAAGTCTCTGGCACAGCCAATGATACTTAGCCAATCTGAGCGGTCCATGCGATGTTCGAGGTCTAGCACGCCTGTATCATCCAGTGGCTTGTCGAGCATTAAGCCAAGCTGAGTAAAGCTCATGGCAATCTCCCTAGGAGACTTGGTAGTTTCGACGTAGTCTTTGAGCCAATTTAGTGGGATTTTCATATATATGTAAGCTCCCCTCCATAAAGTTTTCTGATGTCTTTGATTCCATACTTGCTCATAACCAGGCGGTCTAGACCCATCCCAAAGGCATAGCCTGTGTAGACCTCTGGATCAATGCCACAGGCTTTCATAGTGTTGTAGTGGATCATGCCACTACCCAGGACTTCGATAAAGCCACGATATTTGCAGACCGAGCATCCAGCGCCAGAACAGAATCTACACTGCATGTCGACACCCATCCCAGGACTAACCTCTGGGTAGTATTTGTAGCGGAAGCGTAGCTTAACGTCGTCACCAAAGAGGAATTTATGAAATTTGGTTAGAGTGTCTTTGAGATGTTGGATAGTAATCCCTTTGTCTACCACAAAACCCTGGTACTGGTAGAAGAAGCTGGTGTTGGTGGCACTGTTAGTCTCATTTCTATAGCATTTGCCGGGCACTACGACTCTGAGTGGGAGCTGGTCGTGATACTGTGAGAGCATGCGTGTCTCGACACTACTGGTGTGTGTACGCATGAGGTATTGTGGTTCATTTACAAAGAGCGAGTCCTGTAGATCTGTGGCGGGATGGCCCTCTGGGAGGTTGAGGCGGCGAAAATTGTACTCGACATCTTCGAGCTCTGGTCCCTCACCAATACTAAAACCTAGGTAGCGGAAGAATTCGTTCATCTCCCTGATTATTGTTGTCGTGGGATGCAGGCGACCTGTAGGGGTAATTGCTCCAGGGATTGTTAGGTCGATGTTAGATTTGCTGCTGCTTGTGATTAGTTCTGCTTTTTTGGCCTCTATCGTTGACTCAATAGATTTTTTTAATTCATTTAGGAGTGGTCCATACTTTTTCTTGTCTTCCAGGGTATATCCCTGCAAATCTTTCATAAGGTTGTTGACTATCCCTTTTTTGCCGAGGTAGGCAAGATAAAGGGTATCTAGATCGTTAAGCACATTTAGAGTACTTAGTTCGCTAGCGAGCTCGTTCTGTATGTCTATTACTTTTTGTTCCATATATGTCTTTCTATTTTAGCTTAAATTACTAAATTACGTTACGATCTGATGGTTTAGAGTAAGTTTTGTCTAGCTTTCCTAATAAGAAACCTTCAGCAGCAAAATTTATTGCTATAGGTAGAGAGCTATTATCCATTAATAATCTGTATAGTTGAATTACTTGGGCGTCATTCCATTCTGGTTTAGCTAGGTCTCCTAACGCATCTCTCATTTCCTTAGGGTTTAATATTATTTCACTCATACATTCCTTCAATTTATATGGATAATGGCGGGATACAAAAAACCCCGCTTATTTTGTGCGGGGTTAGTAAGTGCGAAATTTTAAAAAATTAATTACGCGACAAACGCCCCGCTAGTAAAGGGGGTAAATGAAAATTTGATTGCGGACGAGTGTGTCATACGGTTATTACATTACTATTAATGTTTAGGTCTGTCAACTTTAGAATGTACTTGTTTCCATTTTTTTGAGTCGAACCAGCATTTTGCGCAGATATCTTTAGTTCCTATGTCGCCTCCAATGTTAACTATCATGATGTGATTATGATAGTGGTCAATAGATATTTTGCATACATTGCAAGTTTGGGTTGTGCTCATAACTCTATAATACTTGTGGCTGATGGAGTATCGTCAACTATGATGAAATATTGCGAAAGACGTCTATATACGCCAAAAGCAACCTTCCTGCCAGACATCCCGTATTAGTGGGAAGCTGCGGATGGTTGCTTCTCGCAAGAAGTGCATAATACACTATGGGACTGAAATGTGTCAACCCCCAATTTTAGTGGTAGAGAAAAGGGTGAAAATTACTTGACCTGATCGACGATTTTTTTGAAGGTATCTGGATCTTGGACAGCGATACCAGCTAAGACCTTGCGATCTAGTTCGACTTTTTTGGTACTCATGAGAGCAATAAAGCGTGAATAGGTAAGGCTAGGATCAATAGCACGGAGCGCTGCATTGATACGAACTATCCAGAGTGAGCGGAAGTCGCTCTTGCGGTCTTTGCGACCCTGAAAACTATAGTCTAGCGCGTGGAGGTAAGCTTCGTGGGCGACCTTCCACAACCTGTTTTTGGTCATGCGGAAGCCACTGGTTCGCTTTAGAACTTTATTGTGACGTGCTCTTTTTGTTGGTCCACCTTTTACTCTTGTCATAGATTTAGATTCCTAGTGCTTTTTTAATACGACGACCGGTTCCACCGGTTAAGAACTTGACTGTTTTCATGCGTCTGACCTGGGCTGCGCCCTTGTGCGCTCTTCGATGACGCATATTCTGAGTACGATGGATCATTTTGCCAGTTTTGGTCACCTTGATACGACGGACGAGAGATTTGCGAGTTTTGCGTTTCATAGTTTATTTTTTCTTAGCCGGATTAAGAATGAGGAAGAGTTGTTTCCCCTGGAGTTTGGCTACTCCATCGGGAGTGGCAAACCCATCTAGCTCCAGCATCACTTTTTTGATAAGTTCGTGACCAAACTCCACTCGGGTGATTTGGCGACCGGTGAATTTTACCACAATTTTGACTCTGTCACCATCACCTAGATATTCTTTGATCTTCTTGAGGCGTGAGTCCATGTCACCCTGAGCAATAAAGGGTGTAAAGCGAATTTCTTTTAACTCGACCTTACCACTAGTCCCTTTGCTATCTCGTTCTTTTTTGGCTTCGATATATTTGAATTTTTTAAAATCGATTAGTTTGGCGACCGGAGGTTTAGCCATGGGAGCGATCTCGACTAGATCTACGCCTAGATTGCGAGCTTTTTCTAGGGCATCTTCTCTGGTAATGAGACCAACCTGCTTACCTGTTTCGTCCACGACGCGGAGCTCTGGGGCTTTGATAAAACTATTAATAGCGTAGTACTTCATCGTTAGAGAGTATTATACCTTACTCAAGACTTCTTGGGTGAGTTTGGCTATCGCTTCGTCTATAGTTAGAGTGATTTGTTCGCCTGCCCTGTTTTTGAGAGTTATGGTTTTGTTTTCGAGCTCGGTCTTGCCAATTATTGCCATATACGGCACTTTTTGCTCTCGTGCTCTGACCATCTTTTTGCCTAAGGTCCTATTGCTCTCATCTACTTCGACTCTGATACCAGCTCTATTTAAACTACTACCTAGTTCTTGAGTGTAGCTTAGTTCGTTCTCAGAGATCGGGAGGAGGCTGACCTGGACTGGGGAGAGCCAGAGTGGGAGTGCACCTGCGTAGTGCTCTAGGAGCACCATCATGGCACGCTCAGAAGAGCCGAGAATCGCTCGATGGATCATGACAGGGCGTGCCTTAGTGCCGTCTGCTGCTGTGTACTCTAGCTCAAAGCGCTCTGGCTGCACCATATCGATCTGCACGGTTGAGAGCTGCCATTCGCGACCCAAGGCGTCTGTTGCCATGAGATCCATCTTGGGACCGTAAAAGGCGGCTTCGCCGGGACCATCGTAGTAAGGGATATTGTTGCGCTTCATGATAGTGACTGCCCAAGCCTCTAGCTTGTCCCAGACTTTGGGATCGCCCAGATACTTTTCTGGGTGCTCTGGATCTCTGGTGCTTAGGCGGTAGCGATATTTAAAACCAAAGGCTTCCATAATCTCTTTGGTCATGGCTAGGGCCATATCTACCTCGGCATCGACCTGGTCTTCTCGGCAAAAAACGTGACAATCATCCTGACTAAAACTACGGACCCGGGCGAGACCGTTTAGCTCCCCTGGCTTCTCGTCCCGATAGAGCATGGCAAAGTCGGTTAGGCGTAGCGGGAGATCTCGATAAGACCTGGCTTGTGCAGCGTAGATCTGAGTGTGTTGGGGACAGTTCATTGGCTTTAAGAAAAACTCTTCATCGCTGTAGTTAGAGACTACCCTAAACATGTCTTCTTTGTATTTGTCGTAGTGGCCGCTCTTTTTAAAGAGTTCGGCTTTGGCTATTTGGGGGGTATGGACCTGAAAGTAACCCTGGCGACTCTGGAGTTCTTCGACGTAACCATTTAGGAGCCGTCTAACGAGCGCGCCTTTGGGACTATAGAGTGGCATGCCCGAGCCGACGTAGTCGGAGAAGCTAAAGAGATCGAGTTCTCTGCCCAGTTTTCTATGATCTCTTTTTTTTGCCTCCTCTTGGAGCCAGAGATAATGATCTAACTCCTCCTGGGTAAAGAAAGCTGTGCCATAGATGCGAGTTAACATCTTATTCTTCTCGTCACCGCGCCAGTAAGCACCAGCGAGCTTGGTGAGTTTGAAGAATTTGAGGACTTTGCTTGGTTCTTCGACGTGGCCGCCGCGACAGAGGTCACGGAAATTGCCAGATTGGTAGACTGTGAGAGTCTGTCCCTCACCACTAAATTCATTAATTAACTCTATTTTATAATCGTTGTCTTTAAACTCGGTTTTGACATCGTCCACACTGAGTTCGTGTCGCTCAAAATTTTTCCAGGTTGTGATGAGCTGACGCATTTTCTTTTCAATTTTTGGTAGGTCAGTATCTGTTATTTTGGCATCACCAAAATCAAAGTCGTAGTAAAAACCATTCTCGATAGCTGGACCGATGGTTCTTTTGGCACTGGGATATAGTTCCATGACTGCTGCGGCCAGTAAGTGCGCTGCTGAGTGACGTAGCTGATCTAACTCTACTTGTTTGTTCTCTGACATAATTATCCTTTGTTATGTATATGATTAGTATATCAGTACCTAATAAAAATCCCCTCATGGGGGATGTGGAGTCGGCACGACTACTCCAGTCCCCTAGGGGTAGGTAGTTGTGGTAGAGATTAATTTACTTTGTATCATGTGGTGGGCGGTACAGGGATCGAACCTGTGACCTCTACAATGTCAATGTAGCGCTCGTACCAACTGAGCTAACCGCCCAACATTGGTATTTTAACAGAAAAAAAGTGCAAGTTACTGTAATTGATTTACCTGTTCTTTGATAGCATGAAATCTATTACGAATATCATTTCCTTTGAGTATCCCAATATTTATCGCCATCTCTAATTCTTCTCTAGTAAATTTTCCAATCGCCTGAACAGAAGCAGATAACTCTTGAACTAACCCTGCGTTATTCTTTTGTGTCAGAACAATAGTGGTGATTCCGCCAATTAAACCGACGTATAGTCTTCCTCTATCTGTTAAATCTGTAATTCTAGGGAATTCAGCATGACGCATATTATCCTGCACCCATCTGGACGGCGCGCTCCTGAGACATGCTATATTTAGATCCAGAGGCAGCAACCTGGTTCCAATAGTAACCCTTGCCTTTGCGTCCTTTGCTGGTTGAGAGCCAAAGAGAGGCATCTTCGAGACTCTTGCGCATAAATTTGATCCACTCTTTTAGTTTGTGGAAGTAATTGAGGTGGTAGACGCCTGTCTCTGTAATGTTGTCCATGATTGCGAGCTCGACCTGTTTTTCGACCTTACCCATGGTGGTAACTAGCATAGCTAGCTCTGACCTAACGCCGTTAATCTCTTGTTTGAGTTTTTCGTCTGCAAAACTAAATAAGACCTGACTCTCTTTGAGACTACTAATATGCTTAGGTGCTGACTCGGCCTTGCCTGCTTCGTATGCAGCAGCTTCTCTCTCGGCGATGATCTGCTCTAACTGAGCCTGATCTAGTGGGTTCTTGGTTTCGGGGATAGATTGACGTTTGGTGGTGCCTAGGATCTGGTTAAAGATGCTCTCGGCAGTGCCCTTAATCACGTCATTCTTGAGTGATTTGACTACCGAGCTACCCATGTCGCGCATATTCTCGGCAAAGCCGTCTGAGCGCACATTGGGAGTTTTTTGCTTAGCTCGAGTGTCGTTGAGTGGTTTAAAGTTTTTGAAGGGGTCGTTCATACGCACCTATTATACATAACAGATGCAAGTATTATCCTATAACTTGCGAAGAAAGTCAAGTGTAGCCTGTCTTTCTTCAGGCTTAAACCCTTGAGATTTGCCGATTTCGTAGAGGATAAATTCGAGCTGGAGATTGGTCCTCGCAGTCCCCTCGTAGTCTTTGACTAGCTCATCTAGCGTTTTCTTGATGGATTTGGCGTAATCTTCGACTGTTAGTTTGAGCGCGCTTAGCTGCTTGGCCAGTCTTTGTACGGCAGCCTTGGTCTCGGCCATAACTAGAGTTGGTGAGACTTCAAACTTGATATTCTCGAGGAGAGTGTCAAAGTACTCTGGCAATTTGTCTTTATCGTCTTTAAAAGTTTTGATTGCTTTGAGCTTTTTTTCGTAGTCACCGAGCGTTAGCTCTGGGAAGGTCGCTGTTTTTACCAGCATCACCCAATCCTCGCCTGGTTTCATGGATTTTGGCGAGACTTCGGGATCGACTAGAGGGAGGAGTTCGTTTTTTTGGATAAATTCACCGTATACCTTGGGGAATGCGTGCTCAAGAGAATGAGCGAGTAATTCGGCTTTGTCGAGGGATTTTTCGACCATTGCAGCAGGAGCTTTGCCTTTGCGGAAGCCTGGGACTGTAACGCGAGCGGCATATTCTGCCACAGTTTCCTGGTATGCATGGTCCAGATCTGCTTTGGGGATAGTTAGCTCAAACTCGATTGAGCCGTCTGAGGTCTTGGTGAATACTGATTTTTCTTTGGTTGCTTTAGTTGTTTTTGTCATATTCGCAAGATTATAACATGCTGTTAAGGCGGACTTGGTCTTCGATATTTTTCTGCAAATATACGGAGAGGTCTCCCAGACTACTTCGTGTCTGGAGACATTTCTCAGCCCCGCTACGGCGGGGTTGATGTGCAGACTCTCACCTACGGTCAGGTCCAACTTAGATATATTATTTTCTAACTCGTATGAGTTAGAAAATAATATGTGCCAAGGAGAGGACTTGAACCTCCATGGATTGCTCCACACGCTCCTAAAGCGTGCGCGTATACCATTTCGCCACCTTGGCTTATTTAGTGCAGTGAGAATTATAACTCAATGGGGAGCTCTGCGACAGGGATACTGGCATTTTTGATTTTGTTGCTAAAGAAGCGAGTGTGGTTTACCCAGCCCTCGGTGCTGACTTTGTTATAAGTGCGACCGATACTTTCTAGACTACTGATGTTATAGCGAGAAGACAGCCCTTTGGCGACCGCTTCGGCTGCCTCAGGAAAGCTCTTGAAACATAGCTTGTTGTCGCCGTAGACTCCCCAGCCATAAGGATTGAGACAATTAGCTGGCATACGTTTGCCAAAGCTAGATTCGGTACCAGCAATGGCTGCGAGGAGGGTCCAGTCTAGGCCATACTTCTCGGCAATCTGGATCAACTCTACCTCATAACCAACCATAGGAGAGTTGTATTTTTCTAAGACCACGCGCATAGATAGAGGTCGCACGTCGTACTCGAACGCAGAGGCAGAGCTAGCTCTTGTTAGGAGGAGTATTAAAATAATGATTACAGACACGATTTTCTTCATAGTCTGCGGAGTTTACCACAGACTATAGGGCTGTCAAGCGATTATGAGAAAAATTTACTCGAGTGAGGTTACCAGTTACCAGAGTGGAGCTCGTCCAAAAACTGATTGACGCCTTTGGCCCAGGCCCCACCAGGCGAGGTAGCGTTGTATCTAGTCATGATTTGCTCTGGAGTGCGCAGGCCGTAGGCTACGTATTTTTCGGCTATACCTTGGGTAAATGTATTTATCCCCTCCGTCCACGTATCAAAACAGAGAGTACCCTTGGAATGGATGCCCCAACCCCAGGCGTTGTGACAGCTAGGAGGCATTAGCTTGCCGAGATTACTCTCTTGCTGAGCTATAGCAACGATTAAATAGGGGTCGATCCCAAAGTGGTCTGCAGTTTTGACTATATAGTCCCCGTGTCCAGCCATCGGTGATTTGTAGTGTTTTAGATAGTTCTCGATCAAGAGTGGTCGTGCATCTTCGCTAGCTATGGCTGTTTTGATCTCGAGAGTGGTGTGTGGGATTGCCGCAAAGATAAAGGCATCGCTACCAAAAGAGAGCATCTCTTGTCTGAGTAGTCCCGAGCCAACTCTATTATCTGAGAAACTAGGATAGAGCAAAACTACTGATGCAAAAAAAACTACACTGACACCCAAAAACGCGACAAGTCGCAAAAACCTCTGCATAAGGACTCCAGCATACTACAAAGCGTAAAAAATTGTAAAACTTAAGTCTTGTCCCAGACTAACCATTTGTCCTGAATCTCTTTTTCGAGATTAATTTTGTTGTGTTTGGCGAGGAGGAGTACGTGACAGAAGACGTCGGCCATTTCTTTGCGAAAGTCATTGGTTATTTCTTCTTGCGATTTATCTTTTTTTCTGGCTCTACCCTTCATCATTAAATAACTTTGGATTAGCTCGCCCATTTCTTCTTGGAGTTTGAGGATGTACCAATTACTGTCCCTCCTGATTCCAAACTTGCGGGCATACAGGTCAGAAACTTTTTTTACCTGCCTAGTTACTTTGTGTACGTTCATGCGCTTGATTATATCATAGGATGATATGGTTTGAGATGGTCTATACTAAATTAATATGAAGATTGCGATTGTATATAGTTTGCCATCAAATCGGATGAAGCAGACAAAGTATGCTCGAGCTGATGAAGACACAGCAGTTATTGCGGAAAAAGTAAGTCAGGGATTAGCTGCTCGAGGCTACTCGCCATCAATATATGCAGTTAGCGAAGATAATCTGGGTACGATAGCCTCGATCAAGGCTGATTGTGTATTTAATCTAATTGAGTGGTGCGGGCTCGACACCACGCTCGCTAAAGAGGCATTTAGACACCTAAGACTATTAGAGATACCAATCACGGGGTCGTCCGAAGAGTTGTATGTTTTGACTGGCGACAAAATACGGATGAAGCAGGCACTAAAAGATGCAGGGGTGACGACGCCATGGGGTGTGGGGGTGACAAGCACAGAAGCCATAATTGAGGGGAGTATCCCCTACCCAGTTATTGTTAAGCCGCATGTAGAGCACTGTAGTATCGGTTTGAGTAATGAATCAGTAGCTCACAATGCGAACGAGCTACAACTTGTAATTAAAAAGCAAATTAGTGAGTTTGAGCAGTCGGTCCTAGTTGAAGAGTTTGTCCCAGGGAGAGAGCTCTTAGTCTACCTAACAGAAATAGAAGGTGAGATAAAGATCTTGCCAGTAGTTGAGATGTTATTTGATGGAGGTGACCCCATGGCATTTCAAACATATGATGCCAAGTGGGAAGAGAAAAGCAAAGATTACAACGCAACTTATTATGACCAAGCAGTCCTTACCAAAGAAGAATATGCCCAGCTTAAATCTAACTGTCTAGCTGCATTTAAAAAACTAGGATTCTGGGGCTATGCTAGGTTTGACGTGAGACTAAGAGATGGAATCCCCTATATTTTAGAAACTAACGCTAACCCATCGGTCTATGATACGACCGAAGAGATAGAGGATATAGAGAGTGAGGTGATAGAGGGGATTAAATTCCCTGATTACCTAGATGGTATTGTTAAATCTGCGGTCTGGCACTATGAGCGTGGGGAGCGGGTGTAGCAATAGTGTGCAATAATGTATTTATGAAAACAAAAGCATATGGTGCTCCATCAGCTAAACAACCTCTTGAGTATTTAGAATTTGAACGGCGCGAGCCAAATGCTAGCGATGTAGAAATAACTGTTTATTATTGTGGTGTGTGTCATAGTGATGTCCACACAGCGCGTGGCGAATGGGGCGAGGTAGCTTATCCCTGTGTCCCAGGACATGAGATAGTTGGGATTGTAAGTAGAGTTGGATCTGACGTTACCAAGTTTAAGGTAGGCGATAAAGTGGGAGTGGGATGCATGGTTAATAGCTGTGGGGAATGTGAGGCCTGTAAAAAAGGTTTTGAAAATAGTTGTTTTAAAAATACTGTTTGGACTTACAGTTCGACTGATCCAATTGACGGTAGTGACACGAAAGGTGGTTACTCAACTATCATGGTAGCGCCTGAAAACTTTGTTTTGAGAATGCCCGATTCTCTCGATATGGCGCAGGCTGCGCCACTGCTGTGTGCCGGTATCACTACGTATTCACCTCTTAGACACTGGAAAGTAGGTCCTGGAATGAAAGTAGGAATAATCGGTTTGGGTGGCCTCGGACATATGGGTGTGAAGTACGCGGTATCTTTTGGAGCAGAAGTATGGGTATTAACCACTAGTCCAGAAAAAGCCGAAGCTGCTATGGCATACGGCGCCCAGGGTGTGATTGTAACTACTTCAGACGAAGATATGAATAAATATTCTAATCACTTTGATTTTTTGTTAGATACTATCCCCAAAGGACATGATGTATCTCCTTATCTCAAGCTTTTGAACATCAATGGGACTATATGTTTGGTAGGGCCAATAGAGCCGATGCCAGGATTTCATTCAGCAGGTGTGATTAATGGCCAAAAATCAATTGCTGGATCAGGTATTGGTGGAATAAAAGAAACTCAAGAAATGCTTGAGTATAGTGCAAAGAATAACATCCTCCCTGAAATTGAGCTAATAGATATTAAAGATATAAATAATGCCTGGGATAATTTGGCTAAAAAACAAATGGCAAAACGATATGTGATTGATATGAGAGAGTCTTTTACGGATAAGTAAGGTTAATTTGGACTTTTTACTAGGTTGACGATGTTAGATCTTATTACTTTATTCTCTTTCTAAACAAATAGCATGGGATTGTGATACTGTCATCAGGTTTCCATTCAATTAGATTTGATCTATCGTACGAATATCCATTATTCTCGTAAAATCTAAAAGCATCGTATTCTGAGTTGCGCTCTCTACTATATGGATGGGTAATTGCTAATGCTTCCCATACTTCGTCACAATT
Organism: Candidatus Woesebacteria bacterium; assembly: GCA_018060845.1. GTDB lineage: Bacteria > Patescibacteriota > Microgenomatia > UBA1400 > UBA12108 > GWF. The sequence continues at coordinate 21,636 of JAGOVG010000011.1, forward strand.
TAGCTCTTTAGCTTTTTGTTCTACTGACTTCAATAGTTCGGTGTCCATGCTCATATCCACTATTGAGTAATTTGTAGTTGTAGTGAACTGTTGAACAAAGAGAGCTTTACTAACAGTGGGGATTTTTCCTACATAGTCTGTAGGATTATTTCCATGATTAAGAGTTTCAAAAGTAGCGAAACCATTAAAATTATTGTCATCGAGGAGAGCAATACTTCCGTTTGGGTGGAGAGTAATATACTCAAGAAGCTGAGCTTCTGATATTTCATACTCCCCGAACCATTTGTGATCTAGTTGGGATGCTGGAGAGAGGTCCGATTAACACAGTGGTCTAGTATTAAATTTCATTGTGCAATTTTATCAGGTTCGTACTGAAATTTACGCTTCCAGATATGGCGATTAAAAGTGGTGGTAACGGATCGAAGATAGTGAGCTTGTCGAACTACTATGTTAAAACCTGGTATTCAATAAGGAGCTCAGATTTAAAATAGAAAACGATTATGTTTGACTTTAATTAGTTTCAGAAGTTTTGATAAAGGCGGTGATAGTATTAGTTTTTCAACTTCGTCTGGAGAATACCAGCTGATAATTTCTAGATTGTCATCGTCACCGCTAGTCGGCTTCAGATCACCAGATACATACTGAGCAGTATATAGCAACATTATAAAGTGTTTTTCTACCCCTTTCCAATTACCAGTGAAATCATCATCAAAATATATTCTCGTCAGGTTACTTACTACGACGCCCGTTTCTTCGTACAATTCTCTAATTGCTGCTGTGTCGATAGACTCGTCTGTTTCTACACCGCCACCTGGTGTTAGGAGTGTTCCAGGGTAAGGACCAACTCCGTCAGGTTTTTTGACAAGTAGAACTTTTCCTTCAGGATTAAAGACTAAAACTCCCGTTACGATCACGTTGTCCATATAATCTGATTTTATCAGGTTCTGACGTATTGAAATATGATCTATTTTGATCTAGTTATGTTGGCGGTAACGCTGTGCCACTCCGAAGCTGAAAGCGAAGGATGGGACTATGTTAGAAGAACCTATTAGTTAAATTTCTGTTCTAATTCCTCAATTTCAACAGAATGCTTTTTAGTAAACCAACTATCTAGATAAGGGATATATTCTTTTTGTGTTTCAATTGCTAGCTTAAAGAAATTGCCTTGGTATACTTTTCGGCATTTTTGGCTGCCACAGTGACATGAGAATGTACCTTCATTGTCTCCGTTTATACTGTAGTCGTAGGTTATCTCATCTCCTACTTTAATGGGCTTCATTGCCAGTACATATCGGATTCCATCTATGGTTTTGACATATGTGTTTGGGTCGCATGAGTGATTGATGTAAACTTCTGGAGATTGCATCAGTACTATTTTATTGTCAAAGTAATCAGCCCTAAATTCATTGTCATCGTGAGTAAGAGTGGATTCATCGGTAACTATGTGTGAGTCATCGATTATTAGCACCAATTCACCTACGCTTAAACTATTAGTGGCATAGACACCTTTACCTTGTATAGGAGAGTTCTTCACTTCTACGTTTGCCATGAGGTAATTTTATCAGGTTCTGATGAATTGAAATATGATCTGCTTTGATCTAGTAAAGTTGGCGGTAACGGACTATGTTAGAACCTATTACTCTTCACTTAAAATTTAAGAATCCAGTTTTGAAGACTTCTATCTTAGAAATGTAATTCGTATCCCATTGTTTGGCTAGAAGGTCAAACTCTATGCTTACATTTTTTATCATCTCAATAAGCTCTACTCTACTGCTTATAGAATTTTTAAAATGTAATTTAGTTACTTTATCGTTATACAGACCACCTATTCTGTGGATATTCGTTTTTAGTTCCTTATCTCTAAACCACATCAGTAATTCTAGGTACTTTTTGTAGAGATCAAGAGTCAGGTGTAATCCGATAATTAGGTCATTACGATAAGTTTTTGCCAAGGCGGTGTATGCTAGGTACCAGAAAGAATTTGAAAGTTCATCTAAGTTGTATAGATATAAGTTAATTTTCGAATTCGCTTGATTATTGATATTTGTTTTCATTTTGGTAGATTTTGAGAAAATTAATCGTAAATTTTTGTCATGAAAAATTTGGTTGGTTACATTAGACTCTTTGACAATAAGTACATCTATTTTTTTATTCTCTTCAAAGAGAATCTTTGAAACATATTGATATTTATTGTTTGATTGTTCATACGCAAGTATTTTCCCTAGAGAAGATAGCCAATCAAACATAGGGTAGAAATTTTTGATTGCATCATCCTGAACGATAATTAATAGGTCTAGGTCTGACCATTGATCAATCTCCAAAGCATCTTCTGTAAAAGAACCAAATACGTAGAGTGCAATTACGTCATTGTTAGCTTTTAGAATAGAGGAAATATGTTGTAGGGTGCTGTCATGCCAAGTGATAGACATGTTTATATACTAACAGGTTCGAACGGAGATTTGTGCTTCCAGATGTGGGGGTAAAAAGTTGGGGGTAACGGACTATGTTAGAACCTATTACTCAAATTTCGAATTTAATAAATTCACATTCATCTAATGTAAGTATTGGAAGTTTGGAATGATTTCTTAGTAGTGAAAGTTTCCTATCTTTTTCTGGTTCAATGTCATAGTGAGCTAGACATTGGATGTCTAGCAGACCAATGCCATCTACAACTTTAGTTGCATCTTTTTCATCAGACGACAATACATAGTGTTGACTTGCCATAAATGCACCCATTGAGCTACCTAGATAAATTTTTCCATCTAGGTATTTTTTGAGATCTTTGA
>JAGOVG010000005.1 GCA_018060845.1 Candidatus Woesebacteria bacterium
TTGTTGAAGACTGGCTAAACCACACACCTAGAAAGTGTCTAGGCTACATGACGCCGTATGAGATAATAACTAAGGAACTAGAACAGATTAAAAGACAAGGTGGTGCGTTTCAAGTGCGAATGTAGGTAGCCTCCAATTCCAAGGTCAAAAGACCTATAGCTATTTACTTTTTAAGCACGCCACTCTTCTTAGTGGTTTTGCCCTAAGTCTCTTGGTGTTGGTGGCTCAGGGCAAAGCCGATAAAAAAGGGGAAAGGTTTATCCTAGAATGTAGGATTTGTAGGTTAGTTTATAAAGTCCAGTGGCTACTAAGGCTGCTAGGGCAAAGCCGCCGAGTAGACTAAACATCTCATTTGAGTTAGCACTTGTCTCAACTACTTCGTGTTTTACCGTGGTTGTAGTGGTAGTTGTCTCACCACAGACTTCGCCGCCGCCGTAGACAGAGGAACAGGTACGGACAGTCTCAGCAGATGCAGGAGCAACTGAAAGAAGAGTTAGTAATGTGGCGATCACGATTTGTTTTTTCATATGGGGCGGATCATACCACCCTATAATCATTATGTCAAGCCTATATCTATTTGAACAAGGGCTACTCTACCAGATCTGCATACACTATTATCCGTATCGGCGATACCAAAAACTTACACGTATACAGTATGAGATTACTAGAGTAATCCGTGATCTCTGTCCCCTCTTCAATTTTTGTCACTTTATACGTGTATCTATGCTGGTTCCAGGTGAGGACTATACTCTCTCCAACCGCTACATCCGGTAGATTATAAAAAGAGTTCTGCTCTCTATAGCTCTGTGTCCAGTCGACATACCCAAATCGGTGCGCCGCCAAAATAATGGGTATTTTCCCATTATTTTGTCCTGAGCTCGCCGAAGGACTAACTCCATCGGGGGTCGAGAACTCTGGGACTCGCCACACCCCTTTACGCAGTGCATCTTCATATGCCGAGCTCGATGCCTCTAGCACAGCTGTATCAACCCCAATGGTCGGGATAGTGAGGTACTGCCCCTCCGGTAGACTCGGATCGAGGGTAATGACAGGCTTTGGCTCATCAGGTACTGCAATAGGAGTCTGTCTCATCACCACCTGCGTACTCTCTGTACCAGTCTGAGCGAGCGCCTTAGATAGGAGCTTACTTGTCCCCGGCATCACAGTGTAATAAAAATAGAGAAAAATCGGATAAGACGAAAGTAGGGCAAATATCCCCCACAAGGACAGCGCCATCCCTGCAAAAACTAGTGCCAGGGTCGATGGACCTCGCTTGTAGATTATTTGATACTTCTTTTCTCGCCTACGCCTCCACGACTCCCAGTAGTTCATATGATCTCTATTCTAACCCGAAAATCTTAACTATGTTTTGGCGCGTGGTGCAGTTGCGGATAGTGCTCTCGGCAGGCTGCACCGTACTCCGCTGCCCCTGATACCTGGACACGGTCCATCTCAGGCACTTTGCGATAGCTCCGGGTCGCGGGAGCGCTGCATTTGCCCTGCTCTCCATCACATCTAGCTGTTAACTCATGTTTCTCATCTGCCCGGCTCATCAGCTCATTCATCGGTCCCCACGCGTCACCATCTGCATACATATTTAGTCCTGCTACATATACATTCACGCCACTCATAACTAGCTTTTCCACTACTCCAACCACTGATTCGGCAAAAAAGTTTACTTCGTCAACTAGCACAGTTTTCGAGTCTCCCACTAGCTCTAGCATCTCCTCTGGGCGATCATTGTTAACTAGTACCGACGGTATCTCAGACCTATTGTGCGAGATTACGACTGGCCTCTTGGTATATCGCTTGTCCAGATCAGGCTTAAATACCACTATTCCGTCCCCATCCCCATACACTTTTATCAAATATGTCGTCTTACCTGCAAACATCGGCCCAGTTATGGCGACTAGTTTGCCCTTCTTCACAGGACTCCTCGCTCTTTGAGTGTTGAGACAATCTTTTTGTGGATGGTCTCGACAGAGTAAAGTTTTCCACTCCCATCTACGCAGGGTATTACCACCCAGTGCTTATAACGCTTGGCTAGTTCTAGATAAAGCTTGAGCACGCTCTGTTGATAAGAAACGTTCGCCTCATTAATATCTTTTTTCTTGCCTTTAACATACTCACGCTTATCCTTTTTTTCGATTAGTTTTTGACTAATCTCAACTGGCACATAAAGAAATAGCACGATATCCTCTTTTGGTAGTTTGTGTTCTTTGTACTCCATCGCATAAAGCCAGCGCAAAAACTCCTCCTGCTTGTCTGGCTCAATCCGTGCGGTCTGAAAAGCCATCGAGCTAGTCGTGTAACGGTTGGCTACTATCGTGTTTCCCTCCTCTAGCCAGTCCACGATCTCATCTCGCGCAGTCAACCGGTCCATAGCATAAAAAAGCGAAGATAAATATGGGCTAGCCGACTCTAGCGTCCCAAACTCACCCGACAAATACCTCCCGACCATCTTGCCGTGAAAAGAAGTGTAATAACGTGGGAAGTCGATAAATTTGTTAGGCTTGTTATTGTCTTCGAGGTATTTGAGCAGGAGCTCTGTCTGTGTCCCTTTGCCACTACCATCTGTCCCATCTATTACGATTAGCTTGCCCTTGCGTTTGTGCATGACGACAAAGTAATCTAGGTTTTTCCGTAGAACTGTTCTAATGTTGCCTTTGGTATAGTGGGCCACATACACCTCTGGGTGTCCTTCGATCATCATAGGGAGCGGGCGATCAGCCTCTTTGTAATACAAAACTAGTACTGGTTTATCCTTGGATAGCGCATGCTCCATGAGGAAGGCTGTCCCCCAAGACGGCTTGGTCACGTCAGCAATTAGAGCGTCAGCTTGGTCTATTAGGATAGTCTCACGCTTATAGAGCGCGGCAGCTGACAGGTTGTCGCCTACCGGCATCTCAGGGTCTACCACGTGGCTGTTAATGACTGTGTGTCCCAGTTTTTTGACCTCAGCCACAATCTGTCGATAAACAGGTAGCATTGTGCGATCTAGTGATACTGCTGCTGCAAAATATACTTTCATGGCTCAACTAGTCTACACAATAAATATCTCCTCAACAAGGCAATCAAACTATGACACTCCCTACTACCCACACACAGCAAAACCACACCCGTAGCACTTCTTACACCCCTCTTCTCTCACGAGTTTGCCGCCACAGTTCGGACACTCCATTCCCAACTCGTTATCCTTCTTCTGATTTACTGATTTGCCGACTCTCTGAGTATTCTGGTTGTCCGACTTATCTGCTTTACCTACATTTAACACTTGAATGTCGCGTGAACCATCCCTATACACTGTAATCCCCTTACATTTGAGCTCCGAAGCTAGGTAAAAGACGTCAAGGACATCGTCGACTGTGGCACTATTGGGTAGGTTAATAGTTTTACTAACTGCGTTGTCAGTATATTTTTGAAACGCCGCAAGCATGGCTACATGTTCGCCCGCTGTCAGATCCATTGCTGTAATAAAGACGTCGCGAATCTCCTTGGGTATAGCCTCAATGTGCTGGATGCTCCCGAGGCGCGCGATCTCATCCATGAGCTCAGGCGAATAAAGACCGTTAACATGCTTGATTGCTTTGACCAGATCTGCATTAACCTCAGGCAGCGTGTAACTCCCCATGCTTTTTCGGTAATATGCCAGAGCAAAGTGTGGCTCAATGCCACCTGAGGCGTTGGCCATCATACTGATAGTGCCGGTTGGAGCGATCGTTGTGACAGTGGCATTACGAAAATGTTTATAACCTCGCTTTTGCCAGAGTGATCCCTTAAAGTTAGGGAAGCTCCCCTTCTCTTTGCCCAGTTTAGCCGAGGTCTCCCAGCCGTTCTTCCTAACAAAGCTCATAACTTTCTCTGCCAAGTCGAGCGCTTCTTTTGAGTTATAGGGGATGTGTAGTTTGACGAGCATGTCTGCCCAGCCCATGACACCGAGCCCTATCTTTCTGTTACCCCTCACTACTTCTGCCACTTTTTTGAGAGGGTACTCACAAACAGATACCACGTCATCGAGCATTCGAACAGAGATCTCGACACTCTCCCGGAGCTTGTCCCAGTCAATATGACTATCACCATTAGTCCCAGCCACATGTACTGCTAGGTTAATACTACCTAGGTTACAGGCTTCGTATGATAAGAGCGGCTGCTCCCCACACAGGTTAACTGTCTCTAGCACTCCGACGTGAGGGGTTGGATTGTATTTATTGATCTCGTCAACAAAAATAAGTCCTGGATCTCCGTTCTTCCAGGCCATCCTAGCTGCCTCTTCGAGTATCCCTCTGGCCGAGACTCGCGATGTTACTTGGCCGGTCCTAGGATTAATGAGCTCCCATTCTGCATTATTCTTGGCTGCCTCCATAAACTTGTGAGTGAGCGCTATCGAGTAGTTAATATGTGGCAGGTTGAGCCCAGATTCTTTGCAGTGGATAAAGTCGATTATGTCGGGGTGCGAAACTGGGATACTCACCATATTACCGCTTCGTCGTTTACCTGCTTGTAGATATATATCTGAGGCGTCGTTAATCAGCTGCATGAGTGCAACTGGCCCACAGGCTGCACCTGAGGTAGTGCTCACTGCATCATCTTTGGGTCTAATGTGTCCAAAAGTAAAGCCTACTCCCCCTCCATATTTTTTTAGTATCGAAGATTCTTTAAGTGATTCAAAGATCCCCTCGATATTGTCGGGCATTGGCATAACAAAACAGTTGGCTAGTTGGTTGTTGGGCGTACCTGAGTTAGCGAGTGTCCGCCCTCCAGGCATAAATCTAAGCTCCCTCATGACCATCTCAAACTTTTCTTGCCAAACCTTTTTATCTTTCTTTTCACTACTGGCGAGGAACTTGGCAGTACGTCTAAACATCTCCCCAACAGTTTCTGCTACTTCGCCACTCTCGTCTTTTAAGATATATTTTTCTTTTGCGACAGTCAGTGCATTAAGGGTGAGGCCCACTTCATCATGCACACCTAGTGCATGCTTGGCCGATTCGACCTGTCTCTTCTTTTCTCTGTTTAAAATATAGGCTTTGGCAGTTTTGTAATGCGATTTTTCTAGTAGCACCCTCTCGACCATATCCCCTATCTCTGCACTAGTTACCTGGGTCAGTCTGCCATACTGCTTTTTGAGTCGCTCTAATACCTCTGCCCCTAGCTGGGCTGCTAGACTTCGATCAGTCCCGCCCGCGTCTTGAGCTGCCAGGAAGATTGAATCAGCGATCTTAGGTAGCTCCAATGCCTGCTCCCTCTCATTGCGCTTAAGTACTACTAACTTGTTGCCTGCTGCTTTTGTCTTTTTACTTCTCATCGTCCATCCATACTACCCGACAATCTCCATCCAGTGCAATAATACAAAGTAGAACAGTAGGGAGCGTAGACGTACTTTTTTTGCGCAGTGTAGTATGAGTAATCAAGCAAAATTGTCTGAGCAAGCAAAGCGGTCGAAGATAATTTTACCTGAAACGAATGTCACGCCAGCACAAAAATGTTAAGTCTCAGCGACTACAGACTTAACCGGCAACTTCCATGCCGCCCACTTACACTCCGGGTACTTCTCGCACCCATAAAACTTGCCCTTCCTGCTCTTCTTTATCACTACTCTCCCACCACACGTAGGACACAGATTCGCTCCCGCATACTCTACATACTGCGCCTTATAATCACATTCAGGATATCTATTACATGAGAGGAACTTGCCAAACTTACCTGTTCGGATTATGACCTCGCCCTCCTTACATTTGGGACATTGCTCACCCGTTGACTCGACCTGGACCTTTACCCTTTCACCTTTTTCCTCAACTAGCTTTACTGTCTCATTCATCGGCGTCCAGAACGACCTAACCACATCGACCCACTTCTTTTTCCCATCTGCTACCGCATCTAGGTCTGACTCCATCCTGGCGGTAAACTCATACGCCATCACGTTCTCAAAGTTAGCAGTCAAAAACTCGACAACTGCAATCCCGACTGCAGTCGGGTGGAACCGCTTTTCTTCTTTGGTCACATAACCCCTGTCCTGGATCGTGCTGATAATCGCCGCATAGGTGCTAGGCCGGCCGATCCCTCTCTTCTCTAGTTCTTTGATCAGCCCTGCCTCGCTATAGCGAGCAGGTGGCTGGGTAAACTTTTGAGTTGATTCGACTTTGATTAGCGGTAATACCTCACCGCTTGTTACTTGTGGTAGGAATACATCGTCTGCACTCTTGCCAAGTTTCATATACCCATCAAAGATCATTCGCTTACCATCAGCCTTGAGCTCATACATTGTTGCATTGTTGCTCTGTTGCGTTGTTGCACTTACCAATATTGTCGTTTTATCAAATCGAGCATCCTGCATTTGGCACTGCATAAATCTAGTTCGGATCAGCTCATACAGCTTTTTGTCCCTACCCTCTAGCTCTGGAGATGCACTCACGTTTGTCGGTCTTATCGCCTCATGAGCTTCTTGGGCGCTCGCAGCCTTAGTTTTATATACCCTCGGAGCAGGTGGTAAATACTCAGCACCAAATGAGCTTAATATGTAGCTCCTAGCAGCCTCAACCGCTTCTGTCGCTAGATTATATGAGTCTGTTCGGTGGTAAGTAATTAATCCTCGCTCATAGAGTGACTGTGCTATCTGCATAGTCTGCTTGGCAGAGTATCCAAACATATTAGATCCAGCTCGCTGCAGTAGCGAGGTAGTAAATGGTGGCTGAGGTGAGCTTTTTTGCTCCTCATTACTAACTCCTAATACAGTATAGGTCGCCTCTTCTAGGTCTTTTACGACCTTGCCTGCAGTTTCACTATTATTTATTTTCGCGGTTTTACCATCTATCCTTACTAGTTCGACCCTTAGTTCTCTTTCACCTTGTCCCTTGTCGCTTGTCCCTCCCACTGATCTAAGATCAGTAAAAATCTCCCAATATTCATCCGCAACAAAAGCGTTAATCTCTTTTTCTTTATCGACGATTAGTCGGACAGATACCGATTGGACACGCCCAGCCGATAACCCTCTCCTCACCTTTTTCCACAGTACCGGCGAGAGTGTGTAGCCCACGAGCCTATCTAGCACCCGACGTGCCTGCTGCGCATTCACTAGATCCATATTAACCACACCTGGGTGGTTTAATGCTTCAAGTATCGCGGTCTTGGTGATTTCATGAAATGTTACTCTCTTGAACCTTGTCCCTTGAACCTTGTCCCTACTATCTGACAGCAAATACTGGACATGGTAAGAGATCGCCTCTCCCTCGCGGTCTGGGTCAGTTGCCAGATAGATGATGTTGGCTTTTTTTGCTAATGCCTTAAGCTCAGACACTCGCTTCTTTTTTGAAGATAGTACCTGATAGTTAGGCTCAAAGTCATGGTCTACATCAATAGCTAGTCCGCCACCTTTTTCTGGTAGATCACGGATGTGTCCCATCGACGCTTCGATCGCATACTCACGTCCGAGGAACCTCGATAGTGTCTTAGCTTTGGTGGGTGACTCAACAATTACTAAATCCATATGTGATTAAAATACGCGCTTATGCCAGGCGTGTCAACAAATCTGCTACCACTTCCTCAACTATCTTGCCTACTATTTTCCTCTCATCAGGTCCAAAATCTTGCAGACTATAAACTACTCCTGGTACTCCTTTATTCCCCCTAACTTCCCTATTCTCTACACCGACTCGCACATTCCAATACAGGTTAGTCCCTAGTGTTTGCTCGACCGACAGCAAACCATTGTGTACCTTAGGCGCTTTGCCATGCTGGATCTTATAACTGCCGAGTGGTATATCCAGGTCATCATGAATAATAAAGATGTCCTCACTCTTTATCTTGTAAAAGCGTGAAATTGCAGAGACTGCTTTGCCACTGTCGTTCATAAAAGTGGTTGGTTTTGCGAGCACATAATCTTTTGTCTGAACAATCTCGGCATCAAATTTGGATTTTAACTGAAAGTTTAATTCTTCACTTTCATCTTTAACCTTTAACCTTTTTACTAGTTCGTCGACCACCACAAACCCAATATTATGTCGGTTATTCTTATATTTTTCACCTGGATTGCCCAGTCCTACAACTAACTTCATAAAAAGATCATACACTAAGTAACACAGTGAGCTAAGAGTGCAGAAGTATTTTGTAGTCGAAAAATTTTGCGCAGGCCGGGTAGGCCGAGCTCGAGGTCGCCCCGCCAGCTGGCGGGGATAGACCGCTTTTTCGCACAAAGTACTTCGAACTCTGTATGCGAACTATTAATTACCCTGCAGTTTCTTTATCAAATCTTCAGGACTCCCGACCGGCACTCCCCCATTCTCTATTATCTCTATCGTCCCCGCAAAACTCGGGTCATCTACTGGACCAGGTATCACGTAGACATCTCTTCCCAGCTCTGCTGCGTGCTTAACCGTATTCTTGACTCCACTCTTATGAGGTGAACATGTCACTAGGACTGCATCTGACAGCTTAACCAGCAACTCATTTCGCACAAAAAACTGCTCCCGTGTCGGCCTATTCCCCTCTGGGTACGCACTCGCTAGTAGTCCACCAGCGTCTAGTATCTCCTGCTTAAGACTTTTATGCTCTAACGGATAACAATAATCTAACCCATGCGCTAGAACTGCAATAGTCTTACCTCCCATTTTGATAGCTGTTCTATGCGCAATAGCATCTACCCCGAGCGCCAGTCCCGACACTATGGCATATCCTGCTTTTACCAGCGCAGCCACAAACTGCTCAGTCACCCGGACCCCATATGGGCTCACTGCCCTAGTTCCCACTACCGCGATCCGTGGCATCGATAGGCATGTCTGGTCTCCCAACAAATATACATCTCGACTCATAGCGTTATAATAGCAAAACACCCTCCTCTAGAGTGTCTTTCTCATTAGAGGAGGGTGTTCTAATCCTACTCTTCCACTAACAACATAACTGGAACATTGACAACTACTCCATCATCCAGAACGACTTCCTTTAACCAAGTAGTCGGATCGTTAACATCAAAATCTGGATTTGTTTCTTCTAATTGTTCTACTGCCATATATACTCACCTCCTTTCTATTATTTATTCTTGATAACCACATCTCCCTGTATGATTTTCTGCACTTATCCACCCAGCTGACGGGAAGATTCTAGCCATAATTGGACATTCTGTTGTGACTACTTGTCCTATGACTCGCAAATTCATACCTGATCTATCATCAGTGTTAGCATCAGTAATTTTCGGATTACAGACCGGAGCATTATCACAACCTCCACGACAAAATTTTTGAGTTAATCTTGATGTAGTGAATATATCTACTGTATTGGTCATAAAATTCCATTAAAAAACCCGCCTCTTGGTGCGGGTTTGTGTATTTTGCTTTTAATTAAGCTATATATTTACACAATACCCAAAGCACCCCAGACGAGGAGGTGTTTAAAGTTAATGGTATAAATACGAGACTGGCTGTTCATAACTTTTGTAAGTATCCCAAAAACAGAATTCTCTTGCAATATATCAAAATATATCAGTTTTGCCTGCTAGCCATCCAGTCCACTATTTCACGTAGCGTCGCATCATCCGTCGCGTCTTTTGCTAGCTCAGCGTGTCTTAGTATTTCAGCTTCCAGTTTTTCCTTCCCATACATCAGGGCAAAGCTATGCTTCCCCTCCCGAGCATCATTCCCGACGGGCTTACCAGTTTTACTGCTATCCCCCCACTCAGCCAGGTAATCATCACGGAGCTGAAACACCCATCCTAGCTCCATCCCATACTCAGTTAAGTTCTTTATTAATCCTGGCTTAGCGCCACCCAGTGTTGCTCCAAATACTAGCGGAAGTATGCAGCTGTACTCACCTGATTTGAGGGCCAGGATCTGCAGTAGACTCGCTTCATCTGCTACCTGTAGCACATCTAGCATCTGCCCATATCCAACACGAGAAAAGTACTTCCCCCACACGGCCGTTGCATTTGTAATTTGTAAATTGGTTATTGGTAATTTAAGCGTAGCGAGCGTCTCCATCCCCCAACCAAATGTTAGATCCCCTGCACAGATGGCGAGAGCTTCGCCAGCGTGTCTATCACCATACCTCGCATGCACTGTCGACACACCCCGTCGCAGATCATCCCGATCCATAATGTCGTCATGAATAAGGAGTCCTAGGTGAAATAGCTCCATAATTACTGCAGCTCGCACCACCTCACTCACACCCTCTTTGCTACCCCCAGCGATCTGGTAACCGAGGATAGTCAGTAGTCCGCGCATCCGCTTGCCACCATGCGAAAGCTCTCTCATGGCATTAACTGCCTTTACTAGTTCAGGTGAAATCTCTTTAACTTCCTCTAACCTCCTACCAAGCTCTGCCTCAATCTCAGTATCAATCAGTGGTTTCGATTGCTCAATAAAATTAGTTAACACGTTCATATTGAATCATTATATTACTATATGCATATTCGGAATATCACCTCAGAAGTAGGTGGAGGCTAAACGTTCCGTTATCAGCATCATTGGGATGTAAAAATCTATGCTTGTTTTTACCATCTGCAATATGCAATTCAACGTCAAATAATCCACTTTTATCAAACTCCTGTTTGAATATTCGACCAATTACCGGCGTTCCTGCATCGTATGTACTTTCTACCACACATAGACCACCACGATTCAAAACACGGACTAATCCTCTTATAAAGGGCTTAATTTCGATTAATTCTTTGTCATATGGGGCAAGCAACAAGTTGGACGCAATGATTACATCAAATTTTGGATCCGAGTATCCAGCTGCAAATTTTAGAAAACTAATTTCTTGATAGGTTGCTCCAGGAAAATTACCGAGATTAAATTGTAATTTGCGATCATCGACAAAAACGATATTTGCAGATGAAAATTTACTTAGATAATCATAAGATGGAAGAGGTCCAGGACCGATCTCTAATATCCTATCTGTTGAGCGAGGTTCATAGTCAAACCCCTTCTCTTGTCGAGACATATCTTTTCATCCTTCCTTTATAACCCCAATAATTTACCCTCTTCCAAAACCACCTTATCATCTATAGTCAGTACGCTCCCAGGAGTTCGCATATCCTTGACTATATCCCAGTGGATAGCACTCTCGTTCTCTCCCCCACCTCTCTTCTCTTTATACGCCCTGCCTAGTGCCATATGGATCGTGCCGCCAATCTTTTCGTCAAATAGTGTGTTCAACATCCCTCTGGTAATCTTAAAATTAGCCCCTATTGCAAACTCACCCAGATATCTCGCACCTGGATCTGTCTCTAGCATCTTAAGTAGCGCCTCCTCTCCCCGCTCTGCCTTGGCATTTATTACCTTCCCGTCTTTAAACTCTAGGTGGATACCAGACACTTCGTGTCCATATGCGAGAGTTGGCAGTTCAAAATAGACCTCGCCATTTACCCCGTCCGTAACAGGCGCCAGAAAGCATTCACCGTCTGGGATATTCCGCTCCCCAAAACATGCTTGAGCTAGCCTCCCTTTAATATTCACGTGTAGGTCCGTCATTCGTCCGACGACATGGATCACACTCCCCTCATCCATCACTTTTTCGAGGGATTTTAGGTCTTTTTCCATCTTCTTGTAGTCAACTAGTACACTGTCAAAGTAAAAGTCACGCAAAGAAGACAAACTCATCCCTGCCTCTTGCGCCATGGCGTCCGTTGGATAATAGGTCAAGATCCAGCGGTCACTATCGATCATCGGATCCATGAGTGGTCTGATTAGTTTGGATCGCTCAGTCATCTTTTTTGGGTCTATTCGCGACAAAGCTCGTAGGTTATCGTCCGCGACAATCCGTACGTACGCATCAGCCCAAGCAATCTTGGCTTTGATTACCTCTTTGGGTACATGCAATAGCTGCCAGTCATTTGCTAGGTTATAAAACTCATAATCCATTCCTGAGGTAGCGACATCGAGCATAGGGTACGCTCCACGCTTTAAAGTCTCTATATACACCGCCTTAGCTAGTAGCAACCCTAGATCACTGCTGGTAATTAATACCTTCTCTTTGGGCTTAACTGCCACCGAGTGGTCTAACATGATCGCAGCTAATTTAAAATCATTTTCAGTCGGAAACATTACTTGATTATACTTGTGCTATTTTTAAATGCAAAGCTATTTCTTACTTATTGTTAGTAGCACCGCATCACTATCATTTAAGACGACCTCACGGCTGTATGCCCCACCCACGACCGTCATCTCAGAGTTAATACTGCGTCCCGATAGGTAAGACTCGACTACTTTGTATACCCCATCCTCCATCCCGATCATATTAAGCGGTACCACCTCGTCATGTGTCCCCTTTTCGTCGTAGTTAACAGCCAGGATCCTGATCACCTCGCTACTATCTCGCGTTGCAATGGCAGTCACGTAGCCACCCTCGCCAGACAGTACTAGCCTGTCACCATTAATTGGTGCTAACATCTCCCATGCCTTAAACCTCGGCTTCTTGGCTACTGCTCCATATTTGGGATTAGTCAACATACCCCAGCCACCATGGAACTGTCCCTTATCAGCGGGCGCCCCATCCATAATCTCAAAAGCAAATGCTAGGTCGATATTGGTATCCATCAGTGCGCGGTTAACTGCCAGGTAATGTGCCGCAGCCCAGCGACCGTCATACATAGCCCCACGCTCTGGGTTGATCCCCCATTCGGTGATGAATAGATCTTGTGGACGTGTGATCCGCGTACTCATCATGTCCGATGCTGTCTTAGCATCATCAATAAACTTGTCGACCTTGGTGTCGTAGCGGTGCCAGGAGAAAAAGTCGATTCGCACATTCTCATCTAGTTTGTCATAAAAACCAGTTACCCATGCAGGATAAAATCCAGTAGTTGCTGGTCCACCAATCTTAAATGGCTTGGCACCTCGCACACCATTGGCTGCATTAGCAGCTGTTGCATAAAGCGTCACATAGTTCTTACTCCCCCCCATCTTCCAGCCACCAAACAAGTCAGGCTCATTCCAGACTTCGTATATCACCCCGTCGATGCCACCCTTATAATCACGGCTATAACGGCCAACTGTAGCAGCTACGACAGCTCCCCAATCACCCCAGTTATTAGGGAAGTCGAGGATATCGCCCTTGCTTATTGCAGACGGCATATAAGACAGCGCAATAAAAGGTTTGGCACCCATCGCTGTAATATCTGAGATCATCGCATCCAGTTTGGTCCAGTTGTATGCGAGCTGCCCATTGCCGCCACGTGACACCACATCAAAACCATCAAATACATGGTCGATTCGGACGTATCTAACCCCAGTCGATTTGACTATTGGTGCAACGCCACTAAGTCTAAAGTCAGCATCGGGTAGTTTTTCATAACCCTGCGCTACCCCATCCCACACCCTCCGCACCCGACCATTGGTCTGGCTCACGTCCACTGTAATATTTGCAGGAGCAAAGCTCGCACCAGTTAGATATTTCCAGGCTTGCTGGGCCAGCGGGATTGTAACTGGCAGTAGTGCCATTAAGATTACAACCAACAAAATAGTCTTAAGATTCTTTTGAAAATATTTGCGCATTACAGTAACTATGACATATAATCACAATCTATGTCCACCATCAAAGCTAATCAACTCAAAGGCGGGATGTTTGTCCTCTTTAAAGACGCTCCTCATGAGGTAGTAAAGTGCGAGTTCTACTTCCCCGGCAAAGGCAGCGCTTTTGCTCGAACTCGCCTTAAGAATGTACGTACTGGCAGTGTCCAAGATTTTACCTACAAAAGTAGCGAAACAGTCGAAGTGGTCGAGGTCGATACACTAGAGCTTCAGTATCTCTACGCAGATGGTGACACCTTCTACTTTATGAACCCTAGGACTTTTGATCAATTCGAAGTAAAGAAATGGGTCTTTGACGGCAAAGAAAGATACCTCCTAGCCGAAGCCAAGATGTTCTTTAATCAATACGAGGGCGAGGTCATTGGTGTCCGTTTTCCCCCCAAAGTTAATCTTAAGATTACCGAGTCCCAAGATGCCGTAGCCGGCAACACTGTAAACGCCGCCAAAAAACCCGCCATGACCGAGAATGGTTTTGAGGTTATGGTCCCCCTCTTTGTCAAAACTGGTGAGTCAGTAATCGTCGATACCGAAACAGGCGAATACGTTAGTCGAGCATAATTCTCATAAAACGGTTACAGACACAACTTTACAGTCAAAAAATTTATCGCAGTTCGGGTAGAACGAGATCGAGGTCGCTGAGTCAGCTGACTCAGACAGACCGCTTTTTTGCGTAAAGTGGGTCGAAAACCAATATTAGAATTATCTCTCGGCCGTTAGTTTTAGCCAGTTATCGTTATTGCTTGCACAAGTCTTAGATTCTACCCTGACTTTCATATAATCAACGCCTGAGATTGTCTTGATAGTCCCGCTCCTACCACCATAAGTAGTGTTAGCTAGTAGCTCATTACCATCTTTTTTCCAGATGGTTATACCAAAGCTAGTGTTATCAATTAGTTCGTAGCGCAATGTAAGTGGTCCAGTAATATCCTTAACCTCAGTTATATAACTGATCGGGCAGATGCTGGTCTTAACTAAAGTAAGGGTTAGGTGAGATGTAGTAGTTGTGGTCGTCTTAGTGGTGGCTACACCTTTAACTGTCCCGATATTTTTGACTGGTAGCCCACCTTTGGTCGTAGATGGAGCAGATGGCTCTGGTGACATACTAGGTTTAACTGATGTCGAGGGAGCAGGAGATGTAGAAGCTATAGGTGTAGGTGACGCACTAGGTGTAGGAAAGAGCTTGCCAAACAGTCCGGTCACCCCGCGAAAAGCGAGGACACCAGCGACTACTAATACGAGCACAGTAACTAAACCGATCAAAAATTGTTTCATATGTCCTATATTATATACCACGCTGTCAAATATTATGATAAATGCTAGTATCAATCTATATTTTCAGATCCGCTACGCTTATCCTGGGTCATCCATGGCAAGACTGTCGTTTCCCCCAATATCCGCTGTCTAAATGCTGCTCTTTTTTCTAAATATGATTTGACAGACATCCCAGGTTTGATATCGTCTACTATGTAATCAGCTTCTTCGCTGGGCAACCCCAGCTTTAGTAATTCTGCTAATATCTTTAATTTCTTATCTTCTCTGCCCACACTATTTTCGGTCATATAATTCCTCTACCGGGAAAAAAAGTGTATCAGCAATGCTCGGTGTATCGGCAAATAGTGCGACCAGCCTGTCCACCCCGACAGCTATTCCCCCAGTTGCTGGAATACCTAGCTTTAGCGCTTCGATAAAATCCTCATCCATTGGATACTCGGTCTTACCTAGTTTTTTGCGCTCCAAGAGGTCTGCTTTACACCTACTCTCCTGCTCTCTCCAGTCCGTCAGCTCCGAAAAACAGTTCCCTAGCTCGTATCCTGCCAGATACACTTCCCATCGCTCCGCAAACCTTGGGTCTTTTGCTTTACGCGCGAGCGCAGCCTGGGACACAGGAAAATCGTACAGGATAGTCGGGCCAGCTACACCCAGCTTAGGTTCTATCTCATTTGCGATGATCTGGTTCCACATCTCTTCCCACGTCGAGTTCTCGTCGACTTGATACCCTTTATTTTTGCTCGCCACAAACAGCTTATCCCTATCCAGCATCGACTCGGTATCAATCTCTGCATACTTTTCAAAAGCTTGCGCAACAGATATCCTCTCCCACGGTGCCTTTAGCGAATATTCTTTACCTTGATACTTAAGTGTTGTTGCATTGTTGCTATGTTGCATTCTATTGTTTATCGCAATCATCATTTCCTCAAAATCTGCTGCCACCGTCATATAGTCACCTGGTGTGTGATACCACTCGAGGATGGTAAACTCTGGGTTGTGCCGACTAGACCGCCCCTCACCGTTACGAAAAGATTTGGCAATGGTAAAGATGGAGCCTGACCCAGCAGATAAGAGTTTTTTTAGTGCAAACTCAGGTGAGGACGGCAAAAAACCGTCCCACTTATTGCCATGATCATCTACTAGCTGAGTCTTAAATACCTCTAGGAATGGCTCGGTAGAAGGCGTGGGGAGTAGTAGCGGCACCTCTGCTTCATGAAATCCACGAGTCTTAAAAAATGAGCGAATCGCGTCAATTACCTGCTCTCTCACCCAGTACTGGCGCCACAGCGCGGGATTAGCTTTTAGTTTTTGAAATGTTTTCACTCAAGTATCTTAACACTGTCCGGATTTAACACATATTGATCAGTTGGTCGAAGAGTAATGATCATAGCTTCATCGCCAAAACCTCCATGATCATCAAACCAACCCATCTTCTCCAGATCTTCTCGAGTAATTCCATGCTGCCAGTTACCTTGCGAAACCACCCAGTCAATAACCGATGCTTCCCACTTTAGCGCATCAAGTCCACACTTTTCCACTACCCCCTTAGCCACAGGATATCCTTGTCCTTCTTTGAGATTAAGATATTCCCGTACTGATATACCTAGAATTACTACCTCTGTCATATATTGAACATTTTAATCGTTTGAATATTGTTTTCCTGACATTTTTTGACAAAAACTACCAGTACATCATGCATACTCTCCAGGTTAGCGCGTAATAACTTTGTGTATCTTGCATTGAGTGTAATCATCACATCGCACATTGCATTTGTTAACTGCCTCAGTTACAGTCGCGATATCTTTGGGGAGCTGCTCATTAATGTCAGCAAGGCTCTTCTCATCACCATAGGCTCTAATATTCGTATCATTTATCATCGGATCAAGTCTTAAAAATTTGGGGATAAGTCTTAAAGCAGAGTTAACTACAAAATGTGGAGCAGTAATTGCAAAAACCCTGAGTGTGTGAGCTATTTTACCCTGTGAACCCTTACATTCAACCTTACTTGCATGTTGTTCCATTTCTACCAAAGCAGCATTACTCATATAATCCTTTCATATAATTATATATCTACCCCATAGTCTACATAGTAAAAATAATATTTCCTGACAAATTTTGACACCAGGTGTATACTATGGGATATATGAAAATAGCTTGGGACTGGTCACTAGAGAGCGAGGCAGAGAGGATACTTGAGATGTCCCTCAAGATCAGTAATGGCTTCTACCACCTCCATCACTTCCTCCCCCTCCCATTTGACCTAAAAAATACTCGAAAAGATACCTCCCACCATGTCTATCTCCCAGATCTACCCTATACCAAGATCCCTCGGTACTGGGAGTCTACAAGTCAGGTTGGGGCAACCTACCCCCTCAAACAACTTGGTTCTATCTCCGACCAGTTAGCGCAGCATCTTACCCTCCGCAAACTCCCTTCGCTCGATAGCCATATAGTCCAACCAGATGCCGAGATCTATCTCCCCCTAGTGATTACTTGGCTACAATACACGTTCCCTAGACTTCCGCTCCCAGAGACAATCTTGATCCACCCCAGCTACTTTGGCACCGGCGGCTCATTCTATTTTAATCAAGAGTCAAAAACAGTCATCCTCTATCTGCGCCATGATCAAGGCCTCTACCCCCTAGTTGAGATCCTCTTAACTGCACTCCTTAGGCCTCATGCAGGCGAGACCATCTATGCCGACTGGGAAAAGACAGAGTACCTAGTCGACTATCTACTCCTCGAGAGTAATCTAAAAGATCTCCTGCCCTCTCCTTCTTCTTGGACTCCTACTACCATCCCACCCCACTACTCACTATTCACAGTCAAAGAGTCGACAGACTTTGTCAAAAAAATAGGACTTAGCAACCATGTCGAATGCCAGTTTAGTCTAGAGGGTGATACTATCTGCTTTAACCATGTCCTCCTGACAGACTTTACAGCTAGCCAACATGCATTACTTTCTGCCTTGATCTCGCGCTCACCCGCGCCCTTAACCGTAGACGAGATCGCAGACTTAATATTCACCAAAGATGAAAAATTTAGCCTGAGTGCAATCGGCAAAACTATAGAGAGGCTTCGCAAAAAACTAACGACACTCGGCATCAGTAGTAGCTATATCGCAACAGCGAGCGGTGTCGGGTATTATCTCAAGAATTAAGTAATCTAATACCGTAGCCGTGCCCCTACCTTTACCTTCTTTAGCAGCCTCTCATCAGTCAGTAGTTTGCCGCACCCTCTTACTACCGCCGCCATCGGCTCCTCACACACGTAAACAGGCATGCTAGTTGCTTCGGATACCATTTTATCTATGCCTCTAATTAGCGATCCACCCCCAGCCATCGTGATCCCATGCTGGATAATATCCGATATCAGCTCAGGCGGTGTCTCCTCTATTACGTCCATTACCCCTCGTACTATCTGCTGCAGAGTAGGCGCCATCGCCTCTCTCACTTCACTCGCATTAAACTTCATCGATTTTGGCAGCCCTGATCCTAGGTCTCGTCCCCTCACCACTGCCTGCAGTCCATCTAGCTTGCTATCAGCAGTTGCACTACCTACACTCGTTTTTACTTCTTCGGCACTCGCATCGCCCAGTAACAGCCCATACTTTACTCTGGAAAAATGAATAATCGACTCTGTCAGCTCATCCCCCGCCACCCGTAGTGATTTATTCAAAACAATGCCACCAAGCGACAGCACCGCAATCTCCGTAGTCCCACCACCTATATCTATGATCATCTGCCCTCTAGGCTCATCAATCGGTAGTCCTGCTCCGATCGCCGCGGCCATCGGCTCTTCAACCAAAAATGCTTCTCTGGCTCCCGCCGAAACCGCCGCCTCAGACACTGCCCTTCGCTCTACTTCGGTCACCCCCGACGGGATACCAATAATCACCCTTGGCCTTGGCACTTTTGCAATCCATGGCGAATTTTCGTGAACTTTTTTAATATAGAAATCAAGCATCGCAAGCGCCCCATCGTAGTCAGCAATCACCCCATCGCGTAGTGGTCGCACCGCCTCGATCGCTTGCGGCGTCTTACCCGCCATTAACTTGGCTTCGCTCCCAATCGCGAGGACCGCTCCAGTTTTTTTGTGCCGTGCCACGTAGCTAGGCTCCCTTATTAAGATCCCTTTATTCTTTACAAAAACTAGCGTGTTGGCAGTCCCGAGGTCGATCCCCATATCCATCGAAAAAAGTCCCAAAAGTGCATTAAGCATAGCGTCCTATATGATAGCACAGATCTGGGATCAAGACACAGGGATAGCATCATAAAACATCAGAAAGCATCAAAGTAGACATTAACCACAACCAGTACAGACGTCAATTTTTTGTGCAGGATAATTTTCTATCACTAAGCCGATGGAAGAGTATTTTGCAGTCAAAAAATTTTGCGCAGGGCGGGTAGCCCGAGCTCGAGGTCGCCCCGCCAGCTGGCGGGGATAGACCGCTTTTTTGCGCAAAGTACTCTGAATCGCAGTGACATAATCCTGTTATACTTTTCCTATGCAAGTCCCTATCCAGACCATCATCTACGCTCTCTCCATCTTCATCCCCCTGACCTTTACCACCATCAACTCTGAGCTCTTCGAGTTCCCCAAGTTTATTTTGTTACTATCAGGCACGCTTACTATCCTAACTGCTTGGATAATCGACATATTGGTAAATAAAAAAACCTTTGATCCTAAATATTTTGTAAAAAATCCCATCTCAGTAGCAGTACTAGCAGTGCTCGCCACCCAGCTAATAGCCACTATTTTTAGCATCAATCCCTATACCAGTTTTTGGGGATACTACAGCCGCTACCACCAAGGTCTCCTAACCACTATTTGCTACACAGTTGTCTATTTTGCAGCTACTATTTACCTGGACAAAAAAAGTATCCAAAAACTAATCAAAGTATCGGTAGGAACAGCCTTTGTTATTAGCCTATATGCCATCTCTCAGCGCCTAGGAGTAGATAAATCGCTCTGGATCCAGGACGTGGTTAACCGCCCGTTTAGCACCCTCGGCCAGCCAAACTGGCTCGCCGCCTACCTACTCCCCAACCTATTCTTGGCTTTATATTTATTACAAATAAGCAAATCAAAAAACCACTCTGCAATATCCACCATCTCCTACCTACTAATTTTTGCCGCCCTCCTCCTCACCAAATCGCGCTCCGGCTTTCTTGCGTTTGTAATTAGCTATGGCGTCTACTTTGCACTCCTCGCTCGCCAACTAAGTTTTTCAAGTATAAAAAAACAGATATCTCTTTCTACTTTCTACTTTCTACTTGTCACTATCTTTATCGGTACTCCCTATACTCCATCTATTTTTAACCTGATCCAAAGCCAGCCTGCCCGCCTACCTGCAACTGCTGGTGGCGGGGGTACTCAGCTAGAGAATGGCGGGACAGAGAGCGGCGACATCCGCCGCATAGTCTGGACAGGTGCACTAGAGCTTACCAAAGATAATCCTGTAGTTGGCACTGGTCCCGAGACTTTTGCTTATACATACTATTGGGAGCGGCCCACAGCTCACAACAATACGTCTGAGTGGGACTACTTATATAACAAAGCCCACAACGAGTATCTAAATATCGCGGCAACCAGTGGTCTCCTCGGCCTCCTCGCCTATCTCTATTTTCACTATGCAGTCTTTAAAAAGAGTTTAGCCCTGATCCCCAAAACCAAAAAAATTGACCAAGAGCAAGATAATCTGACTCGTCATTTACTCCCTGTATTTAGCGCAAGCATCACTAGTTTTGCTATTACCAACTTCTTTGGTTTTTCGGTGATCCCCGTCTATTTACTCATGACCCTCGTTGCAACTCTACCAATTGCAATCAAAAATGAAGCATCGCCAAATAACACTAAACTCGGTAATTGGCACTTACTACTATTAGTCCCGCTCCTATATCCTCTGCACTTATTCCTCGCAGACGCGAGCTATGCCAAAGGTAAAGCCTATTTGGATGCCAACCAGCCAGGTGCAGCCCTGCCGCTACTACAAAAAGCAAGCAACAGTCGGCCTGGGTTAGACCTCTACCATAGCGCGCTAGGTGAGACATACGCACTGCTAGGTCAGTCTGAGCAAGCTGTCAAAGAAGCCGAACTAACCAAAAAATTAAACCCCTACCATCTCAACTTCCACAAAAGTCGGGCTAAGATCTACCTCACACTATCTGCGTCTAACACAGATTTCTACCAAAAAGCCGCCACAGAACTAGAGGATGCAGTCAAACTAGCTCCTACCGACCCCAAGCTCGCTTACAACCTAGGTCTTGTATATACAAGACTAGGTAGTAATGACAGAGCGATCGAGCACTTTAAACGAGCGATAGATCTTAAGCCAAACTACGAGAGTCCCTATTATGCGCTAACTCTCCTCTACGAGCAGACTGATCAAAAGAAGCAAATCCCAGAGTTACTCACTGGCGCAAAACAGAACTTAGCGACTTACAGCAGCGCGTTAAACGAAAAAATAAGCACTTACTAATCGTATCCATGTTCTTTTTTGTAAGCTATAAGAGTAGCTTGAATTGTTTCGTGATTCGGATTCTGCTCGCATAGTTTGGTCAGGTGGGTCAACATAGGATCTTCACCAGCATTGGGATCAAACGTAGCATATTTTCTCTGTTTCCTACCAGGTTTTAAAAACTCTTTCAAATCTTCATCTTGTTGCTGTTTAGATTTGAACAGTCTTCTAACCCAATCCATAAACCAAGTAGCGTTTTCATCTACCTCATTTTTGTTAGGCTCCCACCATTCTTTAGACATAATATTCGTGAAATAAATTTTATAATATATCGCATCTATATCATACCACATCACTACATTCTTGATATAATAACTCTCATGTCATCCATTCTCTCAGTCCCCCACCCTACACTTCGCACCCAGTGCGAGCCGATTACCAATATTACCAGGGAGATTCAGGAGGAGATACAGGACCTAATCGACGCATTAAAAGGTGCCCACGACCCAGAGGGGGTCGGCCTCTCATTCCCCCAGATCGGTATTACCAAACGTGGTTTTGCCACCTATCTCGAGAAAAAAGTCCGCATCTACTTAAACCCTGAGATCATAGATCAGAGTGAAGAGACTACGCTCGGTGGCACCCCAGAGCGCCCCACACTTGAGGGCTGCCTCTCCATCCCTCACCTCTACGGCCCAGTCCCAAGAGCAAAGAAGATCAAGATTAAGGCAATCGACGAACACGGGTCCGAGATTGTTAAGACTTTTACTAGCTTCCCCGCCCGCGTCTTCCTCCATGAGCAAGACCACCTCGATGGTATTCTCTTTACCGACTACACGCTAAAAAACAGCCTCCCGCTCTACTTCCTGGACCACGACCAGGATCGCTTTGTCCAGGTCGCAGACCCAAAAGAGATTGTTAAGTGGTAATACATCATATTCAGCCTTGATTTCAAAATAACCTATAGCACTTGATTTTTGGATCATAAATGATAGAATCATAATATGACAGATGCAGAAAATCTTCTTGAACAGGAAGTAGCTTTAAGAGCAAAATTTAAGGAACTCTTTCCTGATGAAAGTGATGTAGTAACTCTTTCTGTAATCGCGTACAGATTAAGACTACAGGAATTACAAACTAATGCAATTGCGAGTAGGTTTTCAGAGACTGCTAATGATACACAACGAATTATGAATATCACCAAAGATAAATTTGGAGTTGGCAGAGAAGTAGGTGAACCATCAAAATCTAGCCCCAATCAGGGATAACTACGAATTGGTAAATTGACACATTCTATAAATTGAATACCTTGTCTAACAACTTGCTTGCTACACAATCAATTCCCGGATTTTAATTGTTTTTGCTTTGCAAATATCACACATACTTGATCACCTTCATTGTATGCTGGATCCTCAAAATGATATAGTGTGTCAGATCTACTCCACACAGACTCAACTTCACCATTATCACTCATAATAAAATACTGATCTCCCAATAATCTGACATCCCAATTGGATAATTTGTCCCATGCTGTTGCCATTATCGCATCCACCGGTTTTACCTCCACACAGGCAGTCTCAACACCCCCTACTGTAGCCATGGTGATTGGCAAATTTTTGACATGCTCATAGTCATTGTTAACCATAGACGCGAGCCATAAAATCACCACAAACGCCAAGCCAGTCTCAGCAATTCCTAGCCACGGAGCTTCTTTAGGAGTTTTTGGTTGATCTTCCTCTGTCATAGACACTCATTATACCCATATAGTCCAGTAGTCTTAACATTTATTCTTTGTTTTTGCTATCTTTTTCAGGATATCTTGTGTCATTCTTGGTTGAGATGCATAAGCTACAAACTCCTCTTGCGTCATCCCGTCTGGACAATAAAACGCGTCAGATTTTTCTCTAGCCACCTTACGGAAACTATTAGTACTATCAGCCTTAACCTCTGCAGCGATGACTACAGGAGGTGTAACAGAATTAACTATACTCTCCTCTAATAGTAGAGCGTCGACACCTTGTTCCAATCTGCCAGCTGTTGCGTTAGGATCTTTCAACAATGATTCATCTCTCAATAGCAAATTTTTTGTTTGCTTGCCAAGTTTTCCGAGCAGCGTTTCGAGGTTTAACGGCATAATTTATCCTACTCAATAATTAGTTTATCGTACTATTTGCTATAATTGTAACTTATTATAACCTATAGTTGTTAGTTTTTCAACTATATATTATGAGTTATACAATTCAAGACTTTGCTTACAGAGATGGTGAATAGTTATCTCTTCAAATGAGTCATACAAGTTAAAGCATTTGTGATCTGTCCACTTACGTCTTCTAAGTGCCTTGCTGTCTTTGGATAATCAGGTTTTTGACAACCACTAAACATTGCTTCAAATTGCCCACTGCCACATGACACACTCATAAGCAACATTCTGTGATAATAGAAGACCATCGCAACAAAGTCAAAATCGCCAGACGAAAAGTCATTTCGATTTGATAAATCAATTTTTGAAATATTCGCTAGCAGCATCAACCTGGCTCTAAACCCGTCTACATGGTGTTCATAACCTGGCCTACTCAGACCAGCATCAAATACCAGTCCTATGCTGTCATTTTGAATCACTCCATAAGGATTACTCCTCATGTATTTATACGCAGCATGTACAGCTGGGACATACTTATCTCTATCTCTTTTCCAATGCAAATCCCACGGTTTAATTTCTTCCAATGGCTTGTAGTTCATCCTGACAGCTTCTACTGTTCTATATTCTCCCCAATTAAACATAGTCACATTATACCCTATAACATGTAATAATCAAGCAATACCCTATCTAATGCATTATTGTCGGTTATAGGTATATAAAAGTTATTTGATCAGGCTATAATGAAGTTATGACTATGATCATCTTTTTTGGCTCCGATCGGTTTAGCGCAGTAGTACTTGGTGAATTGATTAAGCAAAATCATGCCCCAAAATTAGTCGTAACCGACCCACCAAAACCTGCCCGCAATGCTTCGCATAGCGATGCAGGCGGGCCCAAAGTTAAAAAGGGTGTAATAGTACCCAACCAGGTTGAAAATTTGGCAGTTACGCAAAGTATAAATGTAGCTTATTATCCATCAAAAAGCGAAAGTCCGAACAATTTACTAGAACTCATCGCTAACCACTCAAGCCAAGGTGTTATAACTGGCCTCTCTGCCTCTTTCCCCCATCTCTTCCCTCCCTCCATTATCAACGCGTTTGGTGGATCATTATATAACTTGCACCCCTCCCTCCTTCCCCAGTACAGGAACGTTGCCCCCGGACCCTACGCTATTGCGACGGGTGATAAAGTAACCGGGATCTCGCTCTTCCCAATTGGAATCGGCATCGATAATGGTCAGTTGGTCGGCCAACAAAAGGAACTCATTCTCCCTACTGACACCACCTCCACCCTACTTACCCGACTCTTTACTATCGGTACCGAGCTATTTATCAAGTACCTAGATGAGCCACACAATCCAAATCTTACAAATGATATCCCAGTTATGAGCTCTTCCGAACTTATCTTTACTCGCAAATTAACTAGGGAATCTGGTTTTATCGAGTGGGATATTGTCCAAAAATTGATTAACAACAAGGCTATTACAAAAGACGAAATTAGCAATCCATTAATCAAGCTCCGCCTCACCAACCACCCAGAGCGAACAGAGAGCATCCTCACAGACCTAATCCGTGCACTAGATACCTACGAGCGAGTCTGGACGGTAGCAAAGTCAAAAAAAGGCGAACTCCAACTTACTCTATCCCTTTCACCAAGTGGCGAAATCATGGTCCTAATCCCAGGCAAGCCAAAACCGATCTCTTACTCACAATTTTTGTCCAATTACCAATAGTGTTAGAATATCGCCCTATACTATGACGTGTCATGCATGTGAAGGTCTTCCGCCTGGTACCTGTGCTCTGCGAGATTCTCTTCGCGGACAACTAAAACCAAATTATAATAAAGTACAGCCAGTAGATAATAGGATGACGGACTTTGTAGTAGACGATCTTGAAAAGGTTAATAGTCTTGCTAGGAGTAAAGGAATAAAGACTGATCCCACAGTTGATAAAGTGTTATGGAGGACTAATCTAACAAAGAATATAAAACTAGGAATTGATCAATTCCCAGATTGTAGCACATTTTTTATCTCTTACTTGCGGGTACTATACTTTTTTCGTACTATCTGGGATCAAGCATAAAATAGTTTATTTTGGCTTTTTGTTCATCAATTTACTCTTTACATCCTGATTCTGGGGCAGCTCCAGCGCACTTTTATACACACTTTGAGACTTTGATCGAGCACTTCGTCTAAACCATCCTCGTAACACGCCCGGATCGATCTGAGTTGAACCCTCTTCAACAACGTCTTCTGCTTTTAAAGTTATTACCATTTTGAAGCGTCATTTCCTGCTCTGCCTCCACCAAGTATGTTATGCATAAATCCAAAGAGTCCTGCATTAGGATCTGCTCTACCTGATGAGCCACCAAAAAATGAATCTATCCATCTTTGCTTATCTATTCTCGCTTGTTCTAGTGCTTCTTCAGCCAGCCTCACTCTCCTTGCTTTATCTGCTGCTTCTGCCTTATCTTCGCGTGCCCCTCTAAGTGTTTCTAGAGTATTATCATCAACGTACGTTGTCTGTGTACCGTATTTTTTCTTTAGGTTTTCTAAGAATTTCATGTTAAACATAGTTTACTCCTACAACATATCGTGTCATAAGTAGTTCTTGCATGCATTTACTCATCCTCAAGGTCACGAACATAAAACTTATAGTATAATATCCAGAAACAGAGGATCGAATATGGCACAACTTAGTGGATATGAGCAAGAACAATCATTTCTCTACGAGAGTTACGCACCTCACGACGACATTGTAAAAGCCATCCTATATAGCATCCATTTTCTTGCTGCGACCAATTTAGCAGAGATAGTAGCGATGCATGAATCTGGTGATCTGAAAAGTGGCTATGGATACACTCCTAACCAGCTTGATGCCATTGATAAGGCTCTAAAAGGTTGTCAGCCACATAACATGTTCTATTATCTTACTCCTCATTCTAAGAAATTAGCCGTACTAGCAAGCAGAACCGCCGAGCTAAACCCTGATTCAAACATTGCTACTGCCAAACTACCTCTAACCTCCATGAGTATTGCCGATCAACAACTAAAGATGGATGTAGCTGCAACGTCCTACGAAGGCGAAATAAAATTCAGGTTACCAGTAAAGCACGCATCATCTACCAAATTAAACAAGATTCATTGGGGAGCGGGCAGACATGAATTACAAGGCTTCCTAAAGACTGAGGTATACCACATGATAGTAGACCTCGCTCCATGCTTTGTCACTCAGACAGCAATAGTATTGGACCGTGAGAGCCAAAATCATGTCGATCGGGTAATAAGTCGGGTACCAAAAAACCAAACTAGCATAATGCCTGGTTTCATTGAACAAGGTAGACAACGGAGATCTGGTAGCCACTTAGACGTCGCCGATCAAGGTGATAATCCAAACCAAAATAGCGACTAGTCACCCTCTCCCCCACCGCTCCCTAGAGACCCGTATCACTTTATCCCTATTCTGGTTTTTGCTGGCTGGTAGCGGCAGTGTCCTAGCGACAAATGCCCTCCCTGACATCGAATCCACCATTAGCCGCAAGGCTATCTGGAAGTTCTCTAGGTTTACCAGATCTTTGTCCGTAAAGACGTCCCCAAACTCTTTCATAATAATGCGGCTATCATCCGCGCCCATCGTAAAGGCAGCAATGGACCCAGCATTGCCTAAGATCGCCTTTTGCACCTCGATCGGGATCTGCGCCATGTACTGGTTGGCCATCATTAGGTTCAGCTTGTACTTACGCGCTTCGGACAAAATTTTAATAAATGAAGTAGTCGCAAAGTTCTGGAACTCGTCAACATATAGATAAAAATCCCGTCTCTCTGCTTCAGCCTGCTCTACTCTATTCATCGCCGCCAATTGGAACTTGGTGATAAGCATTGCCCCAATGAGTGCCGCATTATCCTCCCCCAGCTTGCCCTGTGAGAGGTTGGCAATCAGGATCTTTCCATCATTCATCACTTCCTCTATATCCACCGAGCTCTGCGGCCTCTCGATAATCGCGCGGATCAGGGGCGAGCTTATAAACTGTCCCACTTTATTTAGGATCGGTGCGATAGATTCTTGCTGCATCTTCTCTGGCATCCGCTCAAACTCGTTTTCAAAATAACGCTTAATCACTGGGTCCTTGAGTCCTGCTACGACTTGTGCACGGTAGCCCCGCTCGGTTAGTATCCGCGGTACATCAACGAGCGTTGCCCCCGGTGTCTCAGATAATGCTAACAAGGTGTTGCGCAAAATATACTCGAGTCGTGGTCCCCACGAATGACCATATAGTTTGTTAAAGATCGCTACAATCCCAGAGACGATTAACTCCCGCTGCGTCGGATCTTTTACTTCGAGGATATTTAGTCGGACCGGCCGGTCACGATCTATTGGATTAAAGTAAATCACATCGTTAATTCGGCTAGCTGGGATATAGTCCATGATCGTCTCAGAT
Organism: Candidatus Woesebacteria bacterium; assembly: GCA_018060845.1. Taxonomy (GTDB): domain Bacteria; phylum Patescibacteriota; class Microgenomatia; order UBA1400; family UBA12108; genus GWF. The sequence continues at coordinate 27,824 of JAGOVG010000005.1, forward strand.
AGGTCTCCGTGCGGGTCTATGATCGCAATCCCCCGTCCCTTTTTGATATCATCTATCGCCATATTGGCAATGAGGGTACTTTTACCAGTCCCCGTCTTACCTATACTCCAGATGTGGCGACGTCGGTCTGCCTCTTTTATACCAAAGATTAAGTCTCTATTTTTAAACACTGTCCGGGCAAAAAAGTTAATCTTGGACTTTTCTTCATCACTCGCTCCCTCAGCAATCGGCAAGTTTTCTGGTGGCTCCGAAAATACGCGCGCTCCCCAGACTATCATTGGGATCTTAACTTTTTCGCTCGGTAGGTGCCACAGCGTCGCCATCTCTGGGACAGATGCCACGCGCTTGCCAACAGGCGTGCGCGCTAGTAGTTTTTTGCGCCACGACTCCATCCCAAACATAGGGCTAGATAGGTGCCAGCTGTTACCATCGGGTCTGGAGAATACACCATAGACACTAGATAGCTCAGCTAGGCGTCCGCTCCGGTTCGTCCCAATGCGAAAGGTTACACTAAATCCCTCATGCCCTATCTTATCCTCGATCCCGCGGGCGTTAGGCAGTGTCCCCCGTTTCTCAGAATAACCTTGATGGTTTTGGGTTACGCCCATACTACGCCCTCGGTCTAGAGCACTCCTCCCCTCACTTTGCCACCCCTCAGGCGCGGCAGACAAGACCCAGGACAGCCAGATTACCTCACCTGGCTCGGCCTTGGACAGAACCGAGAGGTATGAGTTGATGGGGTCTGTGTCCCGAAAGTCGCTCCAGGTCTTAAGCGGGTAAAATGAGGCCAAAGACAGCTTGAGTTCGCCCACATTCATCCCACTAATTAGATTAACTAGTGGGTCTGTCATAGGCGTAATGGTTGCGAGCGGGTATGTCGACTGGATCTGGGCAGTTACAAACTGGGAGAGGTAAGACGAGCAGGTGACCAAAAAGCGTATTTTCTGCTCCCACACCCCGATCTCCAGAGCCACTACCGGCTTTGGCTCCCCTTTAATCCAGATATCAAATAGGGATTTGTGTAGGATGCGGGGGAAGGTAGAGAGGAACGTTGCTGCCGACTCAGGAGTAACCTCTGTTTCGCGCGGGATAGTAACAAGATGGGTCGTTAGGGCAGCAGTCATACCCTTCAAGTATATACCAAAAACTATCGAGAAATTTTATTCTTAAGCAGTCGGAGCCACTTTGGCTACTCGACCTTTAACACTGCGTAGACACTTGGTGCAGAGACGTAGTCTAAGGCGTGCTTCGCCTATCTGCATACGATGGGTATGTAGGTTTGGTTTGCGTACGCGCTGGGTGCGGTTTTTGGCGTGCGAGACGTTGTGTCCCACATCACGCTTTTTACCACAAAGATCACACATGTTTGCCATAGATGTGTAGTTTATCACAAGCTTAGTAAATTGTAACTATACCACTTCAGAACTATCCCCAAGATGGGCACGGTGTGCTCTAATAGGAACAAAAGCCGGACAAGTGCCTGGGCAAATAGGAATTTGTACAGTCATAGCTTGACCATGTTCATGCATAGCACCTGGTAACACCATTTCTAGACCGAGATATACTGGCTGACTAGCTGGATTGGCACTTCCACATCTAGTACATTTCACCCCAGATATAGATGTTTCAGAATGTGCCAAAGCACATTTTTCGAGTGCCGATACCATACTTAAATTAGTGACTTACACTACCCCTGTTTCTAAATATCAGTGAAGCACCAATAGCTAGTCCTACTATCACTAGTACGATAACTAATAGTGAAGTCAGAATCCTGCCTACCACGCTACCTGCTGTACTAGTGGTAGTACTTACTTTTGTCGCTGCATCCTGTACCGTCATCCCAGTAGGAGCTGTACTAGCTGCAGGTGTAGTAACAGTGGTCGTAGTAACCTTAGATTTATCAAAGTCAAAGATGGCGACTTTACCGCTCACAACTACTCTATCGCTCGCTCTGCGTACTAGTCCATCAGATTCAGCTGTAATGACCATACCGTCAAATGGACTCGCAATATTACCAGAGAAGTAACCTTTATCTACCTCAGCTACACGGATCATCTCGCCACGTGCAGTGGTCTTACCCCAGAGGACATACTTGTTGTAAGTAGTCTCAAAGGGATAAACCAAGCCATCGCAGCGGCCAGATACACGGTAAGAACCAGATTGATAAAGTGATATACCTTTACAGGAGACACTACTACTAGTGAGGTCAATCATGCCCTCGTGGGCGACTGCCTTAGGAGCAAATGTAGTAATTAACGCAAAAATAGCGAGCACAAATAGTTTTTTCATATGTCCCATAATATATCATATATTATCCAGATGTCAAGGTTTTAGGTTATACTATGACCATGTTATCCACCCTCTTTACCAACCCCATCATCTTCTTAATCTGGGCAGTCAGCCTGGTCGTAGCACTGACTATTCACGAATATGCTCACGCCAAGGTTGCAGATACACTGGGTGACCCCACCCCACGCGCTAACGGTCGTGTAACACTGGACCCTCGTGCACACCTGGATCCACTAGGTACGGTTTTGATCTTAATCGTCGGCTTTGGCTGGGGCAGACCTGTTGAATTTGATCCTTATAACCTGAGGAATCCCAAAAGAGATACCGCGCTTATAGCACTCGCCGGCCCTGCTAGCAATATTCTACTCGCCATCATTTTATCCATCGTCTCCAACTTTTTCGTCGCTGGCAGCTTGTTTGCAGGTGTCATCCCCCTCATGATCATGATCAATATCAGCCTCGCTATCTTTAACCTAGTCCCCGTCTTCCCACTTGATGGAGAGAAAATATTAAAGGGGTTACTACCTCATGATCTCGCAGTCGAATATGAGAACCTGATGCGACAGTACGGCACCTTGATCCTGATTATGCTATTACTCCCTCTCGCTGGTGGCACCTCCCCCATCTCCGCTCTCATCTCCCCTGCTATCAGTTTTGTAAATAATCTGTTACTCTGAGTTTTCTGAGTTTTCTGGTAAAATCCGTACAGATAGGGGTATGATGCAATGGTAGCATGAAGCTCTCCAAAAGCTTTCATCTAGGTTCGAGCCCTAGTACCCCTGCAGTGATATATTTTGATATACTTATCTAAAGTTTCTCTATACAAAAAACTAGTATCTGAAGCACGCTACCAATTAGTAGATACAGTCTATCAATTTTGCTTGGATTTGATTTAGTCCCTACCCACAACAAAGTACCACTCCATATAAAGTATCTTTTATACCACGGCAACTCATCTAACTTATTTTTCGTAAGTACAGGCAAATTGTAGTACTTAGCACCCCTACCTAGTATATAAGCTAAAATACCCCACAACCCCCTTACTCCAATAAAAAGTATCAACAAATCATAAATATTTGTATACATATATCCACAGTTTATATGAAAAAGTATGTTCTTACATCCTTCACGAGTCCCTGCATTGATATATATTGATATAGTAGTAAATTACTTAACCTTAAATGCTTTTTCTGCGAGTTTTAACAATTTAGGCTCAAGGGCTAGTTTTTTTGCGAAAATCTCAAAGTAGTCTTGTTGATAATCTTTCGTTGAATATAAATGGGGATATAACACCTTTTTTTCACTAAGTGTCATATCGTATACAACTTTCAATAAACAGATAACCCCCAGCACCCAGATGGGTGCACTAATCTTGCGTCCAATAATACTCATTGCCGTCTGCCCCAATATCAAAAGTAACCCGAGATAAAATAAAGCTAGTTGAAGAAGATGTGGCTTGTATTTATCAGTAAACATTTGGTAGTAATGTTCTTTAGACTTAGGCACTGGTTGACACGCATGAGCTAACTCCTCAACGATTACGTTACTTACTAGTTGCGTTAATCTCGTTCTCCTTTGGAGTTTCTTTAGCTTGAGTACATTTGGTAAAAACCCCTCCGGATAAATAACTACCAACTCCTTATTCGGTTGATAAAATCCGAACCCTATATGCATACTTTTTACTCCACGCCTAAAGGTCTTTTTTATATAAGAATAGTAGTTAGAAATATCAATAGTTCTAGAACTCCCTTTCACTCTTTGTTTGATAGGTATACCACCACGCCAAATAAATTTCTTTAATCGTAATCGTTCGTGAACATCAATTGAGGCTAACAATTGCACGAAATGTTTCTCACTGAATTCGACTCTGACATACTTTAAGGGATAACGAACATCTTCTCGCACCAAAATCTTTTTTCCTCTATATGAAACATTTGTATTTATCATCGTGGATAATTATACCCAACATATTATAAAAGTTATCACATCCTTCACGAGTCCTTCCCATGATATGATTCAGGCATGATAACCACCCAGGCTACTCCTTTCACAAAAGAACAGATAAAAGTGTTAGGTACACAATTTGAGGTCTATATCAAAACGGTAATAGATGTCGAGAACAAAGTCTGCTCAGCTGGCATGGATCTACACTATGAAGGTGAGCAGATACTACTCACCCAGGGTTCACTCCATGGCAATATCTGGGGAGGTGGTATAGATCTAACAACCAAAGACATCGACTACAACTCATTTATTAATATCAGACCTAATGATGGCAATCCCAAGAACGAGATACAAAGTGAAAAAATAAAAGCCAAATATCTAAAATTAACCAAATACTTCTTTCAAGAGATTTTATGAACAAAACCAATCTTCTCCTCGGTTCGCTCAGCAATGACCTCCTACGGCTCGCCACCTTTGTCCACAACGACTCTCCCTCTGCTAGGCGCTTCTTGACCGAAGCCAAGCGCTGGGCCCTGCAGCTCAAAGACCAAGAATTGCCTCCTTATCTATCAAAGATAGTAATAGATATTCACGAAACACCTAGCACCATGCCCACCCTCGCTCAAGCCGAAAAATATCTAATGTATAGTGTCCTCTTGCAAAACCATACACTCCACAGTTAAAGTGTATGTATGCCCACTAATTCACACTCCCCTATCCCCGAAGATCTAGAATTTAAACGTACTGCCCATGAAGAACGCCATTTACTCGAGACAGTCGACATCCCAATCGTCACAGTCAGCGCTACATTTAAAGAACAGCTCAAAGAGAGGTTTGGCGAAAACCTAGGCTCAGACACACCCGATGTCACCTTTAGCCGCGCCCACTACAGCATGGCCAATGCGTTAGTTATCGCCGCTACCAAAGCACGTAAGACTTTTTGGATGATCGACCCGACCAACTATGTAAGTAGCAAAGACTGGCCTAAGATCATGTTCACCCAGAGAATGGGCCGTCTAATTGCCCGCTCTCCCCTCCTCAAAGAACTCAAAGATTTGATGGATACTAGACTACGTAACCAGCTCCCGCTAACCGCAGCCATTAGAGGTGGCCTCACATATGTAACAGGCAGAGTGCAGCGTCCTATCATTAGCCTCCACTATGAAGCCGGCAATATTCTGCTCGAAAATGGTAAGACTGTCCTACAGGTAATAACAGACCCTCACGTTCGCCCACAGTATCTAACCCATGCTGATAACCCCAAACTTACCTGGGCTGTTTTTGACGAAGCCACCAAGGCTCGGGTCATAGAGCTCGGCTACATCCTCGGCCACAAGATTGACTATAATCGCGTCCATGTTACCGGCTGCCCTGTCGACCCCAGGATACCCCTCAAAGATAAAAATACAGCCATACGTGGCTACCGCTACCGCCCCCTCCGCCTAGCTATTACAACTGGTGGTCTCGGTACCAACAAAGATGAGATCCAAGATCTGTTAGTCCATCTTGCTCCCGCCATCAAAAAAGGTGAAGTCCATATCGCCGCCTATGCTGGTGTTCACGAAGATTTTCAAAACATGTTTAGCACATTTGCCCGTACCCACAACATCAAAATTGGTGAGACCAATGACGACCAAGCGCCATTTAGGATCTTTCAGGGTAGCGATATTATCGATGCCAACGAACTCCTCCTCGATTACATCTTCCCCTGGGCAGATGGATTTATTAGCAAGCCGAGCGGTGACATGGCATACGAGGCGATCGCTGCCGGCTGCTTCCTACTAACACTTCGTCCGTGGGGCGAGTGGGAAGAAAATATCAGAGCTGTCACCGAGAATTGGGGTGTGTCTTTAAGAGCTGATATCGAGAATATCTTGCCTCAACTACGCGCTATCACTACGATGCCAGTAGAGGGTAAATTACCTTGGGTAGAACTAGCGCTCACTCGCGCTCACCGTCTAGCACCACAAATTGCCAAAGGTGCCGACAACATCCTAAAACTACATAGAAAAATATAAAACTTTAAGCTATTTCAGCTTCTTAGACTCTTTGTGCTCTGTGTGCTTGCGACAAGTTGAGCAGTACTTGTTTGGAGTCATTTTCTCGGGTGTGTTTAGCTTGTTACGAGTGGTGATGTAATTAAACATTTTACACACAGTACATGCGAGACCAAATTGTTGTCGTGGACCTTTTTTTGCTTTTGCCATGTGGGTATTCTACCACTGCCCCCTACTGCCATACAAGTATGTAGATCAGAGAGCTGTAGTATAGTTAATTACGGGTAGTTATTTATGTCAATAAAAGCGCTTGCGATCACCATCTCACTTTTACTGCTCACTGTCTTAGGATTTTACAAGTTTAAACCCACCCCACTCGGCATCAATCTGGTAGGCTCCGGCTCTAGCTACAGTGTAGTTGTAGCTGGCGCTGGTACGGGCGGCATCTCTGCAGCTATCCAGGCAGCTCGGATGGGGAGCATGGTACTTTTGACCGAAGAGACAGATCTACTGGGTGGCCAGATCGGTGCCGCAGGAGTTACCTCAACCGATATCGGTGACTGGAAGTGGAACTCTGGAATATCAGCTGAGTATATAAATCGAGTCAAAGCGTACTATGCTCAAAAAGGCTTAAGCCCAGGCACCTGTTACTTTATGCCCAACACGGTCTGCCCTGAGCCACATGTAGCACGCAAGATCTTAACTGACATGCTCTCGAGCGAGCCCAACATTACACTCGCTTATAACTCCAAAATAACCAAAGTCATTAAAAATGGTTCACAAATAATCGGTGTCGAACTAAACAACCAAACCAACATTGAGACCAGGTTGGTGATCGATGCGACCGAGTACGGCGACATCCTCCCCCTCGCTCAAGCAGAGTATCGCTATGGCAATGCGACTAACTCTAGTCCCGACGCAAATGCCTGCCTCCAGAACATCACCTACCTCGCAGTAGTCAAAAAATATCCATCAGGAGTGCCAGAAGAGCTTAAAATCAAAACTCCTCCTCCCGGGTACGACACGTCCGTTAAGCAAAAATTTGCAGCGATAGTAACCAGAAATGGTAGTGACACGTTTAATGGCCAATACCCTTACTCTGTTGCACTCCATAACTCCTACCGCGGGATGCCAAACTCCAGTTTAGCTAGCAGCGAGATCACCAAGACTGGGGTCAACTGGGCCAACGACTACGCTATCCCAAATGCGCAGAGCTACCTAGAAGATCCAATCTCGCGCAAAAATGCCAACTGCAATGCAAAGTTGCACACCCTCCAGTTCATCTATTATCTCCAAACAGAACTAGGCCTTTCAGACTGGTCGGTCGCTACCGAAGAGGGTTACAACTCGCCATACAACCGATCCCAGGCATGTTCTAACATTCCAGCAGAACTAAAGGCAATCGAATACAACCTACCCATCATCCCTTACGTCAGGGAGGCACGACGCATGATCGGCCTAACCACAATTACAGCCAAAGATATTTATCGTACCGGTACCCCAAAAAGAGGCAAGACCTTAATGCCTACTAGCATTGCCGTTGGCGACTATCACACCGATCTACACAACTGCAATACCAACCAGACCCTCGAATCTAGTTTTGAAAGTAGTAGCGACAACAGTGATATAGGCCCATTCCAGATCCCACTCGGCTCTTTGATCTCTAGCAATATCGACGGCCTAATCGCAGCCGAAAAAAATATCTCAGTCTCTCGGCTTGTTAACGGTGCCGCTAGACTACAGCCTATCACTATGGCAACAGGTCAGGCAGCTGGAGCGCTAGCTGCCATATCTGCAGCCAATCAAGTAAGGCCTAGGGACATCAACCCGCTAGCTGTGCAGAGTGCACTTTTGAGTGCAAAATCAATCCTTTATCCCTCTTTTGACACGGATCCCAACCACCCTCTCTTTAGACCCATTCAGCTCTCGCTCCTACGTATGCAGATCCTCCCTGTCTCTGAAATCAATTTTGTACCAGATCAAAAAGCTTCCAAAACAGAAGTTGCAATAGCTCTAATGCGAGCCAAATACGGCCCAGGTTATGTCCCTACCAGTCGAACTGTTGTCTATAGCGATGTCCCATCTGCGCTCTGGAGTGCCCCCTGGATCAACCAGTTAAGTATCGATGGTATCTCACTACCTTGTGAGCCCAACAAGTTCTGCCCTGACAAAATAGTAACTCGAGCAGACCTCGCAATCATGCTAGGTCGAGCCAAATACGGCCCTACTGTCCCGAGCTATAGCAGTAGTGTCTTTAGCGATCTACCTCTCTCTAACCCCGCCTCACCCTGGGCGCAAAAACTCTATCAGGACAGTGTTACTAGCGGCTGCTCTGCCCAACCGCTCAATTTTTGCCCAACTAACGAAGTCACGCGTAGCCAACTAGCAGTCTTTTTGGCCAATGCTTACCCACAACCTGCGACACTTAACCCAGTGACCACCACTCCACCTCCCCAGGCTCCCAGCCCTGCACCCCCTACCCCGACACCCTCGATCGTTCCATCACCAGTCTCCTCGCCATCTGTTCGTACCCTCATACCAGGTGATCTAAATGAAGATGGGCGTGTCAACTTGCTCGACTTTAATGCCTTAATAACTGGCTTTGGCAACCCCTATACCATCCTCGATTTTAACAACATCTTAACCAACTTTAACAAGTAGTAATACCCTATTGACATGCTACTAGTTAAAACTATAAAGTGTATGTAATGCCCGATACAATAAATAAGCAAACACTTATCAATCTTTTGATTGACTCACCACTCCGTGAGCCGATCAAAATCAATCTCATCGATATTATTAATAATACGACTGAGCCTGATCTCCCCAAAGTCTTCCCAACTATTGTCAAAGAACTAGAAATCTTTCAAAAAGCTACCGAGCGCAGGATGAAGCTAGCCGACGAAACTATATCTAAGCTAGGCGGTGTCGCACCAGCTTCCACTGATCCTACCCAGCCACTCACCACTAACGAAACTCCATCTGCAGCACCTCTAACACCTCCACCATTGGACCTTCCACCATTACCTACCCTCGAATCTCCTGTCCTCGAACCAGTCGCACCCGCTACGGCTCCAGTTGCTGAGCCAGTTGCACCGCCCGTTGTGCCAACTACTCCCCTTAGCGTCCCACCATTAGATCTACCTCCACTCCCTACTGTCTCAGCTCCTATCGAGCCCGCCATGCCAGCATCTCCACTCCCTTCCCCTGAGCCACTTGGTGGAGCAGTCGCAACTCCTAGTAGCGACGAAGCCGCACTCGCCGAGATCCAAAAAGAACTAGAGTCCCTCAAAGCAGGTGTTGCAGCAGATGCTGCCCAAACCACTCCTCCCACTGCCCCACAATCATAAGAAATTTATTTTGCTACTTACTTTTCTGGAGCCACCTCGGGGAATCGAACCCTGGACCTGCTGTTTACAAAACAGCCGCTCTAACCAACTGAGCTAAGGTGGCACTTTCTCCATTTTATCCTATGATTGCTATTTCCCCAACCCCTTCCACTCATCCAGTATTTGCTTAGCTATAGGTCCAGCTACCGCCGACCCCTCACCCCCCGACTCGACTAATACTGTTATTACTAACTCTGGGTTCTCACCGGGATAAGCTACAGTAATCCATGCATGCGGTAGGTCATCTTCGTCAATTTGCCCTGCATGCTGAGCTGTCCCAGTCTTACATAACACATATGGTTCAAAACTAAAGAATGGATATGCTGTCCCACCAGTTGCACAAGCCGCCCTCATCCCCTCCTTAACCGCCTCAATGTCAGGAGTAGGTATACCTAGATCAGTACACTCTGCTTCACTCTCAGCTACTATCTTGGACCGACAAACCCTGCCTGTCACGCTAGCCACACTCATCCGAGCCACCTGCAGGGGAGTTGTTAGTAGGTCGCCCTGCCCGATCGAGAGATGATAAGTATTGCCAAGAAACCATGATTCACCCGTCCGCCGCTCTTTCCATAGTGGGTCAGGCACCAGTCCCTCTGCTTCACCTCCTATTTCGATCCCAGTTGAGGACCCGAGTCCAAACTTCCTGGCCATTTTTACCAGATCCGTGACCCCAACCAGCTCGCCCACTCTATAAAAGTAGATATCATTGCTACGCGATAGCGCTCGAGTCAAGCTAAGATTACCCTCTTTGCGCCCTGCCTGGTCAAAGTTCCAGGTTCCATACCTATAATCTCCAATTTTAATTTCCCCTATATCCTCGATTTCTGTATCTGACTCTATTTTGTCACTGGCGAGCCCTGCGTACGCAGTAACCATTTTAAAAACACTCCCAGGTGGATACTGTCCTGTTGTCGCTCTATTTAAAAAATAATTTTCGGTAGTGTCACTCAAGTACTTAGGGACCTCCGCTGGGTCATAGGTCGGATAAGAGACTAGTGCCAAGATCTCTCCCTGCATACTCATGACAACCACTGCGCCTTTGACTGATTTATCCTCAACTCGAGCAGTGTCCATGGCTCGGTACGCGATACTTTGCAGTCTAGAATCCAGTGTTAGCTTAACTATCGCCCCATCCTCACTCTCGTTCCTCCCTCGCTCTCTCACTACATTACCTTTTGCATCTATCTCCTGGATTAACCCTCCATCATTGCCACGCAGCCTTCGCTCCTGCGCTTTTTCGATACCTGATCTGCCTGTTAACATCCCAGGTCCATAACACAATCCCTCAAGACACCCTAACTCATCACTAGTCACCTCAGACATGTATCCGAGTACGATCGAACCAGATGGGCCGAGTGGATAGTTGCGCACCCACGCACTAGGGCTCGCAGTCGCAATGCCCTCTTTTAACACACTTTCAGCTAGTACCACTCCATTTTTATCGACAATACTCCCCCGTTTTGCCGTAATTCTGACCTGCTCTATATGGTTGGTCTCAGATAAAAGTAACTGCTGATTAGCGTCAAAGATATGCAGATAAGTGACACGGGCGGCAACTACCGCAAATGCGAGGATCGCTACCACCCATATTAAACGCACTCTAAACCTAGTTGTCCATTCTGCTCTTTCGTTGACCAGTGCTTTAAAGCCTAGCCGCTGCCGCTGCGAGACAGTGACCATCTCTTCTTGCCACCCTCCTAACAGCTCGTCTTTCTTGCGCATACTCCGATTATAACTTGATAAGCTTGCAACTTTACAAACTATCCACTACGATGAACTTGCCCTGCGACCTTAATAAGGGACTGCGAGGAATTTTTTCCTCGACAAAATGTCGCTTTACGGGAGAGTGCGTATCTTTACTCCATTGGGGCAAGGATCAACTCACCCACCTTGGATTCATCTCCGGGGAAAGCTTCACCGCAACCCCCTAGGTCGCGGGGCATTTCATTGCAAATTGTCATATTTTCAGAGATAATACAACTCTCTCACTGTTGCTTGCACTTCAAGTTGCGCTAGCGACATGAGAATAAATCCAGTTAATATAAACTGGCATGCTGAGGTACTCAAGCGGTCAACGAGGGCAGACTGTAAATCTGCTGCTTCACGGCTACATAGGTTCGAATCCTATCCTCAGCACAATTTATTTTGGTAATCATGTTGCCAAAATAAATTGTTTTGTAAGATGTATGAGAACCGTAGGTGAGGAGATCCTGACGGAAAAACCGAATAACATGAGGTTAAGCCTAACACCCGAAGGGTGTATCCTACTTATTAAAGCCGATGTAGCGAGCACATCAAGTTGCGTAGCAACATGAGAAATGCCTCCAGAAACGCAGTATTCTGGGAGGCCAGTTGGTAGAGCGATAGTTAAAAATTGAATAAGTATGTTAAATAGCCGATGTAGCTCAGTTGGTAGAGCGCGTTCTTGGTAAGAACGAGGTCTCGGGTTCGATCCCCGACGTTGGCTCAAGACTATAGTCCTGAGAGACTATCAGGAACCGAAGGATGAATCTAAAAAATAAAACTATTCTCATAACAGGTGCAACAGGTGGCATTGGCAGTGTTTTAGCTCAAAAACTATCCGACCTCGGTGCAAACGTAATCACCATTGGCAGAGACCAGAAAAAAGTAGCATCTTATCACGCAGATCTTGCAGATCGCGCAAGTCGCCAAAAATTAGTAGATACCCTACTCTCTAATCATACGAACATAGATTTTGTTATTCACGCAGCAGGTATCGCAATCGACAAGCCATTCTCCGATATATCACAACAAGACTGGGAGCAGTCTTACATGATCAATGTAGAATCACCATATTTCATTACACAAGGTCTTCTCCCAATATTAAAGAATTCTCGAATTATTGTTATCGGGTCAAAGATGGGCGTGATACCTACAGCGGGGCGCAGCGCTTACTGTGCCCACAAGTTTGCACTTCGAGGACTAACCTTAGCACTAGCAGAAGAATATCGTGACACCAAAATTCTTTTTCAGCACATTACTTTGGGACCAGTGATGACTAACTTTGGAGGTAGAACAATCATGGATCGTCAGCACGAAGCCAAGCAAGGCAAAGCATTCTTTACACCAGTTTGGGTCGCCGACAAACTAATCGAAATTATGCAAGACGACGGTCATGAGGACGAAATCACCCTCTTCCCTAAATCTGCAACCCCTTGATAAACTCCTTAAGTTCCCCATTCATGGATGGATCCTTAAGTGCAAACTCTATCTGGGTTTTCATGTACTCTAGCTTGTTACCAGTATCATAGTACTTACCATTTTTAATCTCTGTAGCGAGCACGTGCTTGCCATCTTTAAGCATTAGCTTGAGCGCGTCGTTGTAATAAAACTCATCGCCATCTTTAAGGTTTGCGAGCACTGTATCTAAGTATTCAAAGATATCGGGGGTAAACAAGAATCCAGATACATTAGCAAGGTCACTCGGCGCATTAGCTTTGCCTGGCTTCTCTATGATAGTGGTACAGTCAATCACACCTGGCTCTATCTCGTTCCCTGCTGCAAAACCATATCGGTCATAGTCGGCATCAGATTTGGCGCGCACCGAGGCCATACATGAGTAACCATACTTCTGGTATGCCTCAAGTAACTGCTTAAAGCGTGATGGGTCTGCCGCAATAAAATCATCGCTCCATGTATAAATAAATGGCTCGTCCCCTATTAGGTGTCGTACATTCATGAGGGGGGTACCGTTGCCATAGGGACCTTTTTGGCGAACATACGCAAAGTTGGCCATGGTCGAGATCTTCATAACCGACTCAAGTAGTGGCTTCTTCTTTTCCCCACCCATTTTTAGGTTCTCTATTAAGTCAGTTGAGGGGTTATCAAAATGGTCTTCAATAGTCCTCTTGTGATAGCCGGTTACAATGATAATATCTTCGATCCCAGCATCCACTAGCTCTTCAACTATGTACTGGATTACAGGCTTGTCTACGATAGGTAGCATCTCCTTTGGCATCGCCTTGGTCTGGGGTAGGAAGCGGGTTCCAAAACCAGCAGCAGGAATAACAGCTTTGCGGACTTTTTGAAATGCCATATAGTCTATACTCCTTATGTATTCTCTATATTTATTAAAATTTTATAACGTCATCAATTCTTTTTCTTTATCTCGACCCACTTCTTCGATCTTAACTATAGTACCGTCTACGCTTTTCTGCATCGACTCTAGCCATGACTTAATACTATCTTCCGAGATCCCCGACTCCCCTTTTTGCGCTTCAATCTCTTCTTTGATCTCAGTTCTAATCTGTCTAATCATGACTTTACCGCTCTCAATCTTCTGGTGTACCAGCTTAACCAGCTCTTCACGCCTCTCCTGAGTAAGTGCAGGGATCGCGATCTTGATCACATCACTATCTGTAACTGCATTTAAGTTGAGTCCTGCTTTGTTAATCGCAGTAGCTACAGCCCCGACTAGCGATTTGTCCCAAGGTGAAATAGTGATCAGAGATGGATCTGGTGCGCTAATAGTGGCGAGCTCTCTCAAGCTCATATATGTGCCGTATGCTTCTACCTTTACTTCTTCGACAATTGATGGCTTGGCACGGCCAGTCCGCACAGAGCTTAGATCTTTGCGTACCACATCCACTGCCTGCTCAAGTCGACTCTTTAAATTGGCCAATATGACATCACTCATAATTTGTAGTCTATCACAATCTCCTGCTACAATAGCAATATGAACCTAATAACATACTTAAAAGAAGTTAAAGCCGAAATGGTCCACATTACCTGGCCAACCCGTGAAGAAACTCAATTTTTAACTGGCATTGTCCTAGGTGGCTCTCTCCTCGTCGGACTCTATATCGGTGGTCTCGATTACGGCCTCACCTACCTCCTGGGGATGTTCCTAAAATGAAGCAATCGGGGCTCAACAAATTTCTCGCCCTTTTAATACTGTTGCTATTACTCCCAGACTTATTGCGTTTAGTCCAACAAGTTTTAACCAAAATAGCTCCCAAACCACTCTCAACAACCAACTCAAACTACTCACCGACACCCAACCAAACACCAGATTACTCAGTGAGTGAACCACGTCAACATGAGAGCAAAGAACTAAAAATCACCTTATCGATACCAAATCCTAGTATGACAGTCTCTTCAGATGATGTCAGAGACTATAAAGACGAAGTAAGCAGCCAGGCCATTGTTCGCACTCTCGGAATCAGCGCAGTAGATGTCGACATTGTGGTTAGTACTGCAACTTCCATCGACAACTCCCCATTTTCGTGGGAAGGGACACCAAGCTACTTGATTGGAAAAATTGAGAATGATGCGTCTACAGAAGAAATCTTCCAATTGTTAACAACCTATGATTTGAAACCAATATATATACAAAACATATACCTCGAAAACTTTCATAGAGCCGCATATATTGTTTTTGGAAGATCTTGCTATGGACCTTGTCGTCTGACTAGAACCTATATAATTCCTTGGGAAAAAACAATCGATAACAAAATATATCACAACCTTTCGATCAAAATGGATCTTGGCTCAATAGTTTCCGATCCACTCAACGAGATTGATCCTCACATTCCTGACTTCAGTTCAACAACTCTTAGCGAATTGACACAGGGTAAATTTACTACTACTATATTTCCAGAAAATATCCAGCAACGTATAAGATTTCAGGACTACATCGTTCAATCTATCGAAGTTCTTCCATAGCCTCTATACTATAGTTTGCATGCATCCAACTGTGCATCTATTCAATGATCACTAGTTATGCTATACTTGACAAGTTCCCCCAAGATATTAGTTTAAAAAAGATAAAAGGAGAATTCATCATGTCAGATGACACTCAGCTAAAGACCGAAGAAATAGTAGAAAAAGTCGAAGAAGCCAAAACAGGAGACATCCTCTCAGAGGTCAAAGAACCTAACCCCTACCACGTCGTCTACGAAGAAAACGAAGGTCTAGAAAAAATCGCCAAATGGTACGTCGTCCACACCTACAGTGGTCACGAGCTCAAAGTAGCCGAACAGCTCAAAGTCCGTATTGCCAGCATGCACGTCGAAGGCAAAATCTTCCAGGCCGTCGTCCCCGCCCAAGACAAGATCCAGGTCAAAAAAGGCCAAAAGAAAACAATCAAGGAGAAGATCCTCCCTGGCTACATGTTGATCAAAATGATTGTCGACGACCTCTCATGGCTCGCTGTTCGCACCACCCCAGGTGTCACCGCCTTTATCGGTAGTGTCGGCAAAAAACCTACCCCTATCCCAGAGCGCGAAGTCGACACCATTATGAAGTTTATGGAGGTCAAAGCTCCCAAATTCAAGAGCACCTTCTCCTCTGGCGAAGCCGTCAAGATCGTGGAGGGACCATTTGCCGACTTCTTGGGTACAGTTGATCACATTGACGAAACCAAGGGCAAACTATCAGTCCTTGTTTCTATCTTTGGTCGCGAGACCCCAGTAGAATTAGATTTTGCACAAGTTAGCAAAATCTAAGTGATTTCGCTGCGCCCCACCGAAGCTCACCAGAGCGAAGGAGGGCTCAGGTGTCAAAAATCTAAATATAGGTTATAATTACGCCCGGTACCACGCTTCTAGGTACTAGGTAATTAGTACTAGGAACTAACAAATATGGCTAAAAAAATCAAAACAATCATCAAAGTCTTCCCTATGGGCGGTGCGGCTAATCCAGCCCCTCCCATCGGTCCTGCACTCGGTCAACATGGTGTTAACATCATGGAGTTTGTTAATCAATACAACAAAGCTACTGCAGACAAAAAAGGTCAAAAAGTCCCCGCCGAGATCACTATCTATGAGGATCGCACCTTTACCTTTGTCATCAAGCTCCCCCCAGTCTCCGAGATGATCAAGCAAGAGCTCAAGTTAAAGAGTGGCTCAGGCGTCCCCAACAAAACCAAGGTTGGCAAGCTTAGTAAAGCTCAGCTCGAAAAAATCGCCAAAGAAAAAATGCCAGATCTCTCAGCTAGTACTCTCGAGGCCGCGATGAAGACCGTCGCCGGTACCGCCAAGAGCATGGGTGTAGACGTCGAAAGTTAAGAGTCATCTGACTGGTAGGTTTCACGAGTTTCTATCGCCAATAATTTTGACTCTACTTCATCAGGCATAATTAAATCTTCCGATGCAGCAATCATACTCTCAATCTCGCTTCTTTCAGAACGTTTACCAATAAAATTACCTAAGAAGTCTAAACTCTTGCTAAGCTTTCCATCAGCAACAGCATCAGTAATTGACTTACTCGCTAGCACAGACGCCGCGAGGAGTAGTGTACCGAAAAAGTCTCCAGGAATATCAATTGTATTATTGAAAATAGTAGTTGTCTCTAGCCATCCAGCCAGGAATACACCCACACCCACTGAGCCGACAAACCTTTTTATTGGATCTATTCCTGAGTGCCCACTTTCCTTCAGTTTCTTATCAATGCGCCGTGATATTAGTTCTGAAAACATAAAACCTAGTGCTGCAATAGTTCCGTCCCCCGTATTCATATCAAAAAGTCTCTGTATGCCCTCTTGCAACCTTTGGTTCTGCCACAGATCATCTCCCCATGAGTCTACCGCTCTTGTATTCTCCCAAAACCCATAGAAAAACGCTGCAAAGTAAGGAACTATATCCCTAGTTTTAACAAACCAAAGAATTTCGTCGCCTAGTTTATTACTATTACTCTCTCTCTCTGGATTATCGATCACTACGTCGACTCTAGTACTCTGTCCGACTCCTTGATCTATGTCATGTTTAACTGTATCTCCACTCACTCAGCTATCTTCTCACATTTATCTTGCCTCCATCAACCACTTTTGCTATAACATAAACATGCTAACCAATTCAGACAAGGATGATATCAGAGATTTAATCCGCGAAGAACTTGATCGCGTCGAAAACAAAATAGATAAAGTCCTAAGTATAGTAACCAGAACAGATCAAGAACACCAGATCACCCAGGCCAAAGTGAACAAGCTAGAAAAACGTACTACCAATATCGAGAAAAAAGTTGGGATCAAACCTCCAGCCTCTACCACCGTCTTTGCCTAAACTCCCCCACCTCTGCTATAATCCCCTTATTCATTATTACTTGAATCCGGCCACGTCCGAGATATTAAGGAGAATTATATGGGTAAAAGAAAAGAATCAACAACTGTAGCTCCAAAAAAGCAAAAGTCCATGACCAAATGGGAGGAGCTCTACACAGATCTCTCCGATCATACCGCCATGGCTCTCCGCGAAGCCCGCGTTAAGCCAGAACAGCTCAAGAACATGGCCGATGGTGAACTCACTGCAATCAACGGTATTAGTGAATCAGCTCTCGAAGAAATCAGGGCCAAATACTCAGCCGATGTCGCATCCGTTGACTCTTCTGTCGAATCTGAATCTAGCGAATCAACCGAAGCTCCCGTAGTAGTCGAAGAAGTAGGTATCATCCCTCCCAACAAACGCCATGATTTTCGTGGTGGCAAAGCCATGACTACTGCCAAATCTCAGGTCGACCGCAACAAAAACTACGGTATCGAAGAAGCGGTCGCACTCGTCAAAAAGACTAACATCACGAGCTTTAACGCAACAGTAACTCTACATCTCAACCTAACTGCCAAAGATGCCCCGACCCGTGTCGAGCTCACCTTCCCTCATGCAGCCGGTGCAGCCAAGAAGGTGGCGATTGTTAGCGACGAACTCTTAGCCAAGCTCGATAAAAATATTATCGACTTTGATATCCTCATTACTACTCCAGCTTTCATGCCTAAGCTCGCTAAATACGCGAAGTTTCTAGGTCCCAAAGGACTAATGCCTAACCCCAAAGCTGGAACCGTTACCCCCAATCCCGAGGCCAAAGCTAAAGAGTTTGAGGGTGGTAAGACCCAGGTCAAAGCAGAACCCAAATATCCTCTCATGCACGTGACAGTCGGTAAGACCAGTCAGCCAGAGGCTGAGCTAGTCGCCAACATCCGCGCCATGATAGAGGCAGTCAGACCTAAGTTCATCGTCAAAGCAACTCTTGCTGCGACAATGAGTCCAGGTATCAAGCTATCTCTAAACTAGTCCTATAACTTGACATTTATCCCGTATCACTGCGGTCATTTTCATCAGGGTGTCCGAGTTTCTCGGACTGAAGATTAAACTACATTTAATATCAACGACTAGCGCGGACGCAAACAATATATTAATAACCAAAGTGTAATATACTGATCATATATGACAGAAACACTACCAATAGCCCAAGAATGGAATCAATATAACGGAGAACTCCGCAACACAATTGTTAGCGCGCTCGCTACTAAAGGCTCGCCTCTCTCTGCAGGCGACGTAGTCGATGGACCTCCCACATTACCTCTTATTGGACTATTAGCCGAATCTCAGGGTGAGGCGGCAAGATACCACAAATTATATCCCGACAAAAAATTATCAGTTGTCGAAGTTATGGCTAGTATTCGTAACTTTTCAGATCAAGTAAGAGCCGCCGAACTCGCGGGAAAAAACGCCTTAGATTTTCACTATGTCGACGGTAGTAGCGAAAAACTAACACCCCGAGCCGCCAATGCTAGGCTACTCGGATTTACAATCTATGCACTCGATCGTCATCTAATCGACCGAGAAATGATAGAGGATATCCTTAAAAACGAGGATCCCTTAGAATTCTGGAAGAAACAGGTAAAAGATCACTCAGTTGATGGGAACGAAATGCTAAATGAACTCATTATTAAACATCCGTACCACCCTTTTAACATCCAAGCCAGACAACTGATACCTAGCGCTGAAAGCCCTGATATTATTTTTGAAGATAATCCTGTTATGCAAACTGTCCTTGATGCACACAAAATGCATCTACGTTTACAACAAGCTCGCCCCCATGGAACAACTTTGCAAGATCTACTCGTGACACAGCAAGCTACCCTTGAGCTTGTCAGCATGTACCACCCACTCCCTGATGAAGCTCTACAAATCAATACTCTCGCTTTTTTGGGCAAAAAGACTGTTGATGATAATGAATTTAGTGCGCTCAGCACAGCTATCACAAAATACATGTACGAAACCAAGTATCCTGCCCTCATCTCGCCCTAATCTATATAGTGTTATACCCTAGTACAAACACTTATTCACTTGTAATTCAACACTACCCCTGCTACAATACTCCTAATCCTCAAGACAACAGGCAATTACCTAAGTCCTGTCTAAGGCAAGTCACCACAAGTTGTGGTAATTAGCTGTCTATCTGGAGGACAGCTATTTTTGTTTTTAGACACTTAGTGTATAAAAACAACCCCTAACGTAGCCTTAAGGCGAAGTGGGGTCAATACCGAAGGAGAGCACACAATGCCAAATCTAAAAAACCAAGGCCAAGTCAAAGAACTAGAGGCAAAACTAGACTCAGTCTCAGCCATCTTCCTCGCTGACTACCAAGGCATGAACACCAAAGATCAGAGGAACCTCCGTGCAGCTGTCCGTGCAGCTGGTGGCGAACTCCTTGTCGCCAAGAATACTCTCCTCAAGATTGCCCTCACCAACAAAGGCTACGATGCCGAGTCCATCTCCTCTTTTCTCAAAGGCAGCACCGTTACCCTCTTTGCAGGCGCCGATGCCGTAGCTCCTCTTAAGGCTCTAGTCGAATTTGCCAAAAAGCAAGACAAAGAGCTCCCCGCCGTCAAAACTGGATTCTTAGGAAAAGAGACCCTCTCAGTCGAGAAAATCCAGCAGTTAGCCGCTCTACCAAGCAAGACCGAGCTCATCGCCAAACTCTTGGGTACCCTCTCTAATCCAGCCCGCAACATGGTCAACGTCCTGGTCGCCCCTATGCGCAACCTAGTTTATGCATTAAACGCTATTAGTAAAAAATAAAGGAGACAAATATGTCAGATCTTAATGCTCTAGTAGAGCAAATCGAAAAATTATCCGTTCTCGAAGTCGCCGACCTCGTCAAAGCACTCGAAGAAAAATTTGGTGTTAGTGCAGCCGCTCCTATGATGGCCGCTCCAGCAGCAGGTGCAGCAGCCGCCGCTCCTGTCGAAGAGAAAGACAGTTTTGATGTCGTACTCACTGCAGGTGGTGCCAACAAAATCGGTGTCATCAAGGTAGTTC
This sequence comes from Candidatus Woesebacteria bacterium, assembly GCA_018060845.1. Classification (GTDB taxonomy): domain Bacteria; phylum Patescibacteriota; class Microgenomatia; order UBA1400; family UBA12108; genus GWF. The sequence goes on from JAGOVG010000005.1 coordinate 48,503, forward strand.
GCGAACTCAACCAGACCCTCGGCCTCAAAGAAGCCAAGGATCTAGTCGAAGCAGCTCCAAAAGTACTCCTAGAGGGTGCTAAAAAAGAAGATGCCGAAGCAGCCAAGAAAAAGCTCGAAGAAGCTGGTGCAACAGTCGAACTCAAATAAGAACTTTAGTTACTTATTAAATCAAAAACCCCGTCATAAGGCGGGGTTTTTAGTAGTGTTTTAGCAAGAATTTATTACCATGATCTAGTTGATAGCTTTGGCGCAAAATGACCTTGAAGATCAAAATTCAAGTCTCCATGTATCTTCGGGTCGTACTCCTGCCATTTTCCTTTCACCATTACCCTATACTCATACCACTCTGCCCCATCTGGCTCTGTATGCAGCGTTACTCTTTTATCTGTATGCTGAATTATCGCACCCCTCCTTCGACTACCCTTAAATCCATTTCTCATATATCCATCAACAATCGGGAAATAATCGCGCTCATCATCTGGATTATCTAATCGTTTCCCTTGAGACACAGTAAGAAATTCCAAAGCATCCTTGGCTCCATGATAATATTCTTCGATTTCACGATTAGTCAAGTCACATGGCTCTTTTCCTAACTCACCAATCATATATATGCCTACAATAGTGCTTAATGTATGCGCTGTTCTCGCCGCCATGAGTTCAATCAACTGACCAGGATTAGAGTTTCTATCGACAACTTTAATAATTTTCCCCAGTAAATCTAGATTTGCGTATCCACGACTATCTAGTATTCTATAAAGCTGAAGTTCAGTTTGTGTACCCATACACACCTCCTATGTTTTGTTTAACCCCATAATATTGACAGATCCTGGTATAATTGCTTGATTAGTTAGTTGACACTAATATGTCAACTTGACAGAGTATCGTTATGAACAGTTATAGTCAAATGCCAATCAACTACCTCGAACCTCAGTATTCAACCTGGGGCAGATATCTCTCATCGCATCAAACATGTAACATATTTTTTCTTAAGAACACAGGTATCATCCCGCGTATACTCCAGTTTGTTGACTATTACCATGGTGTTGAAAAAATAAAACCAGTTGTCCTCGATCTAGAAGCACTCAATGCTACTGACCCTCATAATCTCCTGACTGTATTATCCGAGGCTGGAAGCAAACCAACCATAATAATAGCCAGAGACCTATTCCTTCAGCCAGGTGCTAGCCGACTCGAGAAGGTTCTGGAACAATACTATGTCTCATCAACTAGTGGTCTATTAATCGTTCATGAATGCGCACCACACGAACTTTATAACAACTATGAGCGAGCATCATGTCTCTATGTACACCCTCAATTATTCAAGCTACCCTCAGAAAAGTCAGTGTTAACAGAATACATTAAGAGTACATCTAGATTATGGAAACTGACCTTAACTCCGGCAATAATAGATGAAATTATTGCCTACTCAGGCAATATCCCTTGGTTACTCAACGAAAGCATAAGACTCTGCAGCGAAAACCCAAACCTCAAATTTATTGAAATATGCAAACTCCCGAGTCTGAGCAGCAGAGTAATGTCGTTCTATTCGACCCTCCCCAAGATCTACAAAATACAGCTAAATAGTAAAATGGATCAAGTGGCAAAAGACGAATTAATCGGTTTTGGACTCATGCAAAGCGACCATCTAATTGGTGAACATTTAAACGAATCTACACATAACTACAAAAAAGAAAAGTTAACAACCACTCCAACCCAGATCCTTCTTAACTCTATCGACATCTCTGCCTTTTTCTCAAACAGTGAATTGCGACTCATCAACTTACTAAATACTACATCTAAAGAAACTCTAACACGTGATGAAGTGGCAAATACATTTTATAATACAGACGAGTCATACAGCGACTGGGCCCTATCTCAGATGATCACTAGACTTAGGGCTAAAATAAACAAGCACGAGATACCCTTAACTATCACGACCAAAAGAGGTATAGGATATGGGATCTCCCGCTGAGCAGTTTTTACCATTATCAGTAGTCGCGAGTATTACTGGAATCTGGCCACAACCACTCCATGAACCAGGTGTAGTATCGATTCTAAAAGAATATCCAAAAGGTGCTGTTGGCATCGGCTTGAATGCTACGAGAAGTACTCTCATCGAAAGCACTTCAGTATCAGGTAGTTGCGCTGTTCCCGATGGGCATTATCAGGGAGAACAATCAGGATTAACACGGGCACTCTCTCCGGTTTTTACCAACCGCCAAGTTAACGTTAGAGCTGGAAAATCCGATGACGCTGCCCTACTCCCACCCGAGGCAACTAATACTTTTTCCCATGCCTCAAATCTAGATTTGATTGAAGATGATAGTCCCGACGCCACAGCCTGGAAACAAACTCTTAACTTTCAGTCTGGACCTAACATAGATATTGTCGAAAAATCTAAATTTCGTAATCTGGAATCAGTCAATGCAATCCTCTTTGCTATCTACCCAGCCTACACCTACCTTAACTCACTAGACAGAGATGGATATTACAGTCTTTTTCGCCACGAAGGACGTATCACAATTTTAAGGTATCACAATTTTAATAATAGAACTCATGGAGGAACCAACTTTATAGCTATTCCTAATGGCAGAGACGAGTATAACGAGCGTAGTATCGGCCGCGTACACCAAACGCGAGCATTAGCCCACAACTCAAATGGTGAACCAGGTTTTTTCACAGATCCTCGATTTTATGATGAACCTAGCCGGCTACTCATAGACTCACAAGACCCTAGCATTCGCCTCAAATGGCTTGCTCAAGAACTACGTACCCAAACACGAAAACCCTCTCATCATGTCGACTTTGGTAGTCACCACCTCGAAACACTGAGGTATTCAACAGATAAAATTAACCCTAACGACGCTTCTCGCATTACAGCAGAAGTTTTTAACGCACTGTTTGAGAATTACGACTTCACAGCGGGTCAACTCAAGTCTCTCGGTCTTTGGGGAACAGTATTTGCTCAAAATAATGCTAGAGAGGTCAAGCAAAGCCTAGAACGTGCTGAAGCGACTTACTTTAGAGACAACGCTTCTCACGGAGGAGTATTTAGTAAGCTCAGCAGCCATCTATTTGCCGAGCTTATGGCTATCGCCCTGCCAATCCCTCTAAGTCAATTTATCACCCGCCCAACCAAAAGCGATCGAGTTATCGCAACTTCGTACATTGGTCATCATAGTCCACGTTCTCTCTGGGCAGATCGACAGCTTACCATGGCAAAAAACGCATTAGAAAAAACCAAACGTATCGCTAAATCACGTGGAGACGAAAACACAGTTAAGATGTTGGAGCACGATATTCACTACTTCAGCAATGAAATCTCAAAATCTAGCTGGGATTAACCTTCTTTTTGCGTACTTCTCTGCATAGCTTCAGCCTCTCCTGCACCCTGATAAAACTTTTCAAATAAGTCTTTCCAATCTTTAAATCTTGTTTTTTGATACGAAGAGCCATCTAGAGTGCCTGGGGGAAAGTTGTATTTCTTTTCCCACAACCTCTTGGCTTCTTCACTCATTCCCTCAACCTCTTGTAAAGCATCAGTAGCAGCACTCATTCTACTCATATCTATATATTATCAAATTATCGCTCGTCAACTTGACACCCATAGTCAGCTAAGAGGTCAAGCGAAGTTTGTGAAGCAGGTTTAATATACAGAACATGGCCATAGGTGAAAAAGATGTCTTATACGATCCACAAGACTTAAAGGAGCAGATCATTGCTGCACTAACCCCTGCTCAACTGGCACGTATCGAAGAGTACAGTAACATGGCTGAAGTCGCAGGAGTTACAGTCAAAGCAGAATATGGCCCACCCGCACAAATCTATATAACAAATAGTCTCCGTCAAGGAGCCACAACACCATTACCCAAGGGTAGCGAGCTAGCCCAAATCTTACAGAATAGAACAAGAACCTAGGAATAATGATAAATATCGCTCACTTTGACAATGATCCACTTGTGTTCAGAAACACCGAAAAATTTCTTAAGCCTGCTGGTATAAATATTGTTAGAAAGGTGGAGTCTCTCAAGGATGCTCGAGTAATTATCCCTACTTTATTTGATCTTGGGGTCATCCTAGCTCTAATCGATGGCGATATCGGTGGAGAAGAGATTGCCAGACTCCTCGCTCAGGTTTGCCCATCAATCATCCGCGTAGGTTACACAGCTGAAGCTCGTTTTGATAACTTGCATGAGTACATTTTCAAAACCACTCCACCAGATGAGTTTGTTAGGTTAGTTAAATTGTATACAGCTCAAACAACATAATACACGGCTGTACTACATAATCGATCTAATATCTAAAAGCGTCCCAAAGATGAGGTGCTTCACCGTTAGCAAATGAGGTAATCCCATTCTGTATATAACGTTTACTAACTTCATCTATGTCATCAAAGGAAACACCAACTGGTCTTACATCGCTAAGTATTGAATTAATAGAGCGCAGCAATGTGTGTGGAAACCAATATATCTTATTATCTAATCCGCCGTAGACAAATTCTATTTCATTTCGATATTCGATACAGTCAAATATAGGACTAGGCCACTCAGAAATATCTATGGGCACACGATATGGCCCACCCCAGAGTGTTCCACTCCCGTGCTTCTTGATATATACCCCCCTATCCTTCGCACTGCCATTACAGGTTTTTGAGACCACGCTCACTGCTCGCTGCAGATCCCCTCGGTATTGCAGTATATGCTCACCGTACATGGCTCTGTTTGCATCTGGTATTAGTGAAGCCTGATCAAACGCGAGTTGATACAACGCAATCGAAGTCCACCAAGATCTATATCCATCATCGCCATTTGCAGCATTATGCCATTCTACTAGTTCTGGGCGTACTAACCTGCCACTACCATCAAGCATGTGCTTACTAATCAATTTAAACGCATCCTTCCAAGTTTCTCTTTGGCCTATCATACATATCTCCTAAGTTCATTTAACCCCATAATCTTGACACATCTGAGATAATTATCTTGACACTTTTATGACGTCAAAGAACTGGACTATACCAACTATTAACTTTACCCACTCTCCAGAGCTGGAGGCTCGGCGTATCCTCTTTGTCGCCGGTAGCCTCGCCCGTGGCTGGTACCAAAAACACAACTTCCTCATCCTCCCCGAGCTTGCTGCGCGTGCTCCATCCAGCCAGGTCATCCTCCCCAACCTACCCTATACCACAATCCCTCGCTTTTGGGAGAGTGTGGCCAAACTCAAACTCGTGACTCCACAGCTCGCGCCTGCCCCGCTCATTGCCGCTACCGAGGCATTGTGTAAGCCATTCTACAAACCAGCGCTATATGTTAGTCATTTATCAGAGCTAGAAAAATCATATAATCAAGTCAAAGATAACTTTTGGAATACTTTATTTACTCTATTTCCCAGCTACTCCTCCAGAGTAAAAGTTATTACTATCATCAGTTCTCAGTACGGATCGAGCTCCAGCTTTAACTTGGCTACCACAGAATATAGTTCGATCACAATATATCTACGATCTGATACCAAAATCGATAAACTACTCTGGTCTATCCTTGCCGCAATCTTTCGACCAAAAATGCAAGATGAGCAAAAATATAGCTGGGAAGAGGTCGAGGCCGTAATAGACTGGCTCATGTCCGAGTCCAGCCTGGCAGCTAAGCTATCACACCCCCACCCAACTCTCACCAATCTGCGAGCCAACCAACTGTCTAAGTATCGCCAGGATAGCGAGGCATATCTCTCTAGTCTTGGTATCTCTGGCGTGCTACGCCTAGAAAAGCTTAGTAGTAGCTACTCATATGGTGACACCAAGATCTCTGATTTGACTACCAAACAGCAGATCCTACTCGATCTACTCCTCGTGAGACGCGGTTTAACCGTAAGTTACGACGAAATCGCCGCATCACTTTGGCCCGACGACGAAGATTGGTCTCTGTATGCCATAACCAAAGAAGTTCAAAGACTGCGAGACAAAATAAAAAGTTGTGGGATCAACTCTCCACTCATCCACGCACACCGCAAACTCGGCTACTCGATCGCCTAGAACAACCTATTACTTATCCACACCTGCCCGCAGTGCTATAGCACAGCTATTGCAGGCGGGTTCCCCCATTTATCCATACCACTACTGGTAGTGCCGCGCCCCTAACGAAGCCATAGGCGGAGTGGGGTCCTAGGTCGCACAATACATCTATATCAATCTATTCATTTATAACTACTAGAACATCTTCATAGATCTATACATATCATATACATAGTCAAATGATATCCTATTGACACTCACCCATACAATTGCTAATATCAACACATAACCTGTAATGAGCTCGCCGAATTATGAACAACTCAGTCGATCTAAAAAATCTCCCCGACCTACTCACAGTTAGAGAAGTAGCTGACCTCCTCCGTGTCTCTCCCCTCACCCTCAAACGCTGGGGCAAACGCGGCAAGCTCCCTGCTATTCGCATCAACTCGCGCGGTGACCGCAGGTACAAAAAAGAACAGGTTCAATGGCTACTTGGAATTAATCCAGATCAAGCTTAATTACTTAAAGATTTCTCAACTAGCTCCCTCACTTCATCTGCATTTTTAGTCTTCATCAAAGACATTCGTAGTTCTACTGCCCCAGGGAATCCGTGTGCATACCACGCTAGGTGCTTGCGTAGTGGCAGGAACCAGCGAATATCATCGTCACTAGCGGTCTCTGGTTTAAACACTTGCTCATACACATAAGCATGCTCGACCGCCCACGCTAAACGCTGTTTATAGTCTGGCTCATCTATTCCCTGAAAAATTTGTGGATTACCCTCCGCTGCTCTCCCAATCAATACTCCATCCACTCCATATCTTTCAACTTTTAACTTGGCACTTTCAACTGACTCTACATCACCATTGCCTAGGAGTCTTAGCCCAGCTTTATGTACTATCTCGGCTGCTCTCCCTATCGTCTCCCAGTCTGCACTACCTTGATATAGCTGCTTGAGAGTCCGTCCATGCAAGCTAATATTGGCAGGTCGTACCTCACATATCGCCGCCATCCACTCATCCATCTCGCTCGCGCTACTAACCCCTATCCTAGTCTTCAAGGAGACTGGTAGCTTGGTCGCTGCCTTAGTAGCCAGGACTATCTCTTGCGCGAGCTTGGGTGTCTTAATCAGTGCTGCGCCACACCCATTCTCTGACACATTCTTAGCTGGGCAGCCCATATTGATATCTACTCCATCAAATCCTAGGCTCTCAATAAGCCGTGCCGCCTCTACAAAAAAATCAGGTTTATTGCCAAAGACTTGAGCAACTTCGTATGGATATGTTTCGTTAATCCGTAAACCTGCCTGCGCAGGCAGGTCCGTAAATCCGTTTTCCCGTTCTATTTTATTCCGGCTATACGGGTCTACGGCTATACGGCTAGACGACAGTAGGTCTCTAGCCTTAATAAACTCCTTAAGCATCCTCTCCCTCTTAACCCCCTCGGCAAAATGGAGACCGTCCACACTTACAAACTCAGTAAAGATTACACCAGGCCGCCCGTACTTGGCGACCATATAGCGAAACGGGCCGTCAGTCACCCCATCCATGGGACTCATCCCAATGACTGACTGTTCGCGACCGTATAAAACATCCCAAAATGACATATACTTTATTATAAACTAGTATATCAAAATATTCTCTTTAACCTCACTAAAAGAACGATAAATCCAAAATGTGCTACCCGTATTATCCTAGGCAAGCGCATGGGCTGCGCAACCAGTCGCCATAACCACTTAAACCCCAAGTTATCAATCCATTCTGGGCACTGCCTAACTAGACCTGCCCACTCGTCAAACACTCCCCCTACCCCCATCGCAACACGAGCTCGCAGGTACGGTCGGTTGTCTTCTATCCAGATATCTTGCCAGGGTGAACCGTAGGCCACGAGTAGATAATCTGGCTCAAATGCATTAATCCGGGCTATTGTCATGCTCGCTTCTTCATTTTTCTCTACTTTTACTGTCTGGGCGCCGCTATACCAAGCGATCTGGAGTTGAGGGTAAATTTTGCTCAAATTGGCAGCTGCTTGCTCAGCCACTCCCATCCCTCCCCCCAACAAAAAGACTTTTTCACCTTTTTCTGCCGCATGAGCAACTATTTGCTCCGATAACCAGGTCCCACTGATCCGATCCACTTGTAACTTGCTACTTTCACATTGCAACTTACTGGCCCACACTATCCCCCATCCATCTGCGACAGTTAGGCACTGTTTTAGGCTCTGACTAAAGCGTTTATTGGTTCTTGCCTCCATTACAAACTCAGGGTTAACAGTTGCAATATGCAGCATTTCCTTCCTCTGGAGCCATATTTTCTTTAGCACTCCACTTTTTTGAGTGCCAGATATAACCACATTCATTATTTCTACGGGTATATCAATCTTTTTTGGTACTTTATTGCTAGATATTTTTGCTTTTTTAATCACTTTTTTCATATCTATCTACTTTCTAGGCTCACTACTCTGATGTTCATCATACTCAAATGAGCATAATTATGCAAAAATCAGGTATTTTCTTGTTTCCGATATAGCCCTATATTAAATAGAGAGGTAGTTAACTTACTAGCTAAACATCATGACCATAATAGATATACTACAAGACTAAATAATACTATTTCATACTAGTCAAAAAGACTTATTTGATCACATATTATAAACATTTATTGACCTGAAATATGTAAATTATACTAATAATTAATGATTTGATTGCTTAACAACTATGACACATCCCCCACTACTCTATATATTAATATAAAAAGAAAATATTATTACTAATTTATGGATGACTATTGACCTGTAGTAATGAACTTAAGAGTCTTCTCTGCGACACTCTTCCAGCTAAATTGTCGCACCCGGCTTAACCCGCTCTTAATTAATGTATTCTGCTGTTTTGAATCACCGATTAGGTTAATGATCGCTTGCGAGAGAAGACTAGCGAATTTAGTAGCAGATGACCCCAGAGGGACCACAACCCCAGCCTCCCCCACCACCTCTGGTAGTGCTCCACCACTACTGACTATCACGGGCACCCGATTAGCCATCGCTTCAAGCACTGGCAAGCCAAAACCCTCAGTCCAGCTAGGTTGTACATAGATGCTCGCTCCCAGATATAACACCCGTAGTATTTCTGAGCTCACTCGACCAGTAAAGATAACCGAGTCGGGGATCCCGAGGGTCTGAGGGAGAGCTAGATCACTCTCCGCATCCCAGCCTATCCCGCCTGCTATTACTAGCTGGTAATCTGGATAAGCCTGTCTAACTTTGGCAAATGCAGTAATTAATGCACCGATATTCTTCCTCGGCTGCACTGTCCCCACAAACAAAATATACTTTTTCTGAGTGATACCCAACTTCTGATAGATCTGAATCTCTGGTTTTCTGTCATTCCGAGTTTTCTGATTGTCCGAAAAACTCGCCCCTTCGTATATCACACTAATCTTTTCTGTATCAATACCAGTCTCAGCAACCAAATCTCGCTTTGTACTCTCCGACACGCAAATCAGTCGATCAGCCGCTCGGGCTGCATAAAATGTCGAAAGAGGCAGATACCATCGCTGCAACATGTTGTTGTACTCACGTAGATATTTGTACTCCAATCCATGGATAGTCACCACAGTTTTTAACTTATTGTTCCGCAATACTGGTAGTGTATGTGCAGGTATCCAGAGGACATCAAGTTTTGACCCCCATGTTGCTAGAGCTAACCCTACTTGGGTCCAGAGAACGGGCCATTTGATAGTTTTGACGATTACATTGCTATATCCATCCAATTCTATTGGTAATTTTGCATTTGGACGGATAAAGAGCACAAAAGTATGCTTTTTTGAAGTTATCAGTCTAAGCATGTGAGTGATAATCTCGTACGAATAGTTCTCGGTCCCTGTCCGATCGGCTACAAACGCTCTCGAGGCATCAATTCCAATAACCATATCAGAATATTACCATATATGATCAAAATAACGTCCAAAAAGATGTGTCTCATGCAACATACTTGCGAACTAAAGGGTGCAGGAGTATTTTGTAAAGAAAAATTTTGCGCAGGTCGGGTAGACCGAGCTAGAGGTCGCTACGCCATCAGGCGGAGACAGACCGCTTTTTCTGACAAAATACTCCGAACCACCGAGTGAGCTGATTACTTAAGTGCCCGCCGATACATCTCAATATTCTCAACCGCCCTCCCCGTCCCCTTGACCACACAGAGCATTGGCTCCTCGGCCACATACGCTGGTACTCCTACTTCGCGAGTCAGGAGTGTATCCAGATTTCTCAAGGTTGAGGTCCCACCACTCATCACAATCCCTCGGTCAATGATGTCACTCGAGAGCTCGGGTGGAGTCTCCTCAAGGACCGCCTTAACTACTCCTACGATTTGTGACAATGGTCTCGCTAGAGCTGTAGTCACATCACTCGAAGTGATAGTAATCGTCTGTGGGAGACCTGACACCGAGTCACGCCCCTTAACTTCCATACTCTCTTCTTTGGGGAGCTTGGTAGCTGAGCCTATCTTGAGCTTGATCATCTCTGCAGTTTGGTCGCCAATTATCAAAGAATGGCTCCTTCGAATATAATCCGCAATCGCCTCATCAAGTTTGTTCCCGCCGACTCGCGCACTTTTGTGCACTACTACTCCGCCCAGTGCTATGACCGCCGCCTCTGCCGCTCCACCACCAATATCTAGGATCATATGTCCCGCTGCCTCGGCGATCGGCATGCCGGCACCTATGGCTGCTGCTAGAGGTTCGTCAATCAGATAAGCTTCTTTAGCCCCTGCCGAGAGTGTGGCATCCAATGCGGCTCTCCTCTCTACCTGAGTACAGCCTGCCGGGACACAAATCATTACCTCTGGTTTAAACCACGAGCGCGCGCCTAAGGAGCGAGATATAAAGAAACGCAGCATCGCCTCAGTGACCGCATAATCAGCGATCACACCGTCCTTCATTGGGCGGCTGGCTATGATATTGCCAGGTGTACGACCTAGCATTATCTTTGCTTCGTTCCCGACTGCAACTACCTTTTGATCCATCACCGAGACCGCAACAACTGTGGGCTCATTTAGCACTATCCCCTCACCCGCTACCCAGACTAATGAGTTAGCTGTCCCTAGATCTATGCCGAGTCGTTTTGCAAACATGGCTCTATTCTAGCATGTTGGTGACCATGCCTGATAATTAATATTTTTCACGGCCTAATGCCTGTCTATTGCTTATTTACCGCAGCATGTGTTATTTACCGCGTTACAGGTATTATAACTGCGGTAATAATTCGTCCTTGACACCTCTAATAGTAGTATCTACACTACATATATCACTTAATAAACTTGGACATCCCAGATCATGACCAACTTTGAGACAACATCCTACACTATCTCCGAAACCGCCGAAAAGCTAGACCTCTCCGAAAAAACTCTGCGAAGGTGGGAAGAAGCCGGGCGCTTTGCCCCATCACGCACGGTTGGTAATCAGCGTCGTTATACTGTCGAAGACCTCCAAATACTGGACGCTATCAAACACAACATCATCCCCCATCAAAAAGATTTATTAAATATAACAGCGGCCGCCCAGTTTTTGGATGTGACCGAACCCACGATAGAGCGCTTAGTTAGCGAGGGCTCTCTCCACCCCTTTATCACTGTCACTGGCAGATACTACCCACGCCATCGCCTACTCCCATTCCTCGGAAACCTCAAAGGTGAGTCCCCTATCCCACCCACTATCCCCAGCCTAACTCCAACCACAGACCCAGTTCCCGAGCCAGTTAAACAGTTCGTAACTCCACCACTTCCCCCTCAGTCAACTGTAGTCCCACTTTCAAAGAATAATACTCAATCCCACCCTTCTTACACTATATATAGTATGCAGGTGGTCATTACTGTCGCCCTCCTCACCGTCTACCATCTCCTCTTCCGTGCTCCCATTACCCCAACTAGCCCCACTCCAGTTCCTGGCAGTGTCCAGGGTGCGGCAACCAATCCCAGTCTCCTCCTACTCGACGACATGCTAGATAGCACAACTGGTGGTCTAACTGCCACAACCATTACCTCCAAGCTAGGTACCATCACCCCAAACCTCACCCTGCTGCCCGGGATCTCCCCCACCTCGCCGTTCCCAGGTAGTCTCTACTATGATGCGAGTGAAAATGTCCTAAAAATCTACACCACTAACGGCTGGCAAGCAATCACAACTTCTGCCGAACTAAACGCACTTAAATTTGATCTGGAATCAAAGGTTGCAACTACAAGTAACTAGCCCATTGACACCCTATAGCATAAGTGTAGAATACACATCTGTTATGTCTCAAGTAGCAGAAACAGGGGTAAGCAAAGCCATTAGAAGCGCAGGCGACCTGTTTTGGAGCGTACCATCCTCGATCGCCACTTACTATGCGCTAGGTGTCAGCATGCTGACCGAAATTACCCAGGTAGCTACCACACAAAGAACATCACAGCTCAGCCCTGCTTCTGATTTTTATACGACAGAGTATATAGAGGTCCTCCAAGATAGCTATGAGCCTTACAGGATACTAGAGAATGTTATTCCACAATCAGACAACTATTTCACACCAGGCGAACTAGGATTCATCCTCGCTGGCATGCACCTATTCTCTCGCAATCTAAATTTTGACGACCCAAGTGGATTTACTAATCCATTATCAAGACTCTCTGCAAATCTAGAGGAAAAACAGGCTAAGCTCTCTAGCATTTTTGACAATGCACTAGAAAATCACCCGTTTATCAGAGCTACCCTACACCAGCTCTCGCGGTCACTAGAATACTCTACGGTCATACTAGACCCACTACTCCCATCAGCTGCCAAGTTATTAGTGCTGGGTATCGCAACGGAGGCATATATCGACAACCCAGCTATCTACAGCGCACTGCTACTAGTGTCTACTGTCGGAACCATTATCACTATCAACGATATTATCAGGATTACAGGCAAATCATTAGATGCTCTCCAAAAATTCGGTTTCCAAATAACCGCTGATGAGCCAATTACAAATAGTAGCACATCTACCATAAATATGGCCAAGAGTTCCTCAAAACCGGGATCTAATAGAACAAAATCCGCTCAATCGGCGAGCCATTATGCGCCAATTATGAGTGCTCACCCTGACGCAAGTTCACTGGGCGGACTAGGTATTGATCCAAATCAGGCCTTATTACACCAGATGTCTCCAAAAGGCAACAGAAAATCAGTCGATGTGGGTTCCTTTAGTATTGTTGTGGAATCTGAGGTCGATACTCATTTGGGGTTGGTTGGACCACAATCAGAATCTGCGGCACGCAATCTAGCCGCTGAGCTCAGAAGTAAAGGTGTAAAAGTTGCCGTAGTAGATACAGATAATTCCATTGGCAGATTAGGATCTAAGACTGAAGGTGGCGCTGTAGTTATTGCTTTCACTAGAAATCCTAGTCCAGTCGAACCTAGCAATGAACACTATGATCGAGAAAAACCTCAATTAGGTGCTACTGTTATTACTTTCAAAGCCGTAGACGATACAACCATTGTAGCGAACGATATCCTAACAGGTAAACCGTTCACTGGAATTATTGGCAAGAAGAAACCTCCATCGCCAAAACTTCTAAAATAGCCAAATATAGCCACTAGAACTAAATGCACTCAAATTTGATCTGGAATCAAAGGTTGCTACAAATACTAGCAACTAACTAATTACCCTCTTTTGTGTGTCCCGGGCCATACTTAATCTCTCCGCCATTCGCAATAAGAGTCCTAGACCCTATCGTTCCTTCGGGACTAATTTTAGGCGCGAATATTTCACAAAGAAAATTCGGTAATCCCAAAAACACTAAAGTTTTGTAAATCCACATACTTTCTGGTTCAACTGCATTTGTCATGATTATCCTTTAGCAAAAGAATTATATATTTGTGCGTACCATTTACACACAAAAAGCTATTTTACACCTCTCTCACAACTTGTCAACAACATTGCAAAATCTATTTAAACAACTCAGCCTTACCCTTTACTGCCTTATCAATCGCATCTAACATACTCCCCGAGTCTCTGGGAGATTGCCAGATCACATTGCTAATGGCTCCAGCCAATTCTTGAATATTTCCTGCACGCACATGGCGGTAATTTTTCAATACTATCTTACTAGCGAGAGTGTCAGCGTCTTTCTTAACAGTTTCAAATACCTTTTTGTACTCACCCTCAGATCTTACTAAGAGATGTACCGCGTTAGCACTAGACAGATATAATAATAAGAGAGCATTTTCATCATGGTTCAGATTAAAACCATCTGTATCAGCCACCATCATTAAGATTGTTGAGATGTTGCCAACCCAACCAAACGCGTCTACTTCATCTGTAGGTATACTCCTAACCGAATCAACGTATGCCTGCCCTAAGACAGTTGCTAGCGCCAACACACCCTCAATATTTATGCTCATTTTGTATCATTCTCCATATTGACATAGTATAAGAGAGGTGTATTATATCCTATATTATTAGTAAATACACATTAAATATATAAGGATAAAATATGTACTTCGCACCCGCTGTAAAAGAACAAGCAAGCTATCACGAAATAAATACATCAGATCAGAGCGTAGATTCATTCGCTAGTGTTGCACTACTGCTTCCCTTGTTTAACGAGAGGCTCAAAAATTTTGATCTAAATGATGTTTTAACATGGGCTGCAGGTATTACAACAGGATTAATAGTTATTTATCTAGCATCAGCGGTCAAAGAAAATAACGAAGAACCTAGGCGTAAAGGCCAAAGTCTAGATGAATTTTCCTTAGATACAATGGAGCCAGGAAAAAGAAGGCATAGCATGGAAACCAAACTTAACACAAAACTTAAAAATAATGCAGATCAATTAACGGACAGTGAAAAAGAATACATAGCTAACTTAAGACCTGATCAAATATCAAAACATCTGAAACATCTCATATCCCACGCAGTCGAACTCGAAAGCATAATGAGGTCTAATGATATTCACAATGGATTCAACCCAAATATGGACTCACGCAGAAATCAAGCATTCAATAATTATAGAGGCACAACGACCCAAATCAAAAAGGCTATCCAGCCATCACGCTTTAAGAAATAATAGACAGAGTACTATTATGTTACTTTAGTTCTCTACTTAAGCTATAATTGTAAGGATGAAAAAGCACGACCACATCTACCGCCCCCTCGTCTTCTTTGCGACCATCCTCTTTGTCCTCGTCGGCACCTACTTTGTCATCCGCTACGCCAAGGGTGATCGCCTAGGCCAGACTGGCGTCGTCAAAGGGACCGGCCTCCTCTCTGCCAACAGCTTCCCGACCAGTGCTCAGGTCTATATCGACGGCAGGTTAACCACAGCTACCGACAATACCCTCAACCTCGATCCAGGTACCTACAAAATCGAGATCAAAAAAGACGGCTACCACACCTGGTCAAAGAGTGTCGCTATAGCTGCTGAGTTAGTAACCCCCACTAACGCCCAGCTCTTTCCCACTAGCCCGACCTTGGAGCCACTGACTTATACTGGCGCCGAGAACCCGACCCCCAGCGCCGATGGTAACGCTCTAGCTTTTACTGTTGCCTCCGCTTCTGCTAGCACCAAAAACGGACTATATGTCCAGGATCTCAGTAGCAGCCCAATCAGCCTCAACAAAAATGCGCGTCAGATCGCCCAGAATACGAGCGAGCACAACTATAGCCGCTCAAAGTTTGTCTTCTCGCCCAACAGCAGCGAGATCTTGGTCTCCTTTGATTCTGGTGCACACCTCCTCCTTGATGCTAGTCGCTTTAACAACCCTCAGGATCTCCAGGATGTGACCTGGAACCTCAGCTCTATCCTCAATGATTGGGAACTAGAGATGGCGCGCACCGAGCGAGTGAGGCTACTCGAGCTCCCTATCTTCTTTCAGGAGATCGCAACCGAGAGCGGCAAGCTAACTAACCTCTACTTCTCCCCCGACGGCAAAAAGCTCCTCTACCAGGCGCTCCAAGAGATCGAGATCCCAATCGGGTTGATCCCTCCACTACCTGCCACAAGTAGTCAGGTAGAGTCCAGGAAAATCTCTCCCGGTAACTGGTATATTTATGACATTGTCGAAGACAAAAACTTTGCCATTGCCAGTGGAACTATTGCAACACCGAGTCCAACCCCAACCCCCAAAAATAACAAAAAAATAACTACTCCTCAGACACCTGTCGCCGCGATCTCCAAACTCATGTTGCTAGACAATCTCTCCCCAATCCCCGCCGAGACTACTAGTAGTCCCAGTGCCTACCGCAAGCTCCAGGACAATGTATCTCGCGAAACTACACTCGCCCTCATCTCCGCCCAATACTCCTCGATCTACATCGACTCTGTCCAGTGGTATCCTGACTCCGCTCACCTCATCCTCCACTCAGATAACAAAATCGAGATCGTCGAATATGACGCCACCAACAAAGTAACACTCTACGATGGACCCTTTGATAGTAGTATCGTCTACCCTTGGCCAGACGGAAGTAAAATAATTACAAGAATTGGTTTTTCAGAAGGGACCGTGCCTAATTTATATACAATTAAACTAAAATAGTATCACCCCTGCCCGCAATGCTACGCATAGCGTTGCAGGCGGACGCATCCAGTTCTCCGAAGGCACCATTCCTAATCTGTATACTATCAAGTTAAAATAACCTAACGTCCCGGTAGTTCAACGGATAGCCCAGCTGCTCGCGAGCGGCTGGGTCCTAAACCTATATGTATTACGTCTATATCATTCAAGATGAAAAGAACAAGCTATATGTCGGCTACTCATCAAACTTGCGTCAAAGATTCAAAGCACATCTTCTAGGCAGCACGCATACCACTGCAAATTTTTTAAAGCCCAGACTAATATACTACGAAGCATACGAATCTGAGCAGCTTGCTAGGGATAGGGAAACAAAACTAAAACAGTATGGCTCAAGTTATACAGGACTTCTCAAGCGACTTGGGTTAAAATAGACTCAATAGCTCCCATAGTTTAACGGATAGAACAGAGGTTTCCTAAACCTCTAATCCAAGTTCAATTCTTGGTGGGGGCACAATATTTTCAATGGATAGCCCAGCTGCTCGCGAGCGGCTGGGTCCTATCCAGCTCTTCGCGAAGGGCTGGACAATTCCCGGTCGGGACACCATTACGCTTTATCTTCTTTGAATTTCAATGCTGTAAATATTGAGACTATGTCAGGAACGTATTCTGGGTTAGCGATAACCTGCTGATTTTCACGACTTAGATCAAATTCATGACAAAAAACCTTAATAGAGTCAGAAATAGAACCTGCGGTCTCACCATCTAGTCTTTGAATCTCTTTAACCTCTTCAGTAGTCATTGTAAATCGACCAATATGCCCAGGCTCATCACGAAAGAGCGTTCGACGATCAATTATATTCATATTTACTTCCCTCGCTCAAAATCGGAGTAGATCAAGCACTCTTCGGCATTTTCGTACTCAAATAGCTCTTTGTCTGTAAAGATTAAGCTGATTTCTTTTTTGGCATTATCTGGCTCGTCAGAAGCGTGGATCAAGTTTTGGCTCCCGCTCATAGCGTAGTCACCGCGGATACTACCGGCTTCGGCATCATACCCTTTGGTTACGCCCACGATCTTACGTACGGCAGAAACTGCCTCCTGCCCTTCCCAGACCATAGCTACGATTGGGGTCCAGGTCATAAAGGCTTTTAGATCTTTAAAGAATGATTTGTCTTTGTGGTGAACATACCAGGTATCTAGTAGCTCGTCAGTCAGCCTCATCATCTTAAGACCAATAAGCTTGAGACCTTTGCGCTCAAACCTCTGCATTATTGCTCCAATGAGCCCACGTTGTAATCCATCTGGCTTAACTAGTACGACTGTTCTCTGCATTGACATAAAATATCTCCTTAAAGTTCTAACATAACTATTCTATCATGGCTACTCACCTATTATTAAGTCCCCATCTGAGGCATCGCCAAAAAGAAAATTTTATAAAACTCTTCTTGGTTGAGATCGCCCTCTCTTACTGAGTTTCTCATTTCAAGGATCAGTTTCTTTCTTGCATCTGCACCGCCGTTAGTCAAAGTCGCTCTCATTCTCAACAAATAGTACTGATGAATCTCGTTTTTCATAAAGGGAATATACCAATCAAGGATCAGTTTTGTCTAAGTTGTAACGTATAATATCTGGATGAGGTCCCCCGAGAATAGACTAAGTAGATTTAGATTACAGATCCTCCTAGCATCTCTTTTTATCATCTCTGCCTGTAGTAGCCCATCGACAAAAGCATCAGAGCCCACCTATCTTATCCAGTACAAATTGGTGGCTTGCCAGGAGACAGACATTGTTAACCGCATGTGCGACGGTAGAGACAAAAGATTACCCTTTAGCTACGAGGCTTATGATTCACCTGGGGTTTTGGCTAGTGATATACCAGAAGTAAATAACGGTGAAGTCTATTTCACCAATCGAGACTTTCCTGGAGGTCATTCTGTTCCTGATGGTCAAATAGTCGAAAATCTCTGTCTAAGAGAGATAAATCCTGTTGATACATTTCCAGAACAAATCAGATTTGACCTAATTTTTGATTCTTGTAATTAGATTTTCAACTCACCCCTTTCCGATCCTTGACTCATAGGTTAAAATTATAAACGCAAACAATGCATTAACCCATAAAGTTGAAAACAACCTAATTATGTCAATCTCAACACTCGAAAAACTCGGCAAGATGAGACCCATTGACACCAAGCTTGCAAAAGAATTTGCTTACGAAATAATTCGTCCCGATCAACTAGATAACATAGATTATGCCGCACTTCACCTAATGCTCACTCATAATGTCCGGGGCACACCTATAATTCCGTCCTGGGAAAAAGCAACTTTAGACGAACAGTATGTTGAAGGAAAAAAACAACATCGCATCCTTATCCTTGGTTTTGGTGCTACAGCTGTAGCAGCCGCCAAAGCAGTCGTAGATTCTGGTCACATAGCAGTAGTAATGGGAGATGAGATCGGTGGTCAAGCAGCTAGACTAATTTCAGTCCCTTTACACGAAGATACCACCAAAGCCGGAGGTGGAACAACCATCATTCATACTATGACTCAACCTGGCATTCTTGCTCTGCCTGGACAAAATGTCGACTTATCAAATGTCTCAAATCTAGCAAAAGACCTAGGAGTTTCTGCCATTTTTAACGCGACCGGTAGTCTGATAGAGAGAAAAAGCAAGCCTTTGAAAGACGAATATAACCATCAAGATGTCGTTACAATAAGAGAGCTTGTTGACGGTGTAAACAAAGCTATCAGATCTAAGAAGTCTATTACTGAGACCACTGGACTAAAAAATGTACACTTCGTCGCACTCGAAGGTTTAGGTAAGACTGTCATGAATGACGGCGGAACTGATGCAATAATGCTCGAAGAAGTGAAATGCATAGAGTCAGCTAGTGGGTTCAATATTGATCCACGCAAACTTGCAAAAAATACTCCAGGTGGCAAGACCCTCAGAGAAAGCGAGGGAGTAAGACATAATTTAACTAGATTAAATCCTGAAAATAAAAGGTATTATTCTACCGTCGTTGTGGGGCGCGGCACCAGGGAGACCTCGCGTGCGCTACCCATTTCAGGCTCCGATCAAAAAGAAACTAGAGATCTGATTAAAAACGGTGATCTCTCGGGACCATTCGAAAAACTGTTAAACCTGTGGTATCCATCAGACTCAGACAGTCCTAGGCGTAGTGTAGTAGAAAACCTCATCACTTCTGACACAAACTTAACCACACTCTCTCACGTGGATCAAAAGGAAGTCACTGCGATTCTAGGCGAACTAACTCGTCTACATAACCCCAAATACCAAGCTAAGAATAAAAAAGAGTTTAGTGAATGGCAAGAGGGAGTTGGTTTTAGCTTTTTACCAGAATCTACAATTGTCGGGACAATAAGACACCCAGATACAGGTAGGCTCATTGGTGCAAAAATCAGAGATAATCAAACTGGAAAGCAAAAAGCCATCCTCGCACACATGATTGTAACAGGACATGGTACTGAGCCTAATCTTCTTAGCGAACATTTATCCGAACCACTAGATATTCCTTCGATAGATGCTGGTTTTGCAGTCGCTGGCACCACAATCTCAGGCGCCACAATAGATGCAAAAAGCGCAGTTAAACACCTATTATCACAATTAGGAGATCCCGAACATTCTCCAGAATCTAATCTCGATTTTGTTAGAACAATACACGCTCAACAAGTAGCCAATGGTTCAGCTGATTTGACAAAATACTTCCTAGAAAAGTCAGATCCTGGCTACGTAGAAGAGTGGTTAATAACTAACGTCGAGACTTCAAACTCTATAGAGTCAATCAACGAAGCAATCAGTCAATACCAGGAAAATTTTTACAACAATCCCAACATAAAAGTTAAAATAACAGCCGAACTAAGAGATCAGATAGATCACACTATTATTGGGACCGTCTTAGCACGGTATCTCAAGAAAAAGTATGAAAAATTAGACCCCAAAGTGATAGATCAAGAAATGACTACATATGCAAAAAGATTGTCTCTAGATCCTCAAGGTAGAATTAGGCTAGCTAATTACACTTCACCACTTACACTTACAGAGCTACATGCAGATATCGAACGCTGGCAAAGTAATCAAAAAGCATCCAAGGTTGGTAAAAAATTCATAGCAGCTCTTGGTCGTCACAAATCTGAAGCCATTGCTGCAGTAGGCGGGCTATTAACCGGGGCTGCCGCTTCTCTTTTAAATCTAGATCCAAGAACATTTGTCGAAACAACCACCGCCCTATTATGGCTAGATAGCGTAGTGGTAAGTGGTCTTAGCACTCTACATACCATTGTCCCAAAACATCGCGAAAAACTAGGGAAAGCTGCCAGATTTGCCGAATTATTGGGTATCGGACTGCTCGGTACTGCAGCTGGCTTTGGCTTAGTAGAATCTGTACACCCATCCCCTACTGCCGCACAGTCACTATCTAATGATAATGTAGATACGCATGTCACATCACACAAATCAGCGGCGAGCTTAAATCTTAATCATGGCTCCGCTGTCACAGCGACGCCTTCCGAGCCTACTATCACCCCGGTAGATACGTATGTAGTAACACCTACAGACCCACTTATTCCGAGTAACTTTGCCAACATGAATGACGAAGAAATACTAAAGCACGTCACCGATATGCTTGGTGACTCTAATTGGGTAAATAATGGACCATTTAATGGATACGACGGGAGACCCGTCAAACTCGCTGATGTTATAACTCGCATGATCTCAGCAAACCGCACCGATTTTACTCAAACAGAGATGGATGCTGTGAAACAGATCTCTGAGACTACCAACCTAGCTGAGCTTATCAAGCTCAAAAACTCAGGTTTATACCAAGTAATATTCGGTAATTTATATTAATAACAAGGAGACAATATGTCACTTAAAAAAAACTTACAAGAGACTTATGTGGACGTGCCTACTTTCCTGGCAGATGCTACAGATCTGATCCGCGGTCTAACTGGTGTTACCACTGACTTAATGATAAAACCTGATTCGATAGATCCTGAAGAGATAAAAAATACAATGTTAAGCATGCGAAAGGATCTTGAAGTACAGATATGGCCACGCCCAACAGGCGACGGATACGGAGTAAGAATAAACCAACAATAGTCTTATCCACTTTTGACTAGTTTTGTCGGAGTGCTGAGATTGAAGCTCAGTCCGCAAGGGTACACGAACCGCGCATCCTATTGCTGATTTTGCGAGAGCAAAATGTAAAAATGATTGTCACAGAGGTTACATCTACCACAACAAGCTCGCCTGGTGTCCCGCTCGAGCGGGACCGAGCTTACCGGTGCCTGCCCGCATTGCTACGCAAAGCGTTGCAGGCGGGGACCACACTTAATATTGTCACGTAATTTTGTCGGGCCTGCCCGACGGAGCCTTGGTAAAGTCGAGTAGCCAAGACGAACCTTGAACTTTTTATACCACTTCGCGAATCAATAAACAAATATTGGGACAGAAGCAAGTATGACTACTCTGTTTTTAGCCAAGTAACGCTAGAAGCAAATAACGAATT
>JAGOVG010000006.1 GCA_018060845.1 Candidatus Woesebacteria bacterium
TTTTGATGTACCAAAAACTGTAAGAAAACTTATAACATGAACCACTGATAACTTCATAGAACAAGATCCTAGACTGAGTTACATAGAAGACTATCTTGGTGTAGTACTGCTAAAACAACGAAAAACACAGTCATGAATACCATTTTTGTATACATATTCCCAAACTCCCTCGACTAAGGTACAATACACTCTTGCCCATCATAGTTTTGTACGAAAATGGGCACCTCATTTGTTTGAGAATTATTTGCTACTTAACTGAAAGTTAATCTGTATGGCTCAAAACTCAGTCAAAACCCAAGACCGCGAACTCCCAATGGACAAGATTAGAAACATTGGTATTATCGCCCACATCGACGCAGGCAAAACTACTACTAGTGAGCGCATCCTCTTCTACACAGGCAAATCCTACAAAATCGGCGACATCGACGACGGCAACACCCAGATGGACTGGATGGAACAGGAGAAAGAGCGTGGTATCACGATCGTCTCAGCTGCCACCACCACTTTCTGGACACCTCAACTCCCCAAATCTATGTTCACCGCACAGCATCGCATCAATCTAATCGATACTCCCGGACACGTCGACTTTACAGCAGAAGTAGAACGCTCTCTCCGCGTTCTCGACGGCGGTGTCACCGTGCTCGATGCTGAAGAAGGAGTCCAATCACAGTCAGAGACTGTCTGGCGCCAGGCTGACAAATACAAAGTTCCACGTATCTGTTTTGTTAACAAAATGGACAAACTCGGCGCAGACTTTAAAAAGACTTTGGCTGACGTCGAAGACAAACTCGGTGTCAAGACTGCAATCGTTACTTTCCCAATTGGTGCCGAAAACACCTTTAAGGGTGTCATCATGCTCCTCGAAGAGCAGGCAGTCATCTGGCTCGGTGACGAGACAGGTGCTAAATACGAAGTAGTCGAGATCCCAGAAGACATGAAAGAAATCGCCGCCAAAGAGCGCGCTATCCTCGTCGAGCAGATCTGCGAGACCGACGACGCCCTCCTCGAGAAATATCTAAACGGCGAAGTCCCAACTCTCCTCGAGCTCAAAGCTGCACTACGTAAAGCAACCATTGCCTACAAACTAGTGCCTATGTATTGTGGTACCAGTCTTAGGAACAAAGGTGTTCAGCCACTCCTAGACGGTATCGTCGACTACCTCCCATCCCCTCTAGACGTTCCACCTGCTCAGGGCACAGTCCCACGCGAAGACACTATTGTTATCAGAAAGCCAGATATCAAAGAGCCATTTGCTGGTCTCGCTTTCAAAATTCAAGCCGATCCTCACATCGGTAAGTTAACTTACCTCCGCGTCTACTCAGGCAAAATCGAATCAGGTAGTTACATTTATAACGCAACAAGAGATGTTACCGAGCGCGTCGGTCGCCTCGTCCTCATGCACGCCAACAATCGTGAAGAGGTACCATACGCCGAAGCAGGGGAGATCATTGGTGTAGTTGGTATGAAAGATACCAGAACCGGCGATACTCTCTGTGTCCAAAACGACCCAGTCATCCTCGAGGGTATTAGTTTTGCTGAGCCAGTTATCTCTCTCGCCATCGAACCTAAAACCAAGGCCGATCAGGAAAAGATGGGTACAGCACTAAGTAAACTTGCCGAAGAAGATCCAACCTTCCGCATCAAGACCAACCACGAGACAGGTCAGACCTTAATCTCTGGTATGGGTGAGCTCCAGCTCGAAGTCCTAGTCGACCGCATGAAGCGCGAGTTTACAGTCGAGGCAAATGTGGGTGACCCACAGGTCGCTTATCGTGAGACTATCACCAAAGACGGCCAAGCCGAGGGCAAATACATCAAGCAAAGTGGTGGCCGTGGTCAATATGGTCACTGTCTACTCCGCATCAAGCCACTCGCTCGGGGCGAAGGCTTTAAGTTTGTTAACGCAATCGTCGGTGGTGCTATCCCCAAAGAATTTATCTCACCTATCGAAAAAGGCGTCAAAGAAGCGATGGAGAACGGCGTCGTCGCCGGCTATCCACTAGTAGACATGGAAGTCGAGCTCTACGACGGCTCTTTCCACGAAGTAGACTCTAGCGAAATTGCCTTTAAGATCGCGGGCAGTATGGCATTGCAGTCAGCTGTTCGTAGTAGTAGTCCAGTAATCCTCGAGCCTATCATGAAGCTCGAGATAACTACTCCAGACGACTTTATGGGCGATGTGATCGGCGATGTCAGTAGTAAAAGAGGTCAGATCCTCGGTACCGAGCAGCGTGGCAACACTCGCATTATTCTTTGCCAAGTTCCCTTGGCAGAACTCTCGCGTTATGTTACAATGTTACGCAGCATGACCCAAGGTCGGGCCAGTTCGTATATGGAGATGTCCCATTACGACCCCGTTCCTTCTAATATTGCTGAAAAAATTATTAATAAGGAACAAAAGAACTAAGGAGACCTAATATGGCAGATGCCGCAAAATTCGTCCGCAACAAACCTCACGTCAACATTGGAACCATTGGTCACGTCGACCACGGTAAAACCACTTTGACTGCTGCTATTACATCTGTTCTAGCCAAAAAAGGTCTAGCTACAGCACGTTCTTACGCTGATATCGATAGTGCTCCAGAAGAGAGACAACGTGGTGTTACCATCAATCTCTCCCATCAAGAATACGAGACTGTTGCACGTCACTATGCTCACATCGATGCTCCAGGACACGCTGACTACATCAAAAACATGATTACTGGCGCCGCTC
The DNA here is from genome assembly GCA_018060845.1 of Candidatus Woesebacteria bacterium. Classification (GTDB taxonomy): domain Bacteria; phylum Patescibacteriota; class Microgenomatia; order UBA1400; family UBA12108; genus GWF. The sequence continues at coordinate 2,714 of JAGOVG010000006.1, forward strand.
AGATGGACGGTGCTATCCTAGTCGTTGCCGCAACTGATGGTCCTATGCCTCAGACTCGCGAGCACATCCTCCTAGCTCACCAAGTCAACGTTCCTAAACTAGTCGTTGCTCTTAACAAGTGCGACATGGTTGACGATCCAGAGCTCCTCGACCTAGTCGAGATGGAGATCCGCGATCTCTTAACCAAGTACCACTACCCAGGAGACGAAGTCCCAATCGTTCGTGTCTCAGCCCTCAAAGCCCTCGAAGGCGATGCCGCCTACGAAGCTAAGATCGAAGAGCTCATGGCCAAAGTCGACGAATACATCCCAACCCCCACTCGTCCTCTAGACAAGCCATTCCTTATGCCAGTCGAAGACGTCTTCTCAATCAAAGGTCGCGGCACAGTCGCAACCGGTAAGATTGATCGTGGTATCGTCAAGGTTGGTGAAGAAATGGAAATCATCGGTATGGGTCGTGACAAAAAGACTGTCATTACTGGTGTCGAAATGTTCCGTAAACAACTCGAAGAAGGTCAAGCAGGCGACAACGTCGGCATCCTACTCAGAGGTGTTGAAAAAGACGATATCGAGCGTGGCCAAGTCATCGCTAAGATCGGCTCCATCAAACCTCACACAGAGTTTGAGGCAGAGGTCTACGTTCTTACCAAAGAAGAAGGCGGACGTCACACTCCATTCTTCGGTGGCTACAAACCTCAGTTCTACCTACGTACCACAGACGTAACCGGTGAGATCAAACTCCCCGAGGGTGTCGAGATGGTTATGCCAGGCGACAACGCCAAGATGACAGTCACCCTGATCGTCCCAGTCGCTATGGAAGAAGGTCTAAACTTTGCTATCCGCGAAGGTGGCAAGACCGTCGGTGCTGGTGTTATCACCAAGATCGTAAAATAAAGCAACTTAGTTAATCAAGTATTGTTCATGAGTCAACCTCATAGAACAAGAGCGGTCCGATACAACATCGGGCCGCTCAATAATTAAATACTACGAAAGGTCAAAAAGGCAATGACAGCTAATCGAATCAGAGTCAAACTAAAATCGTTCGACCACCGCGTCATTGACGAGGCTGCTGCTAAGATCGTTGACACCGCTATATCGACCGGTGCTCGCGTGATTGGTCCAGTCCCGCTCCCAACACGTCGCAAACTCATGACTGTTTTGACCAGTCCCCACGTCGACAAAAATGCTCGGGACCACTTTCAGATTTTGACTCACAAAAGACTTATTGATATCGAAAAGCCAACAGGCAAAACTATCGATGCCCTCATGCATCTAGAGCTCCCTGCAGGTGTTGGTATCGAAGTAAAGATGTGAGGACGATGATTATTTAATGTAATTAAAATAACCCTCATCCCGATCGAAGCATCGGGATAAAACAAAAATTATGAATACTATATACGCCAAAAAAATCGGAATGACAGAGAGTTATGTCGGTGACACTCGTCGCAGCGTAACCATTCTTCAGGTTATGCCGATGACCGTCGCTCATCAAAAAACTGTCGAAAAAGATGGCTACGCCAAAGCTCAGGTTATATTTGGTGAAACCACCAAAAAAGCTACCAAAGCCCAGGCAGGACATCTCAAAAAATCCAAAACCAAAGGTAAATACGTTCGTGAAATCGATGGTATTACCGAGCTAGAGGTCGGGTCTGTGGTCAACATTGACGCTCTCCTAGTTGCTGGTACTGTAGTTGACGTCTCAGGTATTAGTAAAGGCAAGGGTATTGCTGGTGTAGTCAAACGCTGGAACTTTGCAGGTGGACCTAGAACTCACGGTCAATCAGATCGCTTGCGCCGCGCCGGATCTATTGGTCAGGGTACCACCCCAGGTCGTGTTTACAAAGGTAAAAAGATGTCCGGTCGTATGGGCAATGACGCAGTGACAATCAAAAACACATTCATCGTTGCTTACAATGAGACTAACAGCTACCTCTTTGTAGCAGGCTCCGTCCCAGGATCCAATGGCAATATCGTCAAACTAGTCAAAACAGCTGACGCTCCAAAGGACTTCCCAACTGTAACTCTAACCAAAAAGAACGTCATAGTCCCAGTAGCACCAACAGAAGTAGTAGAAAGTGAGACTGTATGAAAATAAACGTTTTTACAATCACCGGCAAAACCGAATCACCTTGGGAACTAGATCTCAAAGTACTAGGCAAGCTTAACCCAGCTCTATTATCTCAGGCACTGCGAGTCTATGAGAGTAACTCCCACCAGGGTACCAGCGCAGTCAAAACTCGTGGTGAAGTCAACGGTAGTACCAAAAAAATCTATCGCCAAAAAGGTACAGGGAACGCACGTCACGGCGCCAAATATGCTCCAGTCTTTGTTGGTGGTGGTATCGCCCACGGACCAAAGAGTATCAGGCCCGACAACTTAAAGCTTAGCAAAGCCATGCGCCGCCGCTCACTAGCTAGTGCTATTCTGGTCAAACTAAACGAAGAATCAGTCACAGGACTAGTCAACGTTAAAGCGGCAACAGGCAAAACTAGTAGCGCAGTAAAACTCCTTTCAACCGTCGCCAATCACCCTAAAAATAAAGTCTTGGTCGTAACCAAGAATGCACAGCCACTCCTATTCCGGATGGTGCGCTCCCTTCAGGGTGTTACAATCAAACGTTCAGCTCTAGTAAATGCTTATGATCTGATCGCTCATGATAGGATCGTCACCACCAAGAGCGCCTACGACGCACTAGTTGAGCGAACTATCGCAGTCACTTCAAAGAGAGGTTCAAATGACTAATATTTTAATCAAACCACATCTAACAGAAAAAACTATTGCAACTACCAGTAACTCTGGCTTTACCTTCCAGGTATTGCCCGGTGCCACCAAGTCACAGATCAAAGACATCGTCGTCAAAACCTTTAATGTCCACGTTTTGCGTGTCACGACCCGCACCACTCACGTGCCTGGCAAGAGGAGTAACACTCGTCGAACCACCAGTAGTGATAGTCTCGTCAAATACGCAACAGTGTATCTCAAAAAAGGAGAGTCAATAAGCCTTTTTGAATTTAAGGATAACAAATAACTATGTTAAAACAATCCAAACCAACCAGCAGTGGCGTCAGACACAAAATTACTGTCGTCAAGAATTTGACTACCAGTAAACCTGAAAAGTCGTTAACTGAAAAAGTCAAAAAGAATAGTGGTCGCAACGCCCACGGTCACATTACCACGAGGCATCGCGGTGGTGGCGAAAAGAGACGATACCGAATCATCGATTTTAAGCGCAACAAACTAGGTATTGATGCTCGCGTCATGACCCTCGAATACGATCCAAACAGAAGTGCCACAATCGCCCTACTCCAGTATAGGGACGGCGAAAAGCGCTACATCCTCGCTCCCGATGGATTAGAAGTTGATATGACAGTCACTTCAGGTCCAGATGTCGAACCTCGCGTAGGTAACGCTCTCCCTCTCAAAAAGATCCCGATTGGTATGCCTATCCACAATATCGAGCTTAAGGCTCGCGCAGGGGCTCAGATGGTCCGAGCCGCTGGTACTGCCGCACTCATCCAATCCAAAGAGGCTGGTGTTGTTACAATCAAGCTTCCTTCAGGCGAAATTCGCTTGTTAAAAGAGGATTGTTTTGCTACAATCGGCCAGGTCTCTAATCTGGATCACAAAAATCGTCAGATTGGTAAAGCAGGTCGTCGTAGACACATGGGCTGGCGTCCTACCGTTCGTGGTGTCGCCCAGCATCCAGGCAGTCACCCACATGGTGGTGGAGAAGGCCGATCTGGTATTGGTATGCCAGGTCCTAAGACTCCATGGGGCAAACCAGCTCTCGGCAAAAAAACGAGAGGTAAGTACAAATACAGTAATAAATATATAGTCAAAGACAGGAGAGTTAAATAAAATGAGTAGAAGTAGCGCCAAAGGCCCATACGTCGACCAAAAGCTCTTAGCCAAGGTATTAGCCAAGGTAAGTGCTGGAGTCAAAGCTCCTATCAAAACTTGGGCACGCAGCTGCAGTATTCCTCCAGAGTTTGTCGGACACACCTTTATGGTTCACAACGGCAAAGTCTTTAAAGAAGTCTTTGTTAGCGAAGAAATGGTTGGACACAAACTAGGCGAGTTTTCGCCCACACGTACCTTCCGTGGTCACGGTAAGATCGTTAAACGTACACTAACTAAGACCTAAAAATTATGAAAACAGTACAAAAATACGTCAGAATGAGTCCCCGCAAGCTACGTCTTGTGGCCGATGCAGTTCGCAAGCTCGCCCCAGTTGACGCGCTCCAATACCTCAAATTCACCAAAAAAGCTGCCGCCGAGCCTATGTACAAAGCCATCAAAGCCGCAGTCAGTAACGCCAAAACCAATTTTGGGATCAAACCCGAGGCTCTGACTTTTGCCGAGATCGACGTTCAAACAGGTTTTACAATTAAGCGTTTTCGAGCAGTGTCACGTGGACAGGCTCACCACATTATGAAACGCACGAGTCACATTCGTGTCGTACTCAAGGAGAAAAATGGGACAAAAAGTTAATCCACTAGGTTTTCGCCTAGGGGTACTCTACAAACCCTCTTCGATTTGGTTTGCCTCAAAAAAGGACTACCAAACTCTTGTCTTGCAAGATATTAAACTCAAAGAGTTTATTATGAAGAAGCTTCAGCTCGCAGGTATTGCGAGTGTAGAGATCGAGCGATCAATCAACACCATGCGTGTTGTGGTCAACGCAGCCAGGCCTGGTATTGTGATCGGCCGCGGTGGCACTAACCTCGAACTCCTCAAAAAAGAAATCGAAAAATATCTAAAAACTATCGGTGCCAACTCTTCGCTCAAATTCCAGCTCGATATCAAAGAAGTCAAAAATCCTGATCTCTGTGCCAAACTAGTGGCCGAGCGCATCGTCGACCAGCTAATCAAGCGCTATCCTCATCGCCGCGCCATCAGCTCGGCTCAGGAGCGCGTAATGTCCGCAGGTGCCAAAGGTATCAAATTCCAGCTATCAGGTCGTATTGGTGGAGCCGAGATCGGCCGCACCGAGAAGTACGCTTTTGGTAGTATCCCCACACAGACTCTTCGCTCAGACATTGACTACGCCGAAGTCCCAGCTCTAACTCGTTCCGGCTATGTAGGTATCAAGATCTGGATTTACAAAGGAGAAGCTACACTATGATGCAGCCAGCTCGTCGTAAATACCGTAAGGAGTTTCGTGGCATGATGTCAGGTGTGGCATCCCGCGGTATCACAGTCGCATTTGGAGACTTTGGTCTCAAAGTACTAGAGAATTCTTGGATTACCTCCGCTCAGCTCGAGGCAGCACGTCGCACGATTACTCATCACACCAAACGCGGTGGCAAGCTCTGGCTCAGAGTCTTCCCTCACAAGCCGCTAACCGGCAAGGCAGCAGGTAGTAAAATGGGTTCAGGCAAAGGTGACATTAGCCACTACACTAGCGTAGTGCTAGCGGGAACTGTGCTTTTTGAGCTAGGCGGGGTAGATGTAGCAACCGCCAAAGAAGCATTTAGGAAAGCTGGTTCAAAACTACCCGTCATCACACGATTTGTCACTAGGGGAGAAATATAAAATGAAAAAACAATCATTACAAGAAATCATTAAAAAAGGCGAGAGTAGCGTTATGGCCCAAGTCCAGGCTTTCAAGCTAGAGCTACAAAAGATCAAACTAGAAGCGTCTCGTGGTGAACTCAAAAATACCCGAGCCAGTCGCAATATTCGCCGTAGTATTGCTCAGCTTTTAACCTCACTCAATCTAGCCAAAATTGTAAAGGAACAATCATGAAGCAATTTACAGCAACCGTAGTCTCCGTCATCGATGCCTCAAGTGCTGTCGTATTGGTAGAGTCTTCATGGAAGCATCCTCTCTACAAAAAAACAGTAAGACGTAGCAAAAAATACTTGGTACAAAACGATAAAGCAGCTAAAAGCGGAGAAACCGTGACAATCCAAGAGACTCGTCCACTCTCAGCTCGCAAGCGCTTTATGATCACAGAGGTAATCAAAAAATAAACATATGATACAACTACGCTCAGTCCTAGTAGCAGCAGATAACAGTGGCGCCAAAAGGCTCCGTGTTATCCACGTCCATGGTGGCTCCACCCGCCGCTTTGGCTATATCGGTGACATGGTCACCGCAGTAGTCGATCAGGCAGATCCAAACGGCTACGTCAAAGATAGCGAAAAAGTCAAAGTCGTAATCGTCCGAACCCGCAAAGAGACTCGTCGAGCAGACGGTACCTATGTCAGATTCGACGACAACGCCGGCGTCATCATTGATCCAAAAACCAAAGACCCCATCGCTTCTCGCGTCTTCGGACCAATTGCCAGAGAAGTCAAAGAGCGCGGTTATAATAAGATTGCGTCCCTAGCACCGGAGGTAGTATGAGTACAAAAAAATTCAAAAAAGGCGATATCGTACTGGTTACTGCCGGAAGAGATAAAGGCATGTCAGGCAAAATCCTTAAGATCAATCAGGCTGACAACACTGCAGTAGTCGAAGGCGTTGCTCTCTACAAACGCCACATCAAGCCAACCCAGAATACTGCTGGTGGTATGAAGAGTATCGAGCGCGCTCAATCATTCGCTAAGATCGCACTCACCGAAGATGGTAAAGCTATCAGGGTCGGTCTCAAGCGCGACAAAAACAAAACATCACGTATTAGTAAAAAATCCGGAAAAGCTATATGACCAACAAAACTGACGCAAACCTAAAAACACGTTTTGATCAGACAATCCGTCCTGAGCTTGGCCGTGCACTTGGTATCACCAATCCTCTCGCCATCCCTCATATCAAAAAAGTAATCGTCAACGTCGGTATCAGAAAATCTGACACTTCAGACAAAGACGTCAAAACTGCCTTTACCGAGCTCGCAAGTATCACTGGCCAGACCCCAAAAATCGCTGGAGCCAAAAAATCTATCGCAGGTTTTAAGATCAGAGCAGGCGACCCAGTAGGTGTCAGTGTTACCCTACGTGCAACCAAAATGTTTGATTTCCTCGATAAATTGTGTAGAATAGTGCTTCCGCAAGTCAAAGACTTTCGCGGAGTCAAAACTACTGGCTTTGACGGCTCCGGGAACTACACCCTCGGTCTCACAGAACAAATCATCTTTCCCGAGATTGATTATGCCAAAGTAGAAAAAGTACACGGTATGGAGATTGTCATTGTGACAAGCACCAAATCCGATACTAACGCAAAAGAATTACTAAAAGCGATTGGTATGCCATTCGCCAAAGAGGAAAAAAACTAAATGGCACGCACATCATTAATAGTCAAAAGCCAGAAAAAACCAAAGTTCAGCAGTCGTTCTCACAATCGCTGCAAACTTTGCGGAAGACCTAAGTCATACATTCGCCAGTTTGGCATGTGTCGTCTTTGCTTCCGTGAGCAAGCTCTTAAAGGCAATCTACCAGGAGTTACCAAAGCTAGTTGGTAAAAAATTATGCACAGTGATACACTCGCCGACACACTTATTCGTCTCAAGAACGGCTCTGCCGTCAAGAAGCCTAGCGTGATCGTACCCTACAACAAAATGAACGACAAAGTCTTAACGCTCATGCAAAAAGAAAACTACATCGCTAGTTTTGAAAAAGATGAGACAGGTGACTTCCCAGTATTTAAGGTAACTCTCAAATATGTAGGTGGTACCCCCGCAATCGCTCATATCAAAAAAATCAGCAAGCCAGGTGTACGTATCTACAGTCGAGCTGCTGATCTCAAAAAGACTCTCTCAGGCTTTGGTCTCAAGATCATTAGCACCAACAAAGGTATCATGACCGATTCAGAAGCTAAAAAGAATAAAGTAGGAGGAGAAGTTCTAGCCGAACTCTGGTAATATATGTCAAAAATCGGCCGCGCCCCAATCATTATTCCTGCAGGTGTAACTATCACTCAAGATGGCAGTGTTGTTACAGTAACAGGTCCTAAGGGTGTCTTAACCCACACAATTCCAAGCGGGATCACCGCTAAACTCGAGGGTGATACTCTCGTAATTACTCGTGCAACCGAAGAAAAAAACCATCGCGCACTCCACGGCGTCACCCGTGCAGTCATAGCCAATCACGTAACAGGTACAACTGTTGGTTTCACCAAGATCCTAGAGTTAGTCGGTACCGGTTACCGCGCTCGTATGCAGGGTTCTACTTTAGTGCTATCACTAGGTTTCTCACATGAGATCGAGTTTAATGCACCAGCTGGCATTACTGTCGCAGTCGAAAACACTAACATCATCAAGATTGGTGGGATCGATCGCCAGCAAGTCGGCGAAGTAGCCGCCAAAATCAGAGAATTTAGAAAGCCAGAGCCCTACAAAGGCAAAGGTGTTCGTTACCAAGGAGAGATTGTGCGCAAGAAAGCTGGTAAAGCAGCCAAAGCCGCAGGCTCAGCGTAAGGATTAAGATTATGAAAATGCAATCAACACACACACGTCGTGCCAAGCGAGTTCGCGCTAGTATCAAGAGTGCTGACAACAGGCCTAGGCTTAGTGTCTACAGGAGCGACGCTCATATCTGGGCTCAGATCATCGACGACACTCGCCACATCACACTTGCTTCAGCAACTGACATGGAACTAAAAGGCACCAAAACCGAAAAAGCCATAGCAGTCGGTGCTAAAATTGCCGAGGCAGCCAAAAAAGTTGGTGTTACAACTATAGTATTTGATCGCGGTAGCTATCGCTACCATGGTCGAATCAAGGCATTAGCAGATGCCGCTCGCTCAGCAGGTCTTATATTCTAAAAGGAATCATAAATTCATGAATCAAAATAACAATCGTCGTCAAAACACCCCCAAAGTCCCACAAGAGTTTGACGAAAAAGTCATCAGGATCTCACGCGTCTCCAAAAAAACCAAGGGTGGTAACAAAATGGGATTCAGCGCGCTCGTGGTCGTTGGTGATCGCAAAGGTCGTGTAGGTGTAGCTCTCGGCAAAGCAAAAGATGTCAGTAGTGCAATCAAAAAAGGCGTAAGACGAGGCAAAAAAACCTTGATCAGCGTCCCTCTAGTCGACAACCGCACTCTCCCACACGAAATGACAATCAAATACGGTGCCGCTCGTCTCATGATCAAACCAGCCCCTGCTGGTACTGGTGTTATTGCTGGTGGTAGTGTCCGAGCAGTGCTCGAACTCTCCGGTGTCAGGGACGTTGTTGCCAAGTCACTCGGTACTAGTAACAAAGTTAGTAACGTTGTTGCGACCTACAGAGCTCTCAAAATGATGAAGGCAACAGTTGAGCGCAAAAGAGCCCTTGGTCAAAACCAAAAAGCTAGTAACACAGAAGTAAAGGAACCACACAAATGAAGCTCCACTCACGTCCCAAAGTAGTCGAAACTAGCAAAAAACGTCTAGGCCAGGGTTATGGATCAGGCAAGGGTGGTCACACCAGTAGCCGCGGTCAAAAAGGTCAGAAGTCTAGAGGGAGTGTTAGACTTAGTTTTACTGGTAGCTCATGGGTTTGGTTCAAACGACTTCCATTTATTCGTGGTAAATCAAGGTTCGAGGGATTATCCGCTCGCCATACCATCTCGCTCAATGATCTCAACAAGTTCAAAGCTGGTAGCACTATCGACCTAGCTGCTCTAAGAAACGCTAACCTTATCGGTAAAAGCGAAGGTACCAAAACAATGGTACGTATAGTCGCTTCGGGTACTCTAACCAAAAAACTAACTGTGCTTGTTCCTGCCACTAGCACTGCAGTTAAAGCAATAGAGAAGGCAGGTGGGAGTTACAGTGTCCAAGCTAAGTGAGCTAGGTGGTACCATCAAAAGTAACCGCGAACTTAAGCGCCGATTGTTCATAACTGTCCTCATTCTGACCCTCTTTAGAGTTATCACTCTGATCCCAGTTCCTGGTGTCGACGTGAGTGCCATCAAAAATGTTTTTGCCAGCAACCAGTTGCTCTCTCTCCTCGACATCTTCTCAGGTGGCACGCTAGCCAACTTTTCTATTCTCGCCCTCGGCTTAAATCCCTATATCAACGCGAGTATTATCATGCAGCTACTCACTATGGTTGTACCAAAGCTAGAGGCTCTCCAAAAAGAAGGGGAATCAGGGAGTGAAGTGATTAACCAATACACTCGCATGATCGCTGTACCTTTATCGCTCTTGCAAGCAGGTGCCATGTATATGGTATTGCAGTCCGGCAAACTCGTTACACTTGATTCACCCCTAGCTTTAATCGCTCTTTTACTCTCAATGTCAGCCGGTAGTATGCTGCTCATGTGGCTCGGCGAAAACCTGACAGAGTATGGGATCGGCAATGGTATCTCACTCCTAATTTTTGCCGGTATCGTAGGTCGTCTTCCGGTTACGCTCTTTCAGACCCAGGCTACTCTTACTACCATCAACCCATGGAACTTAGGATTGATTGTTGCCTTAGGCGTTGCGATCATCTATGCAGTCGTTGTGGTCGACGAAGCCAAGCGGCAGGTGACTATTCAGTATGCTCGGCGCATTAGGGGAGGCAGCGTTGGTGTTAGCTCCTCATACCTGCCTATCAAACTAAATAACGCTGGTGTCATTCCGATAATCTTTGCAATAGCCTTAGTACTCGCTCCCTCCATGATCGCTCAGCTCTTAACTAGGTTGCCCAATACGACTCTAGCAACAGCCGCCACTAACTTTGCCGCGAGCTTTACTCCGACCTCTTTTGCATACAATGCTATCTACTTTACACTCGTTGTCGCCTTTACTTACTTCTATACTGCCGTCGTTTTTGACGCCGACAAAATCAGCGACAATCTTAAAAAGAACGGTGGCTACGTTCCCGGTATTAGGCCAGGCAGCCATACTGCCGCGTACCTTAGACGGATCGTTAGTCGCACCACTCTACCTGGTGCAGTATTCTTAGGTTTGATCGCAGTATTACCGAGTATTGTCTCCGGGATGACCGGCATCCAGACGATTACGATTGGTGGGACCAGTCTCTTGATCGTTGTCTCAGTGGTCTTAGAGACTTATCGCAAGATGCAGACTTACTCTGTTACTCGTAGTTACGACAGTTTTGTTAAATAATATTTACCAGGGAGAGAATATGAAAAACATTATCTTTTATGCTCCAGAGGGTGCCGGCAAATCTACTCAGGCTAAGATGTTGGCCGCCAAATTAGGCGTTCCCTGTCTCATATCTGGCGACTTAGTTCGCTGGGGAGCCGAGTTTGATAAAGGATTAATCGGCGATGTCTGTCGCGAAGCCCTAGTTAAGGGTTATTACGTTGCAGATTCCGAGATGTTTGTTCTCTGGAAGGGTCGCCTCAAGCAGCCCGACACCCAGAATGGTTGGGTAATCGACGGGTTTCCTCGCAACATGACCCAGGCAGAGTTTTTGGCTGACAAAGTCGAAAAATATGGCAAAAAAATTGATGTCGTCTTCTACTTAAGAGTCAGCGAAGAAGTCAGTATGGAAAGACTTCTCAAGCGCGGCCGCAAGAATCCTGATGGCACAACCAACGATACCGAAGAACTAATCAGAGAGAGGCTTAGGCGTTACAAAGCCGAAGAAGCCTCAGTTCTAGAGCATTACAAGAATCAGGGCGTCCTCTTTGAGATCAATGGAGAGCAAGATGTTGAGACCGTCCACTCAGAGATCCTCGCTCATATTCAATAATAATGAACAAAATAGCTGCCATGACCATTGGGGGTGCCATGCTCGGTCGAGTCCGAGCTGCTCTCTATAAATATACTCAGGTCGGTGTTACTCCTGCTGAGATCGAAGCCGAATCACGGCGTTTAATCAAAGCCGAGGGTGGTGAGCTAAGCTTTACCAAAGTTCCTGGATATTCTTGGTCTACCTGTATCAACATTAATGACGGAGTGGTTCACGGCATACCTATCAGTACGGTCCCGCTAAAAGATGGTGACATGGTCACGGTCGATGTCGGAGTTTACTATAAGGGATATCACACCGATGCAGCGTTCACCAAGGTCGTAGGTACTGCCACTCCCGTCCAAATCAAGTTCCTCCAGGCCGGAATGGAGGGGTTAAAAAATGCAATTAGCGCAGTTAAGCCTGGCAACTATATTGGCGATATCTCCGAAGCAATGGATTCGACCATCAAAAAATACGGCTACAGCTGCACTAAAGAGCTAACCGGACATGGTGTCGGCCGCGAGCTCCACGAAGAGCCTCTCATCAGTAACGTCGTGGTTGGTAAACGCGAAAAAACACCCTTGATCGAGGTAGGTTCTACGCTCGCAATCGAGATTATATACGTTGAGGGCAGTCCATCCCTCGTTATGGAAGAAGATAACTGGACGATTAGTACAAAAGATGGTAAAATTGCGGCCGTGCATGAAGAGACTGTTGTTGTAACTAATGACGGTTGTACTATTCTAACCACACCAACATTGTTTCAGATTACCTAATCTGGTACAATTCGCTCTATGGCCAAAGCTAACGTCACTGAACATCTGGGTACTGTCACATTGGCACTCCCAAACACGATGTTTAGAGTCACTTTGGAGAGTGGAGTAGAGATTTTGGCTCATCTATCAGGTAAGATGCGGATGTTCCGCATTAGCATAATGCCTGGAGACAAAGTCAAAGTCGAGATGACACCTTACGACAACTCAAAAGGTCGTATTACTTATCGGGTCAGAGAAGGGCAGCAGATGCCAGTCTCAAATCCAGAGGTTAAATAACTTATGAAAGTCCAAAGCTCACTAAAAAAACGCTGTCTCAAATGCAAGTTTGTTCGCCGCAAAGGTGTTTTATTTATTACCTGTGACAATCCTCGTCACAAACAAAAACAAGGATAATTGTTTTATGCTTCGTCTAGTTGGTATTGATCTTCCCGAAAACAAACGCATTGAAGTAGCGCTCACCTACATCTATGGCATTGGTCCAAAGATTGCTAAGGGTTTACTCTCAAGTGCCAAAATCAACCCAGACACTCGCGCCAAAGAACTAACAGCCCCAGAAGTCGCCAAACTCCAAAAACTCATCGAATCAGTCAAGGTAGAGGGAGATCTCCGAAAAGAAATCCGCGAAAACGTCCAGCGACTCAAGCGTATTAGTAGCTATCGTGGTTCACGTCACAATGCAGGGTTACCTGTTCGTGGTCAACGCACTCGCACTAATGGTCGCACACTCAGAGGCAAGAGGAAGACTATCGGCGCGATGAAAAAAGAAGACGCCGCCAAATTAGAGGCAACCAAAAAATAGGATTTAAATTATGGCAATAGCTTCAAACAAAACTACCATTACCGACGGCCGCATCTATGTTGTGGCAACATTTAACAACACTCTGATCACCATCACCGATGGATCAGGCAACACTGTTACTTGGAGCTCTACAGGCAAAGTTGGTTTTAAGGGCGCCCGCAAGTCTACCCCATTCGCCGCTACTCAAGCAGTTCAGGCCGCACTCGATGTCGCAAAGACAAAAGGACTGCGCTCCGCCGCTGTCTATATCAAGGGCCCAGGGCCAGGACGCGACGCCGCTCTTCGCGTTTTCCGTAGCGCAGGCATCAAAGTTACTGAACTACACGATGTTACTCCAGTTCCACACAATGGAACACGTGCAAAAAAACCACGTCATGGCTAAAAACTTATTACTAAGTACTAAATAACTAGGAACTAAATATGGCACGCAATACTGGACCAAGAAACAAAATAGCTCGCCGCCTCGGCGTTGATTTGGGTCTCAAAACCAACACCAAATCACTGGAGCGTCGTTTGCAGTCTCCTCCCGGCCAGCACGGCAAAAAGGGTCGCGGCAAAATGTCAGACTACGGTATCCAGCTAGCAGAAAAGCAAAAAGTCAAAGCAATCTACGGCGTCCTAGAGCGTCAATTCTCTAAGTACTACGAGGTCGCTACCAAGAGTTCAGAAGCTACAGGTGAAGCCATGCTCTCACTCCTAGAACGCCGACTCGATAACGTAATCTATCGTCTCAAACTAGCTCCAACCCGAAGAGCTGCTCGCCAGATCGTCTCTCATGGTAATGCCATAGTTAACGGTCGCAAGTTAACGATTCCATCATATCGTGTGAACCCAGAAGATGTCATCACGCTTAGTGCAACTGGTCTTGCTATTCCTTCAGTCAAGCTCATGCAAGAAGAAAAAGACGTCCAGCTGCCATCTTGGCTAGAGAAAAAAGCCAGTGTCGGCAAAGTCACTCGTATGCCAGTACGAGCCGACTTATCTGAAGTTATCAACGAACAATTAATCGTCGAATTTTATAGTCGCTAAAAAGGGGGTACCTCGTTATGAAAGCAATGAATTTTCAGTTTAATGGAGTCGAAGAATCGGCCAAAAAAGGCATCTTTGCAGTCGAACCACTAGAGAATGGTTTTGGCCACACTCTAGGCAACTCACTTCGCCGCGTCCTCCTCTCTAGCTTCAAGGGTGCAGCCATTACTTCAGTTAAAGTGGCAGGTGTTAGTCACAAATTCTCAACCCTCGCCGGGATGAGTGAAGACATGATCGACCTCATGCTTAACCTCAAATCTGTCAAAGTAGCATACGATGGCGACGAGATCCTAACCGCTACTCTCTCTGTCAAAGGTCCTAAGGTTGTCAAAGCTAGCGATATCACAACTCCAGCTAACGTTACTATCGTTAGTCCTGATGTAGTGATTGCAAACGTCGCCTCAGGCGCCAAGCTAGATCTAGAGATGACTATCCAATCAGGATACGGTTACTCTCCAGCAGATGAGCGACCCACTGAGACACTCGGCGTCTTAGTTCTAGATGCCATCTACTCGCCAGTCGAGAGAGTTAGCTACCACGTCGAGTCTACTCGCGTCGGTCGCCGCACCGATTTTGACCGTCTAGTCATTGAGGTGATAACTGATGGTTCAATCTCTCCTCGTCAAGCAGTCATCGATGCAGCAACTGTTCTAGTTGCAGCCTTTACACAGATTGTTTCACCAGCACCTGTGACCGATGGTGATGTTAGCGGCACGTCCTCTATCCTCGCCTCAGTCTCAACCGATGATCTAGGTCTTCCTACTCGTGTAGCCAACGCTCTCAAAAATGCCGGTCTCTCAACCGCAGCTGAGTTAGCCAAAGCTACCGATAAAGATTTAAAGAATGTCAAAAATCTCGGTGAAAAATCATTTGGATTAATTGATGATGCCTTAAGTACAAAAGGTCTAACTCGTACTAAATAACTATGAAAAAACACACATCTAATTATCATCTCTCTCGTGATTCTCAGGCTCGCAAGGCTTTATTCAAAGGCTTGATTCGCAGCATGATTCAAAAAGAGAAAATCACGACGACTACAACCAAAGCAGCAGCGACTCGCCCTATTTTTGAGAAACTGCTAACCAAAGCTAAGATTGGAACAGTCGCCAAGATCAGAGAGATTCATGCGTTCTTAGGTGACAACACCCTAGTCTCACAGCTAGTTCACGAGATTGCTCCTAGGTACAAAGATGTGATTGGTGGTTATACCAAAATAGTTAGATATGGTACTCGTAGGGGCGACAACGCGACTATGGTTATCTGGAGTCTTACTAAACAAAAAGCACTAACTGCTCCCAAAAAAGAAACCGAAAAAGAAGTCAAAGAGGCAGTCGTAGCTAAACCCAAAAAAGAATCAGTCAAAAAAGCCACTGTGTCCCAGCGTAGCTTAAAAAGCGAAGTCGGGAAAGCCAACACCGTTAAACTTGCTCCAAGTCGTGCAGGTAAGAGAGGGGACAAATGAAAACACTTCCTAGTAAATCAGCAGACGTTAAGCGAGATTGGCATCTATTTGATGCAAACGGCCTAACTCTCGGCAGGCTTAGTACTCAGATTTCTACTCTATTACTAGGCAAACACAAAGCCACCTTCTCAACCAACATTGATAGTGGAGATTTTGTAGTTGTAATCAATACCGACAAAATCAAAGTTACTGGTGCCAAACTAACCGACAAGTTTTACTACCGTCACTCCGGATTCCCTGGTGGCTTCAAAAAGACCTCGGTTGGGGAACAGCTAGCTAAAGATAGTCGCAAAGTCATCGAGCATGCAGTTTCCGGGATGATCCCTCATAACAAGCTACATGACCCAAGACTTCGCCGTCTCAAAGCATACAAAGGGGATACACATCCTCATCAGTCACAGTTTAACAAGGAGTCTAAATGAAAAAAACTGATTACACTTATGCCGTTGGCCGTCGCAAAACCGCTATAGCTCGCGTCCGACTCTATCCTAAAGCTTCAGTCCCAGGACACGAGGGTGTTCAGCTCGTAGTTAACGACAAAGCAGCCGAAGTCTACTTTGGTGGTAACGCCGAAAAGAACCAATACCGACTTCCCTTTATCGTGACCGAGACCTTAACCAAAATGTCTGCCTCAATCAAAGTTGTTGGTGGTGGTACCCAAGCTCAGCTAGGTGCTCTCGTTCATGGTATAGCTCGCGCCTTAACCAAGCTAGATACCGAAAAATATCGCGCTATCCTCAAAACCGCAGGTCTTTTGACACGTGATCCACGTGCCAAAGAACGTCGCAAGGTTGGTACGGGTGGCAAGGCCCGCCGCGCCAAGCAATCTCCAAAGCGTTAAAGTTTTCTTCGCATCAATTGTTATATTTCGACATGGTTGACATTCGGGTGTGTTTTGGGTCATAGTGGGGTTATAGATATTTATTTCTGCCCAAAGGAGTAATTATGGCCAAAGCCACGAGTGTAAACGATAACCCAAAAACTAATCTTCAATCAGAAAAACTTCAGGCTATTAAAGTAGCCATGGAGCAGATCGACAAACAATTTGGTGCCGGCTCCATCATGAAGCTAGGCACTTCTCACCACATGGACATAGAGAGTATTCCAACCTCCGCTATGGCACTCGATTTGGCTCTTGGTATTGGCGGCTTCCCTCGCGGACGCATCACCGAGATCTACGGCCCAGAAGCTTCGGGCAAAACCACAGTCTGTCTCCATGTTATTGCGGAAGCTCAAAAGAAGGGTGGCACTGCCGCCTTTATCGATGCCGAGCACGCACTGGACCCCGCTCGCGCCAAGTCACTTGGCGTTAATCTAGACGAACTCTTAATCTCTCAACCTGATACAGGTGAGCAAGCACTCGAAATTGCCGAGACCTTAATAAGGTCTGGTGCAGTAGATGTAATAGTGGTTGACTCTGTAGCCGCACTCGTACCAAAAGCCGAAATCGAAGGCGAGATGGGTGATGCTGTCATGGGTATGCAGGCACGTCTCATGAGTCAGGCACTAAGGAAGCTTACTGGCGCAATCAGCAAGAGTAATGCTGTTATGATCTTTACCAATCAGCTCCGAATGAAGATCGGCGTCATGTTTGGCAACCCCGAAACTACTGCAGGTGGACAAGCCCTCAAGTTTTATGCCTCAGTTCGCATAGACATGCGCAAGATCGGTAACATCACCGAAGGTGAGGTAATTATCGGGAGTCGTCACCGCGCTAAGATCGTCAAAAACAAAGTAAGCCCTCCATTCAAAGTAGCCGAGTTTGATATGACCGCGACCGGTATCAGTCGCTCCGGTGGAGTCCTGGATGTCGCAGTCGAACAAAGTATCATAGAAAAATCTGGCAGCTTCTTTAAGTACAAAGGCGAGATGCTCGCGCAGGGCCGTGAAGCCACCAAGGCAGTGCTCGAAGAAAAGCCAGAGCTCATGAAAAAGATCGAAAAAGAAATCTGGGACAAAATAAGAGTCAAAGATGCCGCAGATAAGTAGGCTCCAAGCCGGCAAAAAGAACCCGGGTCGGATCAACCTGTATTTAGATGGTGAGTTTGCCTTTGCACTAACGCTCGACGAAGTGGTCAAAAATGGGCTCAAAAAAGGACTCGAGTTAACAGAGGATCAGGTAGCGGCACTCAAAAAAAACGACGATCTTAACTGGGCATATACCAAGATCCTAAACTACTTGTCGTTTCGCCCTCACTCCGAGTTTGAGGTAAGATCCAGACTCAAAAAATACGATGTTACAGAAATTGATAGTATTGACTGGATTATTAACAAACTAAAAGATCATAACTACCTCAGCGACCTAGATTTTGCCAGATGGTTTGTCGAGAGCAGGATGGGCAATAGGCCACGCTCCAAACAGCACCTATCCGCCGAGCTGCGTGCCAAGGGAGTCGATGCAACTGTCATCAACCAGATTCTCTCAAATATTGACGAAACAGGCCCTCTCGAAGCACTAATAGCCAAAAAATCTACACTTTCGCGTGACAAATTAATCCAGTTTTTGATGCGCCGAGGGTTTAAATACGCAGCAGTCCAGGCCAAACTGGACGAGATGGGCATAAAAGGGTAGAATGTTGTCTACCATTAGAAAACACGCAAATTATTTATGTGCAACAGTAGCGTCACTTCAGCCTAATCAAATAATAACCCAGCTTGGGTTACTTTTTCGGCTCGCGTAATTTTCTAAGGTAATTATAGGTAGTTTTAGAGGATCAAGTATATGAGTTTACTCTTAAAATCATTATTAAATACGTTCAAAAAGAACAAAACAGCGACTAAGGTGGCAACACCTAAGGTCGAGGTCAAAAAAGAAGAAAAGAAAACAGAAAAAGTCGTCGCTGCCGCTGTAGAGAACAAGGCAGTAACGCTGCAAGCAGAAACCACCGCAAAAGAAATTATCAATTTTGCGCGTGAAGAAGCCGAGAAGATCAGGGCTAGTGCCAAAGCCGAGATGGACGAGCTAAAGCGTTCTCTCAAAGGCATCGAAGACAAGCTAAAATCAGATGAGGCTAATTTGCGCTCCAAAGGCGACAGTCTAGCTCGCACCGAAAACGATCTCGCCGCCAAGAACAAGGCTGTCGAAGATCTAAAAATTCAGATCGAAGAGCTCAAGAAAAAGCAGGTCGAAAAACTAGAAAAGATCAGTAGCTTAACTCGCGACAAAGCCAAAGAAATCCTACTCGAAGCAGTCGACAAAAAACTAACCAGAGAGATCGCCGAGCGGATCAGAGAAGCAGAGGCTAAGGTTAGAGAAGAAGCCGAGCAAAAAGCTCAGGAGATCCTCGTCGACACAATCTACCATGGTGCGACTGATTATGTAGCAGAGTACACTATTAGTACAGTCAAGATCCCCGACGATGATGTAAAGGGTCGTATC
Organism: Candidatus Woesebacteria bacterium; assembly: GCA_018060845.1. Taxonomy (GTDB): domain Bacteria; phylum Patescibacteriota; class Microgenomatia; order UBA1400; family UBA12108; genus GWF. Next base: position 21,711 of record JAGOVG010000006.1, read on the forward strand.
ATCGGCAAAGACGGTCGCAATATCCGAACTTTCGAAAAAGTAACAGGTATCGACATCGACATGGACGAGACACCGGGTGTCATTCGTCTCTCTAGTTACGACTCAGTTCGCCGAGAGATAGCACGTGTCGCTCTAGAGCGCCTCATCAAAGATGGCCGCATCCAGCCCACTCGCATCGAAGAATACGTCAGCAAAGCCAAAAGAGACATTGAGAAGATCATGTTCGAAGAGGGCAAACGTCTCTGCCATGCAGTCGGCGCCTTTAACGTTCCTCACGAGCTAATGGGTATTCTCGGTCGCTTTAAGTACCGTACCAGTTACGGTCAGAACATGCTTAGTCACACCCTCGAAGAGACTAAGATGGGTATGAACCTAGCATCAGAGCTCAAAGCTAATGTCGACATTGTCCGGCTCGGCTGTCTCTTCCATGACATCGGTAAGATCGTAACCGACGAAGAGGGTAGTCACGTCGACTTAGGCGTCAAGCTCCTGCAAAAATACAACATGCCAAAACCTGTTGTTGATGCAGTGGCCCAGCACCACGAAGACACCGAGTTCACAAGTAAAGAATCGATTATCGTCTACATTGCCGATGCGATCTCTGGTGCTAGACCTGGTGCACGTTACGACAATATCGAAGAGTACACTACTAGACTGCGTAGTATCGAAGATATAGCCATGAGTAAGCCAGGTGTCTACGAAGCCTACGCTATCAGCGCCGGTCGCGAAGTCAGGGTCATGGTTGACCCAGGCAAAGCAACTGACGATGAGGCAGTACGCTTAGCTAGCGACATCAGAGACGAGATCAAAGCCAAGCTGACCTATCCTGGTACAGTGACAGTGACCGTGATCCGCGAGCTGCGTGCCCAACAGGTTGCTAAATAAATACAAAATACTAGGCTTGCCCTGAGCGGGCCGAAGGGAGATAAAATGAAGAAATCAGACTTCTACGACATCGTCGCCAAAAACGCCCACATGACCAAAAAAACTGCCAAGGATGCAATCGACAGCTTCTTAGGCGAAGTGGTTAAGACTCTCAAAAAAGGTGACAAAGTTGTCCTATCTGGCGTTGGCACGCTCTCAGTTGGCAAGGTTGGACCCAAAGACGTTGTTCCATTTGGCAATAGTGAAAAGAGGGTCACAGTTAAGTCTCATCACGTCGTCAACTTCAAAGTTGCCAAGCCACTAAAAAAGGTTATCTGGTAACATTGTAATATGTCTGTAATCTCGGTCGACCACCTAACCAAGTCCTACCAAACTCAAAAAAAACGTGAAGGACTAGCTGGATCATTAAAGGATCTGGTCTCTCCAGTCTACGAGAGCAAGCACGCAGTAAAGGACATTAGCTTTTCAATCGAGCCAGGGGAGCTAGTTGGTTTTATCGGCCCCAACGGTGCCGGCAAAACTACAACGCTTAAGACCTTGTCCGGTCTACTCTATCCAACTAGCGGCAGTGTCCGGGTGCTTGGCCAAGACCCATGGGATCGCAAGGATTCGTTTCTACGCTCCATTAGTTTAGTCATGGGTCAAAAGAACCAGCTCTGGTGGGATCTGCCCGCGAGCGAGAGCTTTGCTCTTAACCGTGATATTTATAACATTCCCGAGAATCTTTATAAGAAAAACCTAAATAATCTTGTTGAGATGCTAGAGCTAAAAGACGTCTTAAACGTCCAGGTTCGCAAGCTATCGCTCGGTCAGCGCATGAAAGCTGAGTTAGTCGCAGCACTCCTTCATGATCCCAAAGTACTCTTCCTTGACGAGCCAACCATTGGTTTAGATGTGACTATGCAGTCTCAGGTTAGACAGTTCATCAAATCATATAATCAGTCACACGATGGTGCCATCATGTTGACCAGTCACTACATGGCCGACGTTGTCGAGCTCTGTAAGAGAGTCATAATTATTAGTGAGGGGACTATTCTCTACGACGGCGCTTTATCAGGTGTAATTTCTAAGTTTAGTAGTCACAAAATAGTCGAAGTAATCCTAGAAGGTGGTGTCACCAAAACCTACAAAGTCCCTCGCGGCAAAATAGCCGAGAGGACCTCAAAATTACTCAAAGAGCTCCCAGTCATCGACATCAACATCAAAGAAGTCGCGATCGAAGATATAATTCGACAGGTCTTCGCCAACAAATGAAAAAGTATCTCTCTATTTTTTCCATAACGCTACAAGAATATTTTGTCTATCGACTAAACATGTTTATGTGGCGCGTTAGGCAAATTTTCGTTTTCTTGCTCCCATATTTCCTCTGGCGCGCAGTCTTAGGCGGTGGGGGTGATATTTATGGTTACGACTTTGGCAGTATCATGACTTACCTTTTTGGTACCACCATCTTGAGGTCACTCGTTATGGGTAGTCGTACAGTTGATCTCGGTTGGATGATCAATAGTGGTATGTTAACGATTCCACTGATGCGCCCACTCAACATGTTTGCATTTTTACTGTCGCGCGATGCGGCCGATAAACTCTTTAATTTAAGCTTTATGTTTATAGAGATCCCTCTCATCCTCCTGGTCTTTAAGCCACCAGTGTTTCTACAGACTGATGCATACACTCTCATGCTCGCAATTGTCTCTATTATCTTTGCTATCCTCATTTATTTCTTTATTAACATAATCTTTGGCTCCCTCGGCTTCTGGACTCGCGATGTCTGGGCCCCACGCTTCCTTCTTATGGTAATCCTCGAGTTTGCAACCGGCGCCATGTTCCCACTTGATATGCTCTCAAATCTCTGGCAGAAAGTACTACTCTGGACGCCGTTCCCTTACCTTCTCTTTATCCCACTACGTATCTACCTAGGTAGTAGCGAAACAATAATGTATTTACTGGGTCAAGCTATTTGGGTAGTCCTGCTCTATCTACTCTCTCGTTATGTTTGGAAGCGCGGACTACTCCGTTACGAAGCGGAGGGCCGCTAGGTATGTTTCAAAAATTAAAACCCTACTCTAGAGTCTGGCTCAAGCTAACCACTCAGCAGTTTCAAAGTCAGATTAGTAACGCTCGTGGAGCCGCACTGCTTTTTATTGCCGGCAAACTATTCCGACTAAGCACAGCTTTCCTATTAGTTTACCTCGTGGTGGGCAGGGCCAAACTTATTAGCGGTTACAACCTAGAGCAGGCAATTCTAATACTATCGCTATTCAATTTTTTCTCCACTCTCACTCAGCTGTTTATGCGTGGCATCTATATGTTCCGCCAAAAAGTAGTCGATGGTACCTTTGATTTTTACCTGCTCAACCCTCTGTCAGAGCTCTTCTATAGTCTCTTTAGCTTTACCGACCCCATGGATCTACTTCTCATCATTCCGTACGGTGGGATTGTCGTCTGGGCCTGGCTCGGCGCTGGCTACGCGCTCACTCTCCCACTAGTTATCACGCTCATTGTTGCTTTAGTTATTGCTTTCGTTATGGCAATATCTTGGCACATTTTTATGCTCGGGATCGGTATTAGATATCTCGAAGTCGACAATACAATTATGCTCTATAGGGACCTTGAGCGGCTTGCTGCTATGCCAGTCTCTATGTATGGCAAGTGGGGGGCAGGGGTTCTGACCTATCTTTTCCCCTTTGGGCTCATGGCAACAGTGCCAGCCAACATTATCTTTAATCTCTACAACCCAGCACTACTAGTCGGATTTGCATTGATCGCGCTTGTCCAGTTCAAACTCTCCCTAATCTATTGGAAAAAATCACTTCTCACTTATAGCTCTGCCTCGTCCTAGGTATATAATATTCCTCACCTATGAGTTTATCTAGTAACGAAACAGAGCTAGTAACACTAATGAGTGGTCGAGGGAGCTTGTCTTATACGCCTGAAGAGGAAAAAAATCTCAGCAGTCTATTAGATTTAATGAAATGTAGGACAGAAATTTGCACTCTAATCCCAGGGTTAGATTTAAATGATACTAGTGGAAGGATAACTCTTATCTCAACCATGTCCCACCGACCAGATGCAGAGAAAAAACTTTGTGTTGCCAAAACTCACTTTATTGCACCCCCTAACGAGACTATACCGACAAACAATTCTATTAACAATATTATAAACACATCTCTAGCAGGGGCAGAGCAAGTTGGTGGGATTGAAGCAAGGATGGCACTACGCAATTGGCGTGAAGCCGTGACAAGACTTGCAAAAGAAAAAGAACAGAGTCACATTGTAGTTTTTTCTTGTAATGCAACATCAATGAGTGATACGATAAATAATAATTTGCTACTCCTTGATGCAGGCGGACATCAAACTGACCTAAGAACTGCTGATCAGCTTTTTAAAGACACATACAAGTCATACCTTCTAATCCTTCACTTAAGAGAAGTGAGCGGATCATTGCCAACTCATATCGCTACAACTGTTACAACTTCAGCACCGATTATTGTATCTCAATCATCTGCTGAACAAATTGAGCCCATCAACATTATTAAAAGAGATACATTTCGAAAAACCTAACTAATATTAATAGGTATCAACCGCTATATTATTCTAATGTCAATACTTGAGGTAAAAAATCTAACCAAGACATTTAAGAACTCGCCTATTATCAAGGGGATTAGTTTTGACATGGCCGAGGGGGAGATCCTCGGGATCTTAGGCCCCAACGGTGCTGGCAAAACCACAACCCTCCAGATGCTCTTAGGCATCCTAACGCCAACGAGCGGCAGTATTAGTATCTTTGGCAAAGATATACAAACACACAAGTCGTCCATCCTCGAATCAGTCAATTTTTCATCAACTTATGTTGATATGCCATGGCGACTTAGCGTCAAAGAAAATTTGACCTGGTCCTCTTGGCTTTACCAGATTCCCGATCGTCGTCGACGACTCAAACAGGTCATGGAGCTCTTTCGTCTCGAAAAGCTCTGGAACATGCCAGTCGCCTCGCTCTCCGCAGGTCAAAAGACCCGGGTCAACCTGGCTCGGTCCATGGTTAACTACCCCCGGTTACTCCTCTTAGACGAACCAACCGCGAGCCTCGACCCAGAAGTAGCTAGTTATATGAGAGAGTTTTTTGCCAAACAAAGAGAGACATTTAATAAAAGCATTATTCTAACCAGTCATAACATGGCCGAGGTAGAAGAGCTCTGTGATCGGGTCCTCATTCTCAAGGATGGCTTAATATTTGATATCGATACCCCAGCCAACCTAGCCAAAAAGATCGAGGACTGCTTCCTCAATCTCCGTGTCACCAAAAACATGTCAAAATTGGGCGAGCTGCTTAGGCGTCGCAAACTAACCTCAAACACAACAGATGGAATAACGCGGATCGAACTAAAAGAGAAAATACTGCCACTATTTCTGTATGAACTAACCAAGCAAAATATTCAGTACAGTGAGATTAGCATTGATAAGCCTAATCTCGAAGATTACTTTATGAAAGTTGCCAAGGAAAAATAATATGAAAATGCACAGACTCTGGGGATTGTTCTTGCGGTACTACTATAACTTACTCAGGTCGTATGATCGCCTGACCGATATGTTCTTTTGGCCAGTTGTTGACCTACTCATGTGGGGACTAACCAGCCAATATTTAGTCAAAACTGGGGCGCTCGACAATACAGTGATCCTAGCTCTCTTAGGTGGCATCATGCTCTGGATCTTCCCGTGGCGTGGACAGTACGAGATCACCGTGAGTCTGCTCGAAGACTTGTGGAATCGGAATCTGGTTAATCTCTTTGCAACACCAGTCAAGTTTATGGAGTGGGTAGTTACGCTTTTACTCATTGGTGTGTTCAAAGCAATTGTTTCTTTTGGCTTTGCCAGTCTAGTTGCGATCTTACTCTATCAAACCAACATTTATACCTTAGGCATCAAGCTGCTGCCCTGGGCAGGACTACTCATAGTCTTTGGGTGGGTATTTGGTTTATTGGTCGCCGGCATCATTATGCGCTACGGTACCAAGATCCAGACACTCGCTTGGACTGCCATCCACTTGGTCTCTCCATTTATCGGGGTCTATTACTCTATCGATACTCTGCCGAGCTGGGCTCAGACGGTATCTCGTTTTGTGCCAGCGAGTTATGTTTTTGAGGCGATGCGCAGCGAGATCGCGGGCGTTGCTGTACCACTAAACAATCTACTTTTCCCGTTCGTCTTATGTGTTATTTATCTGGCTCTAGCACTCTGGATCTTGACTCGGAGTTATCTCCATATCCTCAAGCGTGGATTGATCTCGGTAGAATAGTATGGACACTATTTATATAGTCGGAACAACAGGTAGCGGCAAGACTAAGCTCGCTCTCCGCTTAGCAGAATTGAGGGAGAGTGTTATCATTTCTGCCGATAGTCGTCAGGTATACAAGGGGATGGATATAGTCACAGGCAAAGACCACCCTCGTAATATCAAAATCCATGGAATCGATTTAGTAGATCCAAATGATGAGTGTTCAGTTAGTGTCTGGTATAAGCATGTAGCTCCTGTGATCAAGAACGCTCATGATGCCGGTCATCAAGTGATTGTAGTTGGGGGAACTGGTTTTTATGTAAGAGCGCTAACGCATGGTATCGAAACCATGTCGGTGCCAATCAACCCAGAGTTAAGGAGTCAGCTAGAGACACTGGGTGTGAGTGAGTTGCAAGAGATGTTAAAGAGTCTGGATCCCGACCGCTTTGTACGCTTTAACCACTCAGACCAAAACAATCCGAGGCGTCTCATCCGCGCAATCGAAGTAGCTAAGTCAAGTGTTAGCGTGAGTCAAAATAGCGCACCAAATACCCAGACGATGATCGCACTACATTACGAAGATCTTAATATGCAAGAGCATGTAATTAGAGAGCGAGTTTTAGCCAGGTTAGCAGATGGAGCGGTGCTCGAAACTCAGGAACTATTAAAGAGTATCGATATAAATGCAAAAAGTCTAAGTGCTCTCGGCTACAGTGAGATCACAAAATATCTGCGCGGTGAGATTAGCGAGTCACAGCTGGTGGGTGAGTGGGTGAGAGCTGAGCTAAATTATGCCAAGAGGCAGCTCACATTTTTTCGCAAACAAAACGTGGTCTGGTATGATCGTGGTAGAATGAGTATAGAGGAGATATATGAGCAATACCTATCACGTTGAGATTACCCCCAAAAGTGTTTTTTATATTATTGGCACACTCCTATCTATCTATGTTACTTACCAACTCCGTAGTATCCTAGTGCTCGTTTTCGTGTCTTTTATTTTAATGACAGCGATCAATGCCTTGGTTAGATACACCCATAAGCTGCGTATTCCCGTCATCATTACGGTACTACTTGTATACATTGCTATTATCTCTCTCTTCACAACCCTAGTCGCATCGTTAGTCCCAGCAGTAGTATCGCAGACCACTGGGCTCACTCAGTCATTGCCGACCTATCTCCACAACCTAGAAGAGATCTTCAACGCTGATTTTGACACTAGCCTAACTGGCGAATACTTTAGCTCCTTACCTAGTAACATTCTTAGGATCGCAACCGGCACTCTCGGCAATCTACTCAATGTCCTAGTAGTCTTCTTTATGACTTATTACCTAATAATCGAGCGTCCTCATCTCCACCGTTATCTCCTTAGATTATTTGATAACAAAGATGCCGAGCAGCGCGCCGAGCGCCTCGTCCATGCGATCGAAGGACAGGTTGGCGGCTGGGTCAGAGGACAGTTGATCCTCATGGTTGTAATTGGCGTCATGACTTATATCGGCTTGCTCGCGCTAGGCATACCTTATGCTCTACCTCTAGCGACACTCGCCGCACTCCTAGAAGCTATCCCCAACCTGGGTCCTATCATCTCAGCCATCCCACCTATTATTATCGGTTTTTCAATCTCACCAGTAGTGGGCATGGGTGCAATCGCCTTAAATATCCTGATCCAGCAACTAGAGAATAATCTAATCGTCCCAAGAGTTATGCAGTCAGCTACGGGTACAGCCCCGCTCATCACTATCCTAGTATTACTCTCTGGCTATACTCTAGGTGGGATAGTTGGTGCAATACTCGCCATGCCTATCTATTTGGTCTCAAAAACAGTTATAGCTGAGTTATCTATCAAATAATCACAGGAGGTATTTATGGATTTTAATCTCTGGACGCGCAGTCTCAATATTGCCTGGGATCAGACGATGGGTTCATTAGTCGCATATATCCCACGGGTAGTTTTTGCGATTCTGATCGCTATCTTGGGTGTAATGATTGGTAACTATGTCTCCAAACTCATAACCAAAGCTCTTCGTCTCGTAAAGTTTGACCAACTCGTAAGTGATAGCAAGTTCCAGCTTTTCCTCAAAAAAGCCGAGATTACGCATAAACTAGAAGATTTAATTGCAGCCGCATTTAAATGGATCATCGTGATCACTTTCTTTATCAGTGCCACGAGCATTGCAGGCCTAAGCTCAGTCGCTGTTGTCTTAACTGGAGTTCTAAGCTATGTGCCAAGCGTAGTCTCCGCGGTCCTAGTCCTAGCACTCGGTGTACTCTTAGCGGGACTAGTCGAGGGACTAGTCAAAGGATCTCTCTCATCAATCGATCTCAAGACCGCTCGCTTAATGGGTAAGGTTAGTAGTTACACCGTAGTGACTATCGCGATCCTCGCTGCACTCTCTGAGCTAAATATCGCAGCCAGCTTTATAAACATTTTGTTTATTGGATTTGTCTCTATGCTCTCGCTCGGGTTTGGGCTCGCAATAGGTCTAGGCGCCAAGGATCTGGTTAGCAAAATACTAGGCGAGTGGTATAAGCAGATTCAAAAAGAACTCAAAGACTAAAGTCCTATGACTGCATTAGTTAGTGTGATACTGGGGATAGTCGAGGGCTTAACCGAATTTATCCCTGTCTCCTCAACCTTTCACTTAATCGCTGCCTCCCGCTTAATGGGTCTACCTCAATCAGATTTCCTCAAGCTATTTGAGGTAGTTATTCAATCAGGCGCCATCCTCTCTATTTTGTGGCTCTACAAAGACAAGCTTCTTGGTAATCGAGCGCTCCAGACCAAACTAGCTTATTCATTTATTCCAACAGCCGTAATCGGCATGATCCTCTACAAAATAATCAAAGGCTATTTCTTTGAAAACATCATTCTGCAGCTTAGCATGTTTGGTCTCGTCGGCCTGATCTTTTTAGGGTTAGAGTGGTACCTGGCTAAAAAGAAAATAAATCTTAAGAAAAATCTTGGCGACATCAGTATTAACCATGCATTGTTGATCGGCCTATTTCAGGTATTCTCAGTGATCCCCGGCGTCTCTCGCTCCGGCTCGATCCTACTAGGGATGCTAGTCCTCGGTTACTCTCGCACTAGTGCTGCCGAGTACGCCTTTATGCTCTCTCTCCCGACTATTCTGGCTGCTACAGGTTTAGATGTGTATCAAAATATGGAATTACTAAGATCTATCACTCCCGACCAAGTGGTTTATTTACTACTAGGTACAGTGAGCGCCTTTCTCTCGGCGCTCTGGGTCATGAAATGGCTAATTAATTATCTTAGTTCCCACTCACTGGTAGTATTTGGTTACTACCGAGTCTTTGCTGTAATAGTGCTTTATTACCTACTTTAGGGTAATACTTTCATCGATAGTGGATCTGCATAGATGGGTAGGGGAGCACCGCTCGCACCATACAGCTCTACTCTAACTAGATCGATTGCGCCGATTCCTGGGTGAGAGATAGTGAAGACGGGTTGTTGAGAAGAATTGCCATTATTATTAAAGCGGATCTGCATCTTTTTACCTAGGGCATCAGCGCCAGGGGTTTGACTCTCTATTGTCGTACTACCAACAGCAGTAACTACTAGTGGTTCAGATACATATCCTATCTCTACCATCCCACTAGAGTACGAGGATGATCCAGTTACACCAAACTGTGCTTCGTTGGCACTCACCCTTGCGAGCCCTACTTTGGTACTAGATATATCATCATAGATTAGTAGGTTGCCGTCCCACGCTGCCTCTTGTCCATTTACCGATACCCAGACTCTCCCACTACGCGCACTCTCTGGGATCTTAACTTCGATTATACTGTTACTCCATCTAACCAGAGCTTCTTCTTCTGCCTGGACATTGCCCACATACACCGAGCTACCCCATTGGTAGTCACCAAAGTTGTTGCCGATAAGTACCACTGTGTCACCTGTTTTGCCAAAGAACATGCTCACTCGATCGAGCCTAGGTGCTTCGACCGGATATGATGGGGGTGGAGTCACAGCTGGAACCTCGATCTCACCCGCTGCTCCAGATCTATTTTCTGTATCTTGTTGGGCTAAGTTAACTGATAGGGGGATTATGAGGATCAAGAATAGTCCCACATTAAATGTCAGGACTCTCTTCCAGGATAGTGTTCGATTGATTCGATCGTAGATGTTTTCTGTCATAGAGTTCCTATCATTATAGCTCACTTAGTAGCATTAACTAGATTTGCCTTTAATAGTAATAACGCGGTTTTCATGGTCAAAGTTGATCGTAAAGTCGTCAAAGAGTCCTTTTCTGCCTAGGATATAAGTAGTAGCGTTGGATTCGGTAAATGTAGCCGGGAACTCAAAATCTACCCCACCTATCTGTACTATTATCCGGTCCATATAAGCAAATGCTGGCACACCCGAGAAGCCTTGTAGTGTTATGCGCTTCGCTCGTGCCAGGTCTACTCCTGTGTCATGAGCAGCTTGAAGAGGCAGGGTCGAGACGACTGCCCCTGAGTCCAGTAAAAAAGTGGTGTCGACGTATCCAGAAGTAGTCTTGAGGGGCATCGTAATTTTGGGTTCCTGGACAAATCCAAAGTTCTCATAAAGCGTGTTCTTGTATGGCACTTTAAACTCTATTACCCCAAAGTTGTTAGAAACAGATACCTGGTTAACTCCGCCACCGCCTAGGTTACGAATGAGCAATATCCCGCCTATTATCACAGCAAATCCAAATAGTGAGGCAACTTTTAGTAAAGCGCTCCATTTAGCGCTCGAATCTGTCGTGCTCTCGCTGGTGTGGGGATCATAACTAACTAACGCCATAGCTTCATGCTATCATACATTTTATGACTCTGTCTCCCGAAATAATAATTGTACTTTCAATACTGGGCTTTAACCTGGTTTTCACTTTCGTAATCTTTTTTACTCTCAGGCGCATGACTAGGCACTACGCTACTCTGACAAACGGGGTAGAGCCCAAAAATCTCATCAAAGCTCTCGAGGGGATTCAAAAGACCCTGAGTGAACACGAGAGGGGCAATGCAATCACCAAAAAAGAACTCGCGTCTTTGGAGTCAAAAATCAAGACTCATCTCCAGACCCTAACCCTCAAGCGATTTAACCCATTTGGTGATACCGGTGGGGACCAGAGCTTTCTCCTGGCTATCTTAGACGGCAACAAAGATGGTATAGTCATAACATCATTGCATAGTAGAGAAAATACACGTTTCTATGTAAAATCAGTAAAGGGAGGTGTGGGACTAGACCATCCACTCTCAACTGACGAGCAAAAGATTATCAAGCGTTAAGGACACATATTTATGAAAAACCCAATACTCAAATCACTATTAATTGCGCTTGTTGCTTTTGGTATGTCAACCGGCGTCAGTTATGGTATGACCCTCTATCTTTATACCCCAGACTCTGCAGGACCTATCTCACCCATTACTACTCCAACGGCGGGTGGTGGCTTAAACATTGATCCCGCAGCTCCTCGCACAGCCGAATGTCCCATAAACGGAGCTATGTACACGACAGCCGAACAAAAGATCTGGGAGACTAGAAGACCACTCTTTGTGATGATCGAAAACTCAGTCGATGCTAGACCTCAGTCAGGTCTCGGTAGCGCTGATATCGTCTACGAAGCCGTGGCCGAGGGTGGTATTACCCGTTTTGGCGCAGTCTATTTGTGTGGAGTCGCAAAGGCTGACACTATAGTCGGCCCAGTGCGCTCAGCCCGTACTACTTTTGTTAATCTCTCTTCAGAATATAACTACCCACTCTACGCTCACGTTGGCGGCGCCAACTGTAGTAGTGCCGACGGTGGTAAGACTTGTACATCTCACAAGAGTGTCCAAGCTCTAGAGCAGCTAGCCTCTTATGGTTGGGTAGGCAGGACCGGCAATGACCTCAATCAGTTTAGTATCGGCTTCCCCACCTTCTGGCGCGACTATGAGCGAATGGGTAGGACAGTAGCCACCGAGCACACTATGTATAGTAGTACCGACAAGCTCTGGAAATACGCCGCAGCCACTCGTGGCTGGACCAACATGGCTCCCAAGGACTTGATGCCTAAGAACGCCAAGCTAGACTGGAAAGATAGCTTTACCAAATTTAGCTGGAAAGATGATGCCGAAGAATCAGCTCGTGGCGATGTCTCCAAAATCACTTTCGGTTTCTGGGAGAGCTACCACGACTTTGATGTTACCTGGGATTACAACAAGACGACCAACATGTACGCTCGTACCAATGGGGACACCGCACACAAAGATCGTAACGACGACAAACAGTTTAGTGCCAAAGCAGTGCTCGTGCAGTTTACTAAGGAGCTCGGTCCTCTCGATGACCACAAGCACATGCTCTACGAAGTAATCGGTAGCGGCGAGGGTATCCTCTTCCAAGATGGCACAGCAACAGAAATCACCTGGAGCAAAAAAGATCGCGAGAGCCGAACCATGTTTAAAGACAGCAAAGGCAAGGCAATCTCCTTTAACAGAGGGACTCTCTGGGTAGAGATCTTGCCAACCGACAATACCGTCACATATTAAGAATCCCGTAGGGGCGGACCCCCGTGTCCGCCCACATCTCACATCGTTCGATCCATTTTGTTGTATTGCATATCGATCACCATTTTTGTACGATAAAAGAGTAATATCGTTGTACATATAAAGGATTAATTTATGTCATCAATGCAAGATTTTGTAGTTTCAAAAGTCAGAGTTAAGCTAATCACTGAGTTTTTGAGCAATCCTGCCGAGATGTTCTACATCAGGGAGCTCACTCGCCGGGTGGACGAGGAAATAAACGCAGTTAGGCGTGAGCTAATCCACCTAACCAGTCACGGCATGTTAAAAGAGGAGAAGCGGGGTAACAGGATCTACTACATCTTTAACAAAAATTATCTCTTCCACAAAGAACTAGTGAGTATGGTTGGCAAATGTAGTGGGTTAGGTGCAGCGATCAGCAAGGCCGCCCCCAAACTAGGCCACATCAAATATGCCATGATCTCTGGTCGCTTTATGCGGCACATGCCTAGAGCCAAAGATACAGTAGATCTACTAATTGTTGGCGACGTCATCTTGCCTCAGCTAGCTGAGCTAATCAGAGAGTCCGAGGCCAAGCTCTCCCGCGAGATCAACTACACCGTAATGACCGAGGATGAGCTTAGCTACAGGAAGACTCACAACGACCCATTTATCGCTCGTATTCTCGAGAGTTCACGAATCATGATTATTGGTGACGAAGAAGAATTGGTTGCTTGATATTATGTCAGACAAGATTACAACCAAGATAACTCGTATAGGTAACTCCAAGGGGATCATAGTCCCAACTAGCGTAATCAAGGCGCTCTCACTCGAAGAGGGAGATCAGGTCAATCTAAGTTACCTCGAAGAGTCTCAGCAGTTAGTGGTCAGCTTCCCCTCGACCAAGCAGCTAAAGTTAGGTGGGGGTTCATGACATTATTCGTACGCCATGCTATCCTAATATCTTGTATATGAAACTAAAAAGAAATCTATTCCTCATTGCACTCATCTTTGCAGTATCGCTCGTTTTAGCAGCTCCCAAAAACTACCCTATTAGTGCTACGCTGTTTGGCAAGACATTTAACGCAACCATTAGCTCACCAACTCTTACGATCGGCAGCTGGACTAGGGATCTAGAGCTCAAGCTAGGTCTAGATCTACGTGGCGGCACCGAGGTGACACTAGAGGCAGATATGGCAAATATCGCTGAGGTAGATCGCAAGGATGCTCTCAACTCTGTAAGAGAAGTTATCGCCCGCCGCGTCGACATGTATGGTGTTGCTGAGGCGACAGTCAAAACCATCACCAGTGGTGGCAACTACCGTCTCTCAGTCGCTATGCCAGGTATAGATAACCCAGACGAAGCACTAGCTTTGATTGGTAGTACCGCCAAGCTAGATTTTCGCGAACTACCCAAGGATGCAACAGACAGTGCAACCTACGCAGATTTTGTCACAACTGACTTGTCAGGATCTGATCTCAAGCGAGCAACAGTGTCCTTTAACCCTGAGACTGGGGATCCCGAAGTAAGTCTGCAGTTTAGCGAAGAAGGTGGCAAAAAATTTGAATCCTTAACCGAAAAAAATGTTGGCAAGCCAATCGGTATCTTTATGGATGACATACCCCTGTCTGCTCCAATAGTCCAGACCAAGATTGTCGGCGGTACAGCAGTGATCAATGGTACATTTACGCTCGAAGAAGTCCAAAATATCGTACTCACTCTCAATGCTGGTGCACTCCCGGTTAGTGTGAAGATCCTCAAACAGCAGAACATCGCTCCCTCGCTAGGCGAAGGCAGTGTCCAGGCTAGCCTGACGGCGGGTGGGGTAGGGCTCGCGCTTGTGGCGCTATTCATGATCCTCAACTATGGTGCGCTAGGGTTTGTGGCAAGCATAGGACTCATTTTCTATGGTATCTTGACTCTCGCGCTCTACAAACTTATCCCAATCACGCTAACTCTCCCTGGGCTTGCTGGCTTTATTCTAAGTATTGGTATGGCAGTCGATAGCAATATTCTGATCTTCGAGCGCATGAAAGAAGAGAGTAGAAAGGGCAACGGATTTGCCAGTAGCCTAGAGCTCGGTTTTGGCAAAGCTTGGGATGCTATCAAAGATGCAAACACCGCGACACTCATGGCTACGTTTATTCTCTATAATCCATTTGATTGGTCATTCTTAAACAGTAGTGGATTAGTCCGTGGCTTTGCTCTCACACTCTTCCTCGGTATCCTCGTCAGTCTCTTTACCGGTTTATTTGTGACCCGCAATCTACTCCGTGCATTTATTAAAGGGAAATCATAATCTATGAGTGAGCAAAAACTAAAAATACTCGAACCGATGAAGTATTACTGGGTTTACTTTGTAATCTCGCTCTGCGTTATCATCCCTGGTACCTACTCTCTGATCCGCTACGGTCTCAAGCCATCGATTGATTTTACTGGCGGCAGTACCATTGTCTGGCAGGCCGAAGCTGAGCTCGGTGACGCTGATCTAACTGCTGCAGTCTCGTCAGTTGGTGCAGTTATAACTGATGTAACTCGCGAGGGTAATAAGTTAAGTATTACCACCTCACCACTCGAGTCCGATGCCTATCAAAAACTCCGCGCTGACTCTCGAGTTGTTGCTGCCAAGATTACCGAGTTAGAGTACCAAAATGTAGGACCGACCCTAGGTAGTGAGCTGATCAACAAAACCATCCTCGGTATCGCATTATCAGCACTACTCATCATGACCTACGTTGCCTACCGTTTCAAAGATTTTCGCTACGGTGCCTCAGCCATCCTCGCGATGTTCCACGACTCACTAGTGCTACTGGGCACTTTCTCGCTCCTAGGTCATTACGCAGGAATTGAGGTGGATACACTTTTTGTAACCGCCCTCCTAACAATTCTCAGCTTCTCGGTGCATGACACTATCGTGGTTTACGATCGTATCCGTGAGCTAAAAAAGCATCATGGTTATCTAGATTTTGTCGATATCATCAATCGCGCGGTTGTTGAGACCATGGGTAGATCTATCAACAATAGTTTGACCATTATCTTCATGCTCTTGTCGATGTACCTGCTTGGTGGGGACTCGATCCGCCACTTTGTCTTGGCACTCCTTATTGGTACGATCTCAGGTACTTATAGCTCCACTTTTACCGCAGCCCCAATCCTAGTATTGTGGGACAAGATCTCTTCAAAAAGAAAAATTAAATAGTGCCGGAATGTGGTTGGCATAAGCCAGATTCTGTTTTTAGTGCGATCATTTCTCTAATGCCCGCAATCTTCGGGACTCAGGAGTGCTACTGTCTTAGTCGTCCCAGTCGTCGGTTGCAGCGGGGAGGATTGCCCGTTTCACTCCCACTTAAGGGATTCGTCACTGTTGCTCTAAACTAGCGGTTACCCGTGATAGCTTGCGCTACCCACCCTGCACTCTGCTGTCTGGACTTTCCTCTCTCGGCTGTAACGCCGGAGCGATCACCCACCAACCACATTCGGCAAGGGTATTATAACTTATTATCAGGATTGAACTAGAAATGTTCATACTACTTACAAGTACTACAAGATATAATAAGTGATGATATACAATAATAATATGTCATCATTGAATCCTGTAAAGACTGAAAATCTATATCAAAATTACTCGCGCTCAGCATTAGATTTAACCCCCAATATGGCCATGTTGCCAGTGTCTCCATTAGTTAATTGGGGCATACATTCAGAGATAATTAGTAAAATACATGGCAGATCTGTCGCATACGATCCCTTATCTCCGATACTACAATTAGATGAGTATGGTCACCCGCTTGGCAGTCTTGATTGGAAGGGTGCACGCCTAGACAACATCTTCTTAACCGAAGATAAGTACTCGAGGGGGGGAGTGCGTCTAAACGGTCTCCTAGTAATCGATCAATACCCGAGAATAGTAAATAACAGTGAGATCGCAAGAAGAATAGGGATTCCTACCGAAAGAATATTATCCGTAGAAAAAATATTAGAACTTCCGTTAGACGGCAGGATGGTTGATGTTGATACTTGGAAAACAATCACAAGACAACGATTAGTAAAAAGAGTTGAGGAAGATAATAACTTTCTCAGTCACTTGCCGGCAAAAAATATAGCAGAGAAAATTAGTAGCATATACGAGTTTTTTGCAACAGATTTTATAATAATTCAAAGAGAAAACCCAGTAAATCAGAGATATGAAGACTTATGTCTATTTACTGACAAAGAAGAACTTACAGAAAAATTGTCACCTACATTTAGATGGTTAAACCTGGTTAAAAGATATAAACCTGACTCAATAATTGTAAAACACTTGCCGTTCGAACCACTTCGAGTATCAGACAATAGTCATATCTATAAATATCTAACAAGATACTTGCCAGAAACAATGGGTAGAATCCTTGGCTTGCAACACATGCATGATATACGAGTAAACTTTGCTTCTTCAAAAAACTTCACATCTGTGGGAACGCCTCTTGACGTAGATAGTTGGACATCACCTATTTTTGGAGATGATCCAAATAGTGAACATGATCTGCAAGAAGATCTCCAACTAATTCGTATGCACGTACGCGATGTTACTGGAGAGTTTATCAGGAATGGATATTTTAATAATATCGAAAATCACGAGCAAAGAGCAATAGTCGAAGCTACACAAGCTCTGTTCTTTGGGTATCTAACAGGTCGACTAAGAAACAAACCAAATAATCATTCAGGTTATGACGTAATAATTGGTCTATTAAAAGAATCAGAAGAACAAAGCTTACTCAAAAAGGTGATTTATTCTGAATCGGATCATTATTTTGACAATCAGTAGTTATAGAGAGAAAACCTTATCCCAACTCCACGATTCTTTTTTCTAAATACTCTTTAGTATTACGGCTTGAGTCATCCAGTATCTCTTCAAAAAGGGTATTTAATATCTCTCCTATTTTTCTGCTCGGCTTTATATCCAGTATCCTCATAACGTCTCCACCATCGACCGCCATATCTTTTAGCGATAGCGGCTCATACAGTTGCTCGCCAATCCGCTTTTGTAGCTCGGTTAGTCGCCAGCTCGTGGTCTTGCTCCCTGATCCTATTCGATCACCTATCCTAAGCGCTATCATGTCATGTATATTCTCTAGTCCTACTCGCCTAATAAATCGTCTGATCGCACTATCAGTCATCTTGGGGTCGTAGTGGAACATGTGCCAGCGAACTAGGGTAAACACTTTATCCTGATCTTTCTTTGGTAGTTTTAGTCGCTCCGCGATCCGCTTTGCAGTGCGCGCCCCTACCACTTCGTGATTATGAAAAGTCACACCTCGCGGTCCCTCCGCTCTCGCAACGGTCGGCTTATCAATGTCGTGTAGTAGGGTTGACAGTCGCACAACAGGATCGGGCGAGCTGCACCCTCGCAGCGATTCAATGAGATGCGTATAAACATCATGAGTATGGTGTCCTCCCTGCTCGACTCCTCGACACTTTATTAATTCCGGCATCACGATCTCTAGTATCCCTGTATTGGCCATTAAGATCACACCATCTGCCGCGTGATCAGTTGCTAGGAGTTTCATCACCTCAGCCCCTATCCGCTCCCAGCTAATATCTCGGAGGTTAGCGACCGTTGCCTTAAGTGCTGCAAATGTTTCGTTCTCGATCGTAAATCCTAGTTGAGCCGCCAGTCTAATGGCTCGCATTATGCGTAGAGCATCTTCATCAAAGCGCTCGATCGGCACCCCGACTGCTCTTATTACCTTGTTCTTGATATCTTCTTGTCCACCGTACGGGTCAACGATCTCAACCTCATAACTTACAACTTTCAACTTGTTACTTTCTACTTGCGACTTTAGTCGCAGAGCAAGTGCGTTAATCGTAAAGTCTCGTCTCTTAAGATCCTCTTCAATAGATTTGCCCCACACTACGCTATCGGGGCGTCTTTTATCAGAGTAGCCGCTCTCAGAGCGATAGGTCGTAATATCAAAGATCATTGAGTCGTCGCACTGTTCGTCAGTTAATCCAAACTGCTCTTTTAGGTGCTTTCCCGCTACCTTGACTGTCCCGTACTCGTTATCATAAAAACTATCTGTAAAAAGAGGCTCAACCATCTCTGGGGTTGCATTAGTTGTGATATCCCAGTCATAAGAGGGGAGAGATAGTAGTAAGTCTCGGACAGCTCCACCCACTATCTCCGCCGTATATCCATGGCTCTTTAGAGTCTCGACTATTACGACAGCTGCAGGGTTAAGTATAAGTTGCATGTTTCCATTATAACAAGAGGTTATAATAAGACCATGATCATAAACACCAAATGTAGCATCAAAGCTCCAATTACAGCCAACGAGATCATCAAGACTATCCTGGTTAGTAGAGGTTTAAACACGGTCGAGGAGCAGGCCGAGTTCTTATCCCCTCGTGAGATCACGCTAGATTACCTCTATGCAGAGTCGGGCATCACCAAGGAGTCTCTCAGTGCAGCCCAGACTTTAATTGATAAACATTTGGAGAGTGGTAGTGACATCTGCATCTTTGGCGACTACGATGCCGATGGGGTTAGCGCAACCGCTGTCCTCTATTTAGGCCTTAGTGAGTACATCAAAAAATCAGGCTCGACCTCGCGCCTCCTCCCGTTTATCCCAGATCGCCACAAGCATGGTTATGGTTTATCTAATAAGGCAATCGCCGAAGTGATGGATGGTACTGCATTTATTGATGCTAGCTACGAGGGTTTCCACCCCAAACTCATAATCACTGTCGATACGGGAATAGTCGCCCATGATGGTATCGACACCTTTGTGCATGAGGGAATTGAGGTCATTATTACCGATCACCACTTACCTGATAGTACACTGCCAAAAGCAAACTCGATAGTTCACTCAACTATCACATCCGGTGCCGGGGTATCCTGGATCTTGGTCTGCCATCTCCTTGCTAGCACCTCAAAACTACTAGACTTGGCGACGATCGGGATCATCGCGGACATGATGCCGCTTGTTGGGTTTAATCGAACCCTAGTTGTTAGTGGTCTCAAAGCGTTAAGCGCTAGTAGTAGTCCTGGGTTTCGTGCGCTCAAAGCCAGGATGGGTATCCCAGAGCGACCGCTTACTTCGTACGATATTAGCTACGGTATCGCACCACGCATTAACGCTGCTGGACGAATCTATAGTCCACTACATGCACTACGACTATTGTGTACGACTGACAACGGTGTAGCTACTAGTCTGGCCGAAGAGATCGAATCTCACAATATAGACCGCCAGGAGCTGACCGAGTCCGCGCTCACTCATGCGCTCGAGCAGCCATTTAACAATAAGATTACCGCGCTCGTTGGCCCATATCACGAGGGAGTCATTGGCTTGGTAGCCGGCAAGCTGGTAGAGGCCGCCTATCGCCCGGCCATTGTCATGAGTGACAATGGAGACGTCATCAAGGGCTCAGCCCGGTCAATCCCCGGCTTTAACATCACTGGATTTTTGCGCAGCCTCAAGACTCCATTTTTGGGCTTAGGCGGGCACGATCAGGCAGCAGGCTTTAGTATCGAAAGGGTTAATCTGCAATTGCTCCTGGATGAGGTTTCAGCCGTAGGCAACACGACAATTAGCGACGATCTACTAATTAGGCACGAGAATGCCGATATGGAGTTGCCTCTAAACAATGCAACACTCGAATTAGCCAAAAAGCTTACAAAGCTAGAGCCGTACGGGCTCGGTAATAATAAGCCAAGATTCTTGTTTAAAAACGTCAAAGTCGTAGAAGATAGAGCACTCGGTGAGCTAGGCAAGCACCACAAATTAACGATTGAGCAAGATGGTATTAGACTCCCACTGCTAATGTTTAACACCAAACACTCTCACCCGATTAACCATGTCACGCAGTGTATTGCGACAATAGATGTCAATGTATGGAATAACAAAGAATCAGTCCAGTTGGTATCAACCTATGTCGAAACTTAACTCTCAATTTTTAGCTTTTGTAACTAAGCAGTCAAAAAGATCTTTACTTGTTCCTTTCTCCTTTTTACTTTTAACTCTTGCTTATCCTGGTCACAACCAGCTGCAGTCCATAGTCCTAAGACCAGGTCCAGTTTTTACTCCACAAAAAATCGAGATTGCACTCGCCGACTACCCACTATCAGATGGGGAGGCCCCGCCAGCTGTTGCCTCTACCTCATATATTGTCCAGGATATTAGCAGTAAAACTGTGATAGCACAGAGGCGTCCCGATGTAGTGCTGCCCCCCGCTTCTATTACCAAGCTCATGACAGCGCTCGTTGCTCTAGAGACTTGGCCCGACAAAAATACAGTACTAACCGTGCAGAACGAAGATCGTGCCATCGGACAGACTATCGAACTAAGCAAAGGTGATCAGCTAAGCGTAGACTCACTCCTCCATGGCCTCCTCATCCACTCGGGTAACGATGCCGCACTGACGCTCGCTGACAACTACTGCGCCCCTACGAAGCCGAAAGGCGAAGGGGGGAACTGTGGTTATTCAGCTTTTGTAGCTGCAATGAATCAAAAAGCCAAAGATCTAAATCTACTAAGTACAGTTTACAAAAACCCGAGTGGTATCGATCAGTATGGCCACCTCACCTCAGCCCGCGATATCGCAACGCTCGCATCCGTCGCCCTAACTGATCCCTATATTCAGGGAGTTGTGGCAAAAGAAGTTGCGGCAATTACCGACGTAACAGGTACTAAGACTTACGAACTCGAATCCACTGACGAGTTATTATCCGTTCTCCCTGGCTTGAAGGGTGGAAAGACTGGCTGGACTACTGGGGCTGGAGAGTGTTTTGTGAGCTACGTCGAAAGAGATGGCAGAGGGATTATTACTGTAGTCCTAGGTAGTGCTGATCGTTTTGCCGACACTACGAGGCTCGTTGAATGGGTGTACGAGCATCACAACTGGGTCTCTGTTGACTCGCCAAGATAATTTTGTTATCCTCCACCTACAAATACATAACAGCGTTAATAGTTTGCTGACAACAAACGAGCTGGAACCGGTTAAGCCCGTTATCGCTGTAATAAGTTTAGACAAGGTGGCACCGTCCGACAGGACCCTTTCAAATATAAGGGTTTTGGGGCGGTTTTTTTATGCTCCAAAATCCAAAAATTAGAGGAGTAATATGCGCAAAAGCATTAGTGAAGTTACTAAATTAGTAGGGGAGACTGTCACGATCGCAGGGTTTGTCCACTCGATCCGCAACCAAGGCAAGATTGCATTCTTGCGCGTGCGAGATATTAGTGGCAGTATCCAGGTAGTAACAGGTGCCTGGAACAAAGAAGTCTTCGATTCAATCAAAGACCTCTCGGTAGAGTCTGTTGTTCAAATCGAAGGTTTACTCAAAGAGAGTAAACAGGTCCCCGAAGGTGTCGAGATCGACGCGAGTTCCATCATCATCCAATCACTCGCCCTGCCTCTCCCTATCCCCGTAGTTGCCGAAAAAGGTGCCGAAGAGGTAGATGTAACCAAGCGCTTTGACTATCGCTGGCTAGATTTGCGTAAGCCAGATTCTCAAAAAATCTTTCAGGTATGGACAGTTCTCGAGCAGGGGATTAGAGAGTACTTTAGTCAAAATGGCTTTACTCAGCTCTACTCACCAGCGCTCATGAGTGCGCCTAGCGAAAGTGGTGCCGAGGTCTTTGAGGTCAAATATTTTGAAGGAAAAGCTTATCTCGCC
This sequence comes from Candidatus Woesebacteria bacterium, assembly GCA_018060845.1. Lineage (GTDB taxonomy): Bacteria > Patescibacteriota > Microgenomatia > UBA1400 > UBA12108 > GWF. Next base: position 44,007 of record JAGOVG010000006.1, read on the forward strand.
CAGTCGCCACAGTTCTACAAACAAATGGCGATAGCCAGTGGCTTTGAAAAAGTCTTTATGGTCGGTCCAGTCTTTCGTGCTGAGCTAAGCTTTACGACCCGCCACATGACTGAGTTTACTGGCTGGGACTTTGAGATTGCACATATTACTAGCCACCATGACGTCATGGATACCGAAGAGGCTATGCTCAAATCTGGCTTTGCCAAACTAAAGTCAGCTGGTTTAATAGACGAAGAGATTAAGGTTCCTTTTGCTCGTCTCACACTAGAAGAGACAAAAGCAAAATTAAAAGCTGCAGGTATTACTAGTGACAAAGAAGGCGATCTCTCTCCTGACGAAGAGCGCGGGATCTGCAAAATCGTCAAAGAAGAGTCAGGCAGCGAGTTTGTCTTTATCACCGACTACCCCAAAGCCCACCGTGCGTTCTATCACATGCGCGATGAAGAGACTGGCTTAACCAAAGGGTTTGACCTGCTCTACAAAGGAGTTGAGATTACAACTGGCGCTCAGCGTGAGCACAGGATCGACAAGTTGGTGGCCCAAGCTGCCGAGAAAGGTCTGACCGAAGAGGGTCTCTCCGATTATCTTAGCTTCTTCCGCTATGGTGTCCCACCTCACGGCGGAGTTGGTATTGGCCCAGGACGCATTATCGCCCAGATTCTAGGTTTGCCGAGCGTCAAAGAGGCAACGTTCCTCCCACGCGACGTGAAGCGTCTCAGGCCTTGATTATGTCAGACAAAACATATCATCCGACAACCCAGGCTATCCGCGAACTGTTAAGTGAACATGATTGTTGGTTCGAGGCATTTGAACACGAGCCAGTCAAAACTAGTGAAGAGGCTGCAAAAGTACGAACTGGATATACTCTGCATCAAGGAGCAAAAGCTATCATAGCTCGTGTCAAAATTAGTAGTCAGAACAAAAAGTTTGTTATGATTGTGATCCCGGGTGATCGTCGCTTTGATACAGCTAAGATCAAGAATATTTATAGTGCCAAAGATATTCGCTTTGCTACAGTCGAAGAAGTGTCAGAAATTACTGGCGGGATCTTGCCCGGTGGAGTACCACCATTTGGCAATCTCTTTAACCTAGAAGTGATCGCTGATTCTGAGCTGATAGCTAACGAAAAAATTATATTCAACGCAGGCGATAGATCTTACTCTATAGGGATGTATTCGCGAGATTATATTAAGGTTGTAAGTCCAGTAGTCACTAGCATCACTTAGTGGTCTTATTCAACCCACGCGTCAGATAGTGCCGGGACATAAGCCACAAAGTCATTATCGCCCCGGAAAACGTAGACTGGTTGTAGGTATTGTTGTGGCTCTTCGGCGTCATAGTATTCGATACTGATTTCTCGCACGACCGTGGTTGCCACATTCTGCTTAACGTTTACTACGTACCCATTGCCTGCTTGTAGTCGCTTCCACGCTTCAGCTGCCGAGATGATCGGGTAGACTGCACTAGTCTCTCGCTCGACCGGGTAGTAGTTGTAATCAATATTTACAAACTGCTTATCCTCGTCTCTCTGTAATGCTAGGATCACCGAGATGGGTCCTCTGTCGCTCCTTGGGTAGACCACCGGTATCTCCTCAACTGGTTTGCGATATAGGTTAACTCTGACAAAGTTAGCTTGCGATCTCGATACTGCAGTGACTATTTGATCTTTGTCAGCTTTTAGCTCGTTCATGGTTACTTCACCCTCTTTAATGTCATCGGGGAGTAGTTCTAATCTAGATAAGATATTTAATACTCGATCTTCGGCCTGCTCATCATTAAAGATTAGGTTGGGGGTAGTATACGAGGGCTCGACCTGCCAGCGTCTGTCGAGCACAAATGCACCCGTTATGACATTGATAGTAAAAGTAGATGGGATAGGATCAGTTGCATCCCAGCGATAAGTATCCTCAGACAGTTTGAGTGGTTCAGCAATAAAGTCGAGTCTTGTCGCCACGTTCTTGGCTGCATCATAAGCGAGAAGGCTCGGTTTTTTGATCGGCATAAAGTAGACCGTAAACTGGGTAGGTAGATTTGTTGGCAGTGCCCCGGTCCGAGTCTCCAGGCTGTACTGGATAGGGACTGGCTCCTTTTGGGGGAATATTAGCTTAGGCAATCTACCAAACTTTACGTCAGGTGGTGGTGGTGGGTCTGGGTGTAGCGCTTTCCAGTAGGTATATGCAGAGGTGACAACTACTCGTCCTATCATTAGGACTACGAGCCCAATAGCCCCAAATTTGATCGCTTTTCGCGCGACGATTGCAGTCTCTCCGAGTGTTGCCATGACTCTAGTATATAATACTTCTTATGACTATTCGCACTCGCTTTGCACCCTCACCGACCGGCTTTTTACACATTGGTAGTTTGCGCACCGCACTCTATGCCTATGCCATGGCGCGGCACGAGGGAGGGGACTTTATCCTCCGGATCGAAGATACCGATCAAAAACGCGAAGTTGCGGGCGCGCTCGAGTCGCTGCAGACTGTGCTCAAAAAGTTTGGTATCACCTGGGACGAATTTTATATTCAGTCAGAGAGGCAGAAGACTGGCATCTATCAGGCTGCCGCGCAAAAACTGCTAACAGATGGCCATGCCTTTTACTGTCAATGCCCACCAAAAAATGCTCATACCGATGGCTACTCAACCGTGATGCGTGACCCCTGTCGGGATCTGGGCTTTACTAGTGGTGCGATTAAGCTGCGGGTGCCTGACAACCAAAAGATTACCTACCACGACTTTGCCCACAAAAAAGATATTACTTGGGATAGTAATACTGTATACGACGCAACACTACTTAAGACTGATACCTTCCCCACCTACGCGCTAGCCGCGATGGTCGATGACCTCGATATGAACATCACCCATATTCTTCGTGGTCATGATTGGCTACCCTCTACTCCGATCCACGTCTTGGTGCTCAACTATCTAAGGGGTGACAAACCCATGCCAGCCATCGGTCACTTGACCGATATCATGTCCCCAACTACGGGCAAAAAATTAAGCAAAAGAAGAGACAGTGTCTTTTGTGAAGATTATCTTAAGGCAGGCTACCTCCCGGAGGCTCTACTCAACTTTGTCGCTCTCCTCGGCTGGGCTCCCAAAGATAATCGCGAGCTCTATACACTACCTGAGTTTGTCGAGCACTTTGACGTCAAAGGTTTTCAGGATGCAAACCCCAGATTTTTTATCGACAAGCTAAATTACTTTAATGGTCAGTATATCCGCCAGATCCCAGATGCTGAGTTGCTCCCACTCATTCGCCCATACGCACCGACTGACGCCAGTGATGAGCTACTGCTCTCGATCATCCCACTAATTAAGACTAGGATTAGTTTGCTCTCCGAATTTACCACCCTCACTGAATTTTTCTTTAGCAAACCAGCTAAACCAGAGCTAACCTCAGATGAGGTGTCATATATCGAGCTAGCCAAAGAGATCCTAACTGTTTGCGAATGGACCAAAGAGGGGATCGAATCCGCGCTCGTTCAGGCAGTCAAAGAAAAAGGATGGAAGAATGGACCATTCTTCGCTGCCATGCGCCTCGCAGTGACTGGCAAAAAAGTAAGCCCTCCGCTCACCGAGTCCATGCTCATCTTAGGTCGCGACGCTGTCTTAGAGCGACTTAACTAGTTCGGCCAGACTGATCAGTTTTGCTTCTTTTTCGTTTCGCTTTTTCATCTCCACTAGCTCAGCAGTTTTCTCGGATACCACTACACGGTAAGGGATACCTAATAGGTCCGCATCAGCGAGTTTGGCTCCAGCACCCACATTGTCTCGCTCGTCATATAGCACTTCAACACCTGCTTTAGTGAGCTCAGCATATACTTCGTCTGCTCGCTTTGCCACTTCCTCATTTTTTCCAGCTAGCGATATGAGGTGAACTTTAAAAGGAGCAACAGCTTCTGGCCAGATAATGCCACACTCATCGTTAAAGGTCTCGACTATTACTCCCATAGTGCGCGAGATCCCGATCCCGTAGCATCCCATGATTGGATAGATCTTTTCTCCCTCACTATTAACTACACTGATATCAAATGCTTTGGTGTATTTGGTACCAAGATCAAATACGTTACCTAGCTCGGCAGCCTTTGATGATTGTAGTTTCGCATGTCCGCACTTAGGGCAGTCCTCACCCACTTTATAGTTAGTGATATCATCTGAGTTTACGCACCAATTGCAGCTCTCGCAGTGGAGGATATGAGCTTCGCCTGCATCAGATAGTACTTCAAACTCGTAGCTAACTTTTTCGGTAAATGCTCCACCCGAAGCTTCTGTTGCTTTTGCCGATAACCCTATTCGCTCAAAGATTTTAAAGTATGCCTCTTTTACTATTTGGTAAAAGCGGTCAAAGTCGGATTGAGTACTGTGCCAGCTATACATATCTTTCATCAAGAACTCGCGTCCTCTTAATATTCCAGACTTGCTACGTAGCTCATCACGAAACTTGGAGTTGATATGGTAGACCGCTAGTGGCAGATCGCGCTCACTATGGATCCACTCTTTGACTAGTGGAGTAACTGTCTCTTCGTTACTTTGGGCTAGCGCATAGTCTTTTCCTGTACGACTCTTTACCTTAAATAGCACATCAATCTTGTCCCAGCCACCTGTTTGTTTCCAGATCGAGCTAGGGTGGAGTAGGGGCATGAGTACTTCTTGGCCACCAATCTCATTCATCTCTTCCCTGATAATGTTGCTTATTTTATTAAGCACTCGTAGCCCGAGGGGAGTATAGGTATAAACGCCAGCCATCACTTGCCGCACATATCCTGCCTGCACGAGTAGTTTGTGATTAACCGTATCGGCATTAGCCGGTGCCGACTTAAGTGTTTTGCTAAATAATTTTGAATACTTCATATATATCTCCTAATTTTTAAAATAGCTTTCCGCCCACTACCGCCAGATCCTTATCAGGGACCATTAATATGCATTCATGATCCGCATCCGGGACACCGAGCGTTAGTACCTCGGATTGAAATGGTCCGATTTGGCGTGGGGGAAAGTTAACTACTCCCATCACCAGCTTGCCCACTAGTTCGTCTTTGCTGTAGTGTTTGACTATCTGCACACTCGATACTTTTTTGCCAATTTCTGGGCCAAAATCGATCTGGATTTTATATGCAGGCTTACGAGCTTCGGGGAAGTCAGCTACCGCCAAGATCTTCCCGACTCTGATGTCGAGTTTGATAAAGTCATCGTAGGTAGCCATATAGCTTCCTCCTAATAATTTAATAATTTTTGTAACAAAAAACCTCGCCACTATTCCTAACACCTCTTTGGTGTCGGGAACAAGGGCGAGGTTACTCGCGGTACCACCTTGCTTACCACTTAATTGCTGTTTCTCGTACAGTTACGGGATACTCATCGTATCCAGCTCCAGGGTGGGGACCCCTTCATCGCTTTTTCAATTAAATACATTATACGGTCATTGTCAACAACTCGTCAAAAAGTGGCTCCACCATCACCTCAGTAATGGATCTCACGTCTATACTCGCAATTGATTGCATATAGTCTTCGAGCTTTTTCGCCCATTTAGATTCTGTTCTGGGAGCACTATATCTTCTTTCCAGGTCTTCTATTCTCTCCTGCATAGTAACTACACCCTCAATGCTTACTCGCATGTCGCCATATAGAGTAAATAGTGCTGGTTTAGACATACTCTCAAAAAAATCTACATCTAGAGATTCATTATCATATGCTCTACCTTCATCTCTTAGGTGAATGTTGTATTTATTAAGCCCTGCATCTTTAAGAATTGCAAAAGTAGCTTCATGAGCATCACTGCCATATGTAGTTCTCACATGTTCCTGCTCGATTTTCCACTTTTCTAAATCTTCAACTTGCGTGAGAGGGTGGTCAAGATCAAACTTCACAATATTCCCCATGTCGTGGACCAAGGCGGTAATGATACTGTCATGATCATCGGTAATCAGTCTCACGATCCCACCAACCCTTAGCTGGTGCTCGCGTAGCTGTGGCATTAAGTAGTACTTATCGTAAAGATCTCGTATCTGCATAACTAGCTGTATGGTAGCATAGGTAATATGGAAACATTACTCATTACTACCTCGCTCGCTAGCTTAGCTTTATTTATCGCTACCTTTATCGTTGCAACTGCAGTCAAAAACAACGGGATCGTCGATATCATCTGGGGACTAGGATTTGTTCTGATAGCAGGGATTGTCTATCTGAGTGCCCCCTCATTATCTACAGCTACGGTTATGATCCTGACAACTGCCTGGGGTGTGCGACTAGCCACTCACATTGGTATGCGCAATCTAGGTCAAAAAGAAGACTTCCGCTACGCTCAGTGGCGAAAAGACTGGGGTAAATGGTGGCTCATCCGTTCATTTTTGCAGGTGTACCTACTCCAGTGGGTATTTATGCAGCTCGTCTCTGTCCCGATTATTCTCTCGTCAGCTGGTGGGGTCGTATCGCAAGCGTGGCTACTCGCAGGTATCGCTATTTGGCTAGTGGGCTTTTACTTTGAGGCAATCGGTGATTATCAGTTAACGGTATTTAAGAGCAAAAAAACTAGCAAGGGTAAGCTTATGACCACAGGTCTCTGGCGCTACACCCGCCATCCCAACTATTTTGGCGAAGCTGCATTGTGGTGGGGGATAGCGCTCGTTGCCTACGTCGCATCCGGCAACCCACTCGCATTCCTCGGTCCCATTACCATCGACTTCCTCCTCCTCAAAGTTTCGGGTATCCCGATGCTCGAAGCCAAGTACAAAGGCAGGAAAGACTGGGCTGCTTACGCCCGCCGCACCTCAGCGTTCTTCCCACTCCCACCCAAGAAATAATTGTTTGACAAGTTTCACAGTAGTGTCATAATTGAGATTATGGGTAAGGTTCGGGTTAACGTAACACAATTGCCTGCTAGCGATCCAAGGTATCAAAAATGGAGACAGAGTTTGAAAGGGCGAGTTGCCTGGGCAAAAGACAAGACTAAAGCAAATGACATAAGGATTAAAAGACGCAGTGTCCTAATGAAGAAAAGAGGAATAGATAACTTTTCTGGTTGGCGTGAAGAACAAATTAGAGCCGGTAAAATAAAGTCTATCTATTCAAGACTTGTACATTCAGCAGAACTCGCGTATTTACATGGGTTTATATTGGGAGACGGCCACATAGAGGAGCACCCTAGGACTGAAAAACTCGTAATCACACTGAACACCAAATATCCAGTATTAGTCAAAAATGTTGAGAGAGCAATGTTCACAGTCTTTGGCAAAAAGCCTAAAGTAGCTCTGGATCATAGGAGTGAATGTTATAGAGTTTATATCTACGAAAAGTATCTAAGTAGTAGACTACATATCAAGACAGGGAACAAAGGGCAACTGATACACAAAGTTCCGAGCTGGATCACGAGGTCTAAGAAATATACTAGATCTTTTGCAAAAGGGCTTTTTGAAGCAGAGGGCTCAATCTCTGTTCATCTGCCTACCTATACATACAACATGTCATTCGCAAACAAGAATAGAAGCTTGCTAGATATAGTTGAAAATATACTTCTATCACTCGGTTTGCATCCAGAAAGGCGGGAGGTAGTAGTTCGACTCAGAAGAAAGAATGAGGTAGAATACTTCCGAAAGTTAATAAATTTCCGAGAATAATCTGCGGGATCTGCTAATGGTAGGCAGACGGACTCTGAATCCGTTAATCTTGGTTCGAATCCAAGTCCCGCAACAAATTATGAAAAAACCTATTGGGCCTAGTTTCGAAAAAGAGTTTAAAACACCATGTTTATATCTTGATGATCTACAGGAAATAGAGAACATTTTTTTAATCGAACTGAAAGCAAAATATTACGACATACGAACGGATAATTACAAATATAATAGCTTTAAAGAAATCTCGACCGATTATAAGGGGAGCATATCCGAACTTAGAATTGGTTCTTTTACTCCAGATATACGTATCTCGCTAACACAATCTAGTGCAGGCATTACTTGCAATGACCATGAATTGGAATCAATTGGAGCTGCTGGAAAAATATATGAAATAATTAGAAGAAGAGAGAGAAGAGTGTATTGGTTTTGGTTTGAACGATTATATTACTTACTTCTTGCTTCACCACTATTACCATATGTGAATATATTCCTCTATAAATGGCTTGCGTACGCAATCATCCTTCTAATTGGAATCATAGCAATATCTTTATTTATGAGACTTACGAATATGTACAAAGCTTCAAAAATTGTGCTTTTATACACTAGAGATAAGGAGAATTTCTTTTCACGAAACAAAGATCAAATCATGCTGGTTATATTAGGAACCATATTCGGCGTTCTAGGAACAATTGTAACCACCACTGTAGGCCTGAAAAAATGAAGTTACTATCAATAATAATTGGTAGATTATTTGTAAGATAGGTCCAACATTGTCTAGGAAGTGCAACATAACTAAGAAGGTGGGTACATTAGATCTCGAATCTCAAGGTATTTATCTAATTCAATCTCAGTAAAAAGCATATCGATTGTTAGTGATGTGCTTATAATACCCAACGTCGCTTCTAGTATTTTCAACGCCTCTAGGTCACGTTGGGGGTTAACATAGCATTCAGGATTATATTTGCAGCGGTTACATAAATCACCATAATCAGTAGCAATGGTTAATGTAGTGGTTTTTGGTAAATTCTTGATAAACTCAAATGTAGCTTTCACAGCTTGCGTATGCTCATCGCTATAACCGCTAATACCAAACTTGCCTAAATGTCTGTTAAGAATGATATTTAGAACTTGGTGTCCACGCATTTTTATCTCAAGCATGACTTAGAATGATATCATATTGAGACTGTATAAATGTTCCAACTTCGTCCAGGAGACGCAACAGTATTCGAAGTTAGAATAGTCATTTTTTCAACCCGCCAAAATATGCATTCCAATCACTTTCACTGAGCTCCGATTTTAGTTGATCTTTTAGTTCGTTCGATGCCTGCAACAGTGCTTCAAGGTCATTGCATCCCAACGACTCTCCATAGACACCAATTAGCCCGTCATTAAGAAAGCCAAGAAGCGGGGCAAGATAGTTCGCTGTCCCGTGACGTTCTCTGGTAGGGTCATTGTCACGTTTCTGAATTATGTTTATCTTTGCTCTGAGTTCAATTAAATCCATTATTGTATTTTACATGCATACACAAGAGTCAGTGGTAATTTAATTTTCATAAATAGATCCAATGAGTAAAAAGTTGGGTAGTATACATTTAAACTAGAGATAGTGATGGTATAGTATATATAGCTAAAAATAAACAGGAGTAAGTATGAAAAAAACCAATCTCAAAGAAAAAGTAACAGAGAGCTGCGGCGACTGCTGCGGATGTAACAAGAGGAGTGGCGGCGGAGAAAGTCCCATCTATGGGATTGGCCTAATCGGTGCAGCCTTTTATTTCCTCCCTGGCTCCGCTGGTCTCTCCGAATGGCTCTGGCACATTTTTCAGACCATCACCTGGCCTGGCTTTCTCGTTTATCACCTTCTTCAATTTATCGGGATGGGAAAATAAGAATATGAAAAATATACTCCTCGCACTCTCACTCGCTATCGCTTTACTTTATGTCTCAGCTACGCCCGCACAGGCGAAAGTTCAGTACAGTGAGGGTGAAGTGATAATCGCCAAAAACGAGGTAGTCGCCGACGACCTCTATGTGGCTGGCAAAACCGTGCGTATCGAAGGTAGGGTAGAGGGCGATCTCTACGCCGCCGGCGAAAATATCTTTGTCACCGGCACTATTACTGGTGATACTACCGTCGTAGGTAGTGACATTACGATCGAAGGATCTATTGGTCAGGACGCTTATCTAGTCGGTCGCACACTCTCCCTCAATCGTGCAAAAGTCAGTGATTCTCTCCATATGGCAGGGCAAAATGTCACAGTCAGTGGTGACAGTCTGCTCGGTGGTTCATTCCTCGCTGTAGGCAACACGATCCGAAACGACGCAACCATCGCACGCTCCCTCATGCTTGCTGGCCGTAGCATCTACCACAACGCCCCTGTTCTAGGCGAAGTTAGGCTCGCCGGTGAGACAGTCACCCTAGGACCAAAAACTAGCATTAACAAAGATCTGACATACTTCCTCTCACCCGAAGATGGTAAGATCGATAACCAGTCGAGTGTAAAAGGTAGTACGAACGTGGTAACAGAACCAGAAGAGTGGAAGCAAAATAGAACAGTCGATGAGCAAAATCGCCGCAACTTTGGCTACATTTGGCGCGCCTGGTCTTATGTAGGCATGCTATTGGTGGGTGGCATCATGCTTTGGTTGCTCAAAAAACCTCTAAATAACGCTGTCGACGCACTACATAACAGCAGTCTAAGTGCACTCGGCTTTGGTCTGCTCATTGCGATTCTTACCCCACCTGCACTCCTCCTCCTCATGCTAACGGTGATTGGTATCCCACTCGCCATGGTTGCACTACCGCTCTACTTAATCATGCTCTACATGGGTAAGATCGTCATTTCACTAGCACTTGCCCGCACACTATTTAGTGCGGCATCGTTTACCAAAGTGACACCTCTTTTTGAGTTATTTGTCGGTATTACCGTACTGCATTTAATCAAGCTAGTTCCCATGGGCGGTTACCTAATCTCCATGGTCGCAACCTGGATTGGTGTCGGGGCAATCTATCTCTCACTTAAAAAATAAAAAAACTAAAATTTAGAGTTCGCTAGGGTGTGGCTCTGGGGGCATAAATTCATCGCCCTCTGGTGTCTTGGCATAGTCATCTACCTTTAGCCATTGTACATAGGTACAGCCTGTGGCCTGTTTGTTTTCACGATCCCATCCGGCGGTACTACACTTCTTCATTTTCTTGCCGGCAGCTGTTGTATAAAGAACTAGTTTCTGACCGCACTCTGGGCAGTCTTCATCTAACTTTTCTGTGGTGCCATTGATCCACTCGATATAGTCACAGCCCTCTGCTTTTTTCGTATCTTTGTTCCAGACATTGGTACTGCACTTCTTCATTTTTTTACCAAAACGGGTAACGTTTAAGACTAGTGGGGATCCGCATTTGGGACATTTTTCATCTAGCTCCTGTGGTTTTACTTCGAGCCATTTCACGTAGTCACAGCCCTCATTTTTTTTGGTCTCAGGGTTCCAGCTGCCTGCACTGCAGCGCTGTAGCTCCCTACCTGTCTTGGTTGTTGTGACTGGTGATAGTTCTGATCCACATTTTGGACATTTGTCTTCCATAGTCTTCTACTATAACACATGAATGATTGGGGAGGTACAATAGTCTTATATGAAAAAAGACTCAAACTGGGTAGTCGTAACCGGAGCTAGTAGTGGGATCGGTCTCGAGTTTGCCCGTATCTTTGCCCGCAACCAGGTCAACCTAGCGCTCGTTGCCCGCAATGTTAACGCGCTAAACTCTTTGTCAAAAGAATTAAAGACTAACTACAAGATCAAAGTACTTGTTTATGAACTAGATCTCTCTGTGATCTCAAATGTCGAGGCGCTAGTGACGGATCTGGATAAGCGCAAAATCAAACCAAAGTATTTGATCAACAATGCCGGCTTTGGTGACTTTGGCACTTTCAAAGAGACCAGTTGGGACAAAGAGTTAAAGATGATCAATGTAAATATTATTGCCCTAACGTACCTTACCAAAATGTTTATTACTCGCATGTTAGGGGGTGAGCGTTCATATATCGTCAACGTCGCTAGTGGTGCCGCATTTCAGCCAGGCCCACTCATGGCTGTCTACTTTGCCACCAAATCGTATGTACTCCATCTATCCGAAGCCGTATCCGAGGAGTTATCAGGGTCTAATATTACTGTTACTACCTTATGTCCTGGTCCGACTCAATCTAACTTTTGGTCGGTCGCTGGTAAAGATAAAACCTTTGGGATCATGGGGCGCATGCCCACCTCCAAACAGGTCGCAGAGTTCGGATATCAGGCGATGCTCGACTCACGACGTGTTGCAGTCTATAGCTGGACTAACCGGCTCGGGGTCCTCTTGGTTCGCTTCCTCCCGCGCTCATGGGTCACCAAAGCTATCCTCTATGCCCAATCTACCTAATAGCTCGTACTGGGTCTATGTCCTCCTATGTCAGGGTGATAAATACTACACCGGTATTACAAAAGACGTCGCCAAGCGCTTTGCGCTACACTTGAGTGGTCGGGGAGCTAAATTTACCCGCAGTTTCCCCCCTGTCCGAGTCGTATATTCTGAGAACTGTGTAGACAAATCTTCTGCTCTCAAGCGTGAGCACGAACTAAAACAACTCTCGCATGATCAAAAATCTAGACTAGAGTTAGGTTAAAAACCGAGATCTTCTTTGACTAAGACTACGTGAATTCGGTTTGGAGTAAACTCATTATTCATGATTAGTAGTTTGCTAATATTACTACCCTCTACGCCATAAGCGATACGTGCTCGCTCGGACTCGAGTGGTAGAACATACTCGTTTAGTCGCTTCATTGCTTCGTCTAGGGTACTACTAATTTTTTGAGCACCTATTACCCAGATCACTTTTTCAGCTCCATATGCATAGGCGGGGAGTTGGCTACCAGTTGCTGAGGCTATAATAAGCTGTCCATCAACAGTCACGCCGTGTACGCTACCTATAGCAACTGCTGGTGCTGCGCCCATTTCCTGCATTTCTCTGCTCTGGGTTGAGCGATCCATGCTCATAAGTTTATTTTTTAGCGATACATATTCACTAGAGCCGCCATTAACAGCTTCTGCAACACCTATTTCGTCGAGTGTTTTAGAGGTCATGGTCATTACCTCTGCGCCTTTATCAATCAAAGCCAGTACGGCACTCTTTGCTTCCTCTTTGGATTCGACTATCTGGGTAGCAAAGCCACGCTTGCTTAGCTCTTCTGCAGTCTTGTTAATAATTACTTGGTTTGGGATTTGTTTATAGTTCATATGCATGCATCATAGTCTCATACATCCATATTGACAAGTACACACAATATAGTAGTATACATACCATATGGATACCAATAAACTAAGTTGTGGTGGTGTCGAGACCACTCTTCGTGTAATAGGTGGCAAATGGAAGCCGCTCATCCTCTACCTCCTCAGAGAGGGGAGTCTGCGCTATAGTGAGCTCCAAAAGAACATCGAAAAAATCACTCAAAAAATGTTAACTCAGCAGCTTAGGCAGCTGGAGCTAGATGGGCTAATTAGTCGCAAAGTCTACCCTGTCATCCCGCCTAGGGTCGAATATTCACTAACTACTAAAGGGCGCTCACTTCTGCCACTACTCAAGAGCATGGCAGAGTGGGGTAGTGGTCACAAATAACAAATCAAGATACAGACAGTACTGATTTTACTTAGCTTGTTGTCCGCGCATCATAGGATTGAACTCTATCGACTTAGCAGTCATCGTCCCATCGCTATTATTCTCACCAAACACAGCTATTTTTTCGCCTATCACTGCTTTGGTCGAGTCTGTACCAGAGCTAAGGGTATATTTTGTCTCACTATTTACCAAAATAAATTTTGAGCTACCATCTGTCAGTTTGATCGTAATTCCATTATCATCTTTTGCACTGATTTCACCGTTAACAGCACCTCCCATCATGACTGAGCCAGGGTTACTTTTCACTCCCATACCGGCTTCTCTACCTCGCATAGATGCATTACTTCTATCACTTCTTTGCATTCTAGAGTAATTTTCACCTTGCTTCTTCTGATAGTACACTCCACCAAAGAATCCAATAGTTACTGCAAATACTATAACTAGACCAAGAGTCAACTTGCTATTATCTTTCATAACCCTCCTAACATTTATCTAATAAATACATTGTAAATATGAAACCTGAAACTAAGCTGAATAATCACTTATTCGTAGCGTAATGCCTCTATTGGTTGTAGTAGCGAAGCACGCTTTGCAGGATACCACCCAAAAACCAAACCAATAATAGCCGAAGTCAAAAATGCCAACCCTATCGCCGATGTTGAAATAATAAATAACGAATTTTGTAGCTTGGCATATGCAAAAGCAAGGACTACCCCAACCAATATGCCAATGACTCCACCCACAAAAGTTAACACAATTGCTTCAAATAAAAACTGCGTAATGATTAGTCTATCCTTTGCTCCCAGTGCTTTTCTTAGGCCGATTTCTCTCGTCCGCTCTGTAACTGTAACTAGCATTATGTTCATAATACCAATCCCACCAACGAGTAGTGAGATTGCCGCAACTCCAGAGAGTAAGCTAGTAAGTGTGCCCGTTACCGAGCTAACAGTTTCTAGCATGTCTGCAGAGTTACGTATATTAAAATCAGCTTTTGTTGGTTCACTAATACCGTGCCGCGATAGCAGGGTATATCCTATTTGATTCATTGCCATGATCATCACATCAGAGCTCTTTGCTTCGACCAAAATAGAACTTACGTACTTTACTCCAAATAGTTTCTTTTGCGCCGTGCTGATAGGGATATATATGACATCATCTTGGTTGTTAACCCCACTACTCCCTTTCTCTTTAGTCACTCCTATCACATTAAAACTTAAGTTACCAATCCTAATTACTTCTCCAATTATATTTTCAACTACCACGTCGTCCCCAAATAATGACTGAACAACAGTAGGTCCAAGTACAGCTACATTGGTAATCCCACTAACATCGCTATCTGATAAAAAAGCTCCGCTCTCTATGGAAATATTTCGGACACTAGCATAATCGGGTGTTACCCCAGTTATAGTGGTATTCGTATTACTGTCGCTATATACTACCTGAGATCTCGCACTATAAACCGGAGCTACTGTCTCGATCGCACTCAAACTATCGTCATTAGCTAACGCCAGCGCGTCACCATAGGTAAGTGTAGTCCCGCCGCCAGTAGCACCTCGCACTAGTCCGCCCGTGCGTGCCGCACCAGGATTAACTGTAAGCAAATTAACTCCAAGTGAATTTATGCTATTCGTGATGGATTGCTGACTAGCCTCGCCAATTGATAGTAGAGCAATAACGCTCGCGATCCCGATCACAATACCTAGTATTGCTAGACCAGTTCGCATTTTATTTAATAGTAGTGTGGAAGTACTTTCTTTTAGTATTTCAAAGTAGTTCACCGAGACCTCCTCTTATCACTTACCAATCTCCCATCTCTGATTGTAATTACTCTTCTCGCGTAAGCAGCAATATCTGGTTCATGCGTTATCATTACTATCGTATGACCTCTTTTATTTAAGTCATTAAATATTTGCATAATTTCTTCTGCTTGGTTACTCGCAATATTACCTGTTGGCTCGTCCGCTAATATAATTGCTGGATCCATAGATAAGGCACGCGCTATCGCCACGCGCTGTTGTTGACCGCCTGACAGTTGGTTAGTGAGGTGTTCTAGCCTATCTCCGAGCCCTACTAGTTCTAGATACTTTGTTGCTCTTGTCGTAGCTTCTTCTTTTGGCACCTCGCCATATCGCATGGGTAGCATGACGTTTTTTAATGCTGAGGTTCTCGCCAGCAAGTTGTATGCCTGAAAAACAAATCCGATGTGTATGTTGCGAATCTCTGCTAGCTCGTCTTTAGACATCGAAGCAACATCCATGCCATCTAATAAGTATGTGCCACTAGTTGGCTTATCTAGTGCTCCGATTATATGCATCAAAGTGCTTTTCCCAGAACCAGATGGTCCCATGATCGCTACATATTCTCCCCGTTTCACTTCAAAACTAACAGAATCCAGCGCGACAGTTTCTACTTCACTCACTTTATAGATTTTCGAAATATTTGATAGCCTAATAACTAATTCTACTTTTTGTTGTTTCTTAGGCATATCAAAATCCTGGACCACCTATAGGCATGCTAACTGCCCCAGTCCCACTTCTACCCGTGCTTTGTCTAGAGCTACTAAATGCCGAACTACTATTATTGTTCTTTTCAGAGCTCGCTGAGCTCGTAATCACCACATCGCCTTCGCTAACACCACTAGTGATGACTGTCTGTGTTCCATTGTTATCGCCGATTTCGATTTGCGAACTTTTTGCCTCACCATTCACTAGTAGTTCAATACTACTCACTCCATCCTTAGTTGTGATAGACGAACTTGGTGCTAGTAAGACGTCAGATACGCTACTAATTATGATATTCGCGCTAACACTCATATTAGGGTAGATTGATAACTCTGTCGGGTCCATAACAATCGTTGCAGGGTAACTACTAACGCCTGAGCTACTATTTCCAGAGATATCAACTGCCAGTACTCTACCCGTAAAGCTTTTGTCGTTATGTGCGTCTAGAGTTAAGACAACTTTTTGTCCTGCCACTACTCTTGGTGCATCCACCTCCGTCAGGTTAACTTTTGCTAAGTATTCATTGCTACTACTTCTAACAAACCCAATATTTTGTGAGCTTGCAAAATTTGCCCCGCTCGTACTGCTTTGCGTCGAACTAGCTGTAAGGGTACTGCCTGCTGTTAAAGTTAAGTTATTAACAATACCATCCGCCGGGGCTACAATATTACCGCTCACATCTAGATAATCAGTGTATGCCGCAGTCTCATTGATTCGAGAAGCAGCTATTGTATTATCTGAGTGAGAGTATTTGTCTGCGATGACATCAAAGGCTAGTTTTGTAGATGAAATGCTAAGTTCAGTTTTGCTTTTTTCTGAATCGTTATAATCGTTTGGGTGAAGTTTCATATCCTCAAGCTTTTCTTCCGCATCTAGTATTGCTTGTTTTTTGTCCCATACTTCAATCTCTAGTTCCTTTTTTTCTAGTATCGATTGAGTCACTTTTTCCTTGGCCAATAAATATTCACTCCATGCTGTAGTCTTTCGCTCTACTCCCTCTGAGTCTAGCGTAATAGTTATCAGTTTATCTCCTTTTTTTACTAGGTCACCATTTTTTACATAGACTGACTTAACTATTCCACTAGCTTTTGTAGATATGTTAGTAGTATTTCCGGTACTAATATTTCCGCTAGTTGATATTGAGCTAACCAGTGTGCCCTTCTTCACTTCCACTGTACTGTAGCTTACTTCTTTACTCTCACTCCCTAGGTATATGTAACCAAAGACAGATAGTCCAATTATGGTAATAACTATTAGCAACTTCTTAAGCACGCCAACCCTCCACTTATTATAACTACAAGTCCATTATGCTAATTGTTGCTGAAACTTAGCTGACATCGTCTAGGGATATCTCTACAGTCGTGCCTTGTTTGAGTTTACTAGTAATTTTCAATTCTCCCTTATGAGCAGTTATGATTTTTTGAGCAATAGATAGCCCTAGTCCATATCCATCTTTACTACGAGCCATATCACTCCGATAGAAACGATCTGTCACTTGGTCTATCTCGCTCATTTTTATGCCCATCCCATGATCTGTAATAATAATAAATAACCTATTCTTCTTTGTAATAAGCGATATATCAATCTCGGTCTTTGCGGAGCTATACTTTATTGCGTTATCCAGGATCGCAGTTAATGCTGATTGCATCATAGTCAAGTTGCCAATAAATACTGCCTTATCATCAATATGTGCATTGATCATTATTTTTTTAAGTTTAGCTAGAGGTGAGACTTCTTTTAACGCTCCTTGTATTACGTCTCGTGCCTTTACTCTGACAAATTCTTTTGCATCTGTATTATTTGAAAGTTCAAGTAAGCTTTCACTTAAGTTCTGCAAACGAATTACATCTTCTAAATTGCCTTGCAAATAGCTTCGTGCAGCAGCGATTTTTAGCTTAGGATCTCTTAGAGCTACCTCCAAGCTACTACGCATCGCAGTGATTGGAGTTCTCAAATCATGACTAGCGTTAGTTATAAACAGTTTTTGTTCCTCTACCATCTCCTCAATAGGTTTTAGAGTGCGACCTGCGAGGTAGTATCCACCGAGTCCCGCGCCAGCCAGGATTATCACATTGATTCCAACTAATGTTCTCACTAATCTAATCCGAGTTTCCTCCACCATCTCTTTTGTTAGTTGCGGTGGGGCAGGGTACCCAAACTCTAGTTCCATCCTGCCAATTCTCCTGTTCGCAAGTCGTCCTAACTCTAAGTTTATACTTCGATAAATAATTGCCGAAAACGCACCTGATATCAACATTATTATTAGTAGATACCAAAGACTAAGTTTAACTCTTGCATGTTGAAACATAACTTATCCAATCTTATACCCAAACCCACGTACTGTCGTAATTGACTTGCTACCCAACTTTGCTCTTAAGCGTTTAACATGTGCTTCGACAGTATTTGGCAGTATGTCAGCATCATAATCCCATACATGTGAAATAACTTCTTCTTTTGAAACAACACGTCCATTCTGCCTGACAATATACTCTAGCAGACTATATTCTTTTGAGGATAAAGGTACTTGTATACCTGCCTTTTTAACAATCTTTTGGTTTGTGTCTAGCTCGACATCCCCATAACCAACTATATTGCTTAGTAATTCGTTAGGTCTCCTAAGGAGTGCTCTAACGCGGGCAAGTAATTCTTCAAAAGCAAATGGTTTTGCGAGATAGTCATCCGCACCACTATTTAAGCCCTTAACTCTGTCGCTAATAGTATTTTTCGCTGTCAGCATGAGTATGGGTGTATGTATTTTTTGGCTACGCAACTGAGTACAGATACTTAGTCCATCTTTTCCTGGTAGCATCAGATCTAGGATCAAGCAGTCATATGCCTCATTAACTGCATAGTCATATCCAGTATCACCATCGTGCGTCACATCAACTGCATACCCTTCTTGCATTAAACCTTTTTTTAATGCTTCTGCTATCCTGTGCTCGTCTTCAACAACCAATATTCTCATAACTATATTATAAACGCTTATCTGAAATTAGCCTGAAAAAAAATATCCCCCGCCTAGGCGGGGGATATTTAATTTTTATACTAATACTTTTATGTCTTAGTAACTGCGGTTGCCGTAGCCACCACTGCTGCGATTGTTATCGCGTGAGAATCCGCCGCGTGAACCGCCGCCAAATCCGCCACGTGAGCCACCGCCGAATCCACCACGACTAGAATTGTCGCGAGGTTCCATTGGGCGAGCTTCGTTAACTACGATAGCGCGACCATCTAGGTCTTTGCCATTGAGCTCGGCTACTGCCTTTTGAGCCTCTTCGTCAGTACTCATCTCAACAAAGCCGAAGCCTTTTGAGCGACCAGTTGCGCGGTCGGTTATGACCTTAGCACTGGTAACAGTACCTACTTGGGAGAAAAATGCTGATAATGAATCGTCCGTCGTCGCCCAAGCGAGACTGCCGACAAATAGTCTGGTTGCCATGTATGGCACCTCCATATAAATTAGCGTGCCAAAACTTTTTTAACCAAACTAGCAGTGAAAACTAACTAAAGTGGGAAAAGCCTGAACACATATATAACTAGACGGTATTATAACACATATTTAGGTATTACTTGTCAAATAGGGTCTTTTTCTCGAGATAGTGCTGAGTATCACCAGCAAGATAATTGCTATCCCGAGCCACCAGTGGAAACGGCCGATGCCATAAGAGTCTAGAGCTAATCCTGCGAGTATGTTGACGAAAAAGTGAGGTATCCGGGTCATAAACGCGAGAGTTGATAGGGTAGTAGCCCTATATTTTGACTCCGTATTTTCGTTGACTACGCTAGATGTCCACGGGTCACCTAGGTTCCCTGCAGATTCTAATAACCACAAGATACCTATTCCCCATAGCCCGAGTAAGTAAGTCGATGCCACAAATGCCATCCCTGATATCAGGTTAAGCATTCTCAGTCCCCAGTAGTCGCCTATCATTCTTCGTAGTCTAGGCATCAATCCAATGGTAATTATATTTAGTATTGCCAGTAATGTATAAACTATCGATTGACCTTGGGAGTTGAGTCCAAAACTAACAGCCATTGCTGGCTTAGATAGACCCCAGTCATATAGTTCAAAAATACTAATTACCATAAATGCAGGTAATATGTATGGAGCTAAGCGCGTACTAAAGAGTTCTCTAAAACCTACTAGCAGTTCTCTAATTTTGACTTTTCTTTCCAAGAGCTGGTGTTGTTTGGAGCTATCACTGAGTTTTAGCGCCATTAGTATCGACAAAAACATACTTATCGCTTCGAGCATGTTTGGCAGCCTAAAATGAATATTGTAAAGAAAACCACCAATAGGGACAGCTAGAATATACGCAACCAGAGAAATCTGTATTGCGGTACTCTGCAAGCTATCCCAATGTGAGTGTTTTCCAGTGCTCTTTAAGTCGTCATATACTATGGCTTCTAGTGCCCCAGATATAAATGCTCGCCCGATACTCATCACACTGACTCCCAGGACCAGTAGGACTGCGCTAGTAGCGCTAGTCATCAGGACTGCTCCCAAAAATAGGAGGATAGTACCGCCAACAACAGATTGTTTTCGACCATATCTGTCGGCTATGTAGCCCGTTGGGATCTCTGCAACTAATCCGAGTATTACTAACAGCGAAAAAAAGATACCAATTTGAGAGTATGTCAAAAACCTAGCCCAGTAGAAATACCAGACAGCCTCAATAAACCACAAACTCTGCAAAAAACTATAAATAAGGTAAATCCGGGCGTTTACGTTATGTCGAGCGATCCCAATAGCTTTGAACATTTCTCAATTATACTCTCGAGACTTAAGGTATTATAATGATTTAACAATAGTAACAATGGGGGATCAGTATGAAGGGTTTTCTTAATTTTATACGTGAACAGGGGGTTGTCGGACTTGCTGTCGGTTTTCTCCTGGGCGGCGCAGTCTCTAAGCTGGTAACTGCGTTAATTACTGACCTGATTAACCCGATCCTCTCCTTGATTTTAGGATCTGTTGGTAATCTGAAGGACGCAAGTTGGACTATAGCAGGAGCCTCATTTATGTGGGGTAACCTCCTTTCCACATTTATCGATTTTGCGGTCATAGCTGCAGTTGTCTACTATGGTGTCCATGGACTGGGCTTAGACAAAATCGACAAACCAAAAGACAAGAAAAAGTAACATGTCAGAAATTACTTACGACCTAGCAACTATCGATGAAGTCCCAGAATTTCACAAATTCTTTGCTTATACTATTAACGAGCTATTTGGAGACTATTCCAAAGAGACTCAGGAGTACTTCTTAAGTAAAGATTATGACGAATGGTGGATGACCAAATCTATCAAAGAAGGTTCCAAAATCTTATACCTAGCGAAAGTTAATAATAGTATTGTCGGATACATCTTTTTTGGAAAAATCTATGGTGGAGTTAGTATGGCGAGCTGGATCGCAGTATCACCTGATTACCAGAAAAAGGGGATAGCCGCAGAGCTACTTAACCTTTGGGAACAATGGGTTATTAACAATAAAGGACATGCTTTGCAGATCTGGACACAAGACAAAAACATCGAATACTATCAAAAAAGAGGCTTTACCCATTCCGGACAGTTCCCCAGTGCATGGTTTGGGATGACCACTAATTTGTTATACAAAACACTAAAGTCAGTAGAAGCAAAAACCTACAAGCCAGAATAATTTAGATTTTCCTCGAATCATAGGCCCAGTGTAGTAGAGCCTGGCGCTGCACAGGTCTACAAGTATAATCTCCCCTTTTGCAGTTCTTTTTGACCTGCGCGACATGTCTTTTAAGCATCTGCCACCTCTTAATCTGCTTGACATCCTCTACTGGTAACCGTCTCCCCATATAGTAACGGCAATACCACTGGAACCACCCCCTTGGGTCCTCATGATAAATCCATCCTTTGGCTCGCCACACAGACAATGGTTGACTGGCATTAACACCAAAAAAATTGAGCGCGGGATCGTGTTTCTCGTGACATAGCTTCGCTTTCACATACCAGTCGGAGGGGAATTCATCACGGCAGTCTGTCATGTATCTGCCACCAAACACCCCTAGCGCTAGCATCTCTTTTGGCGTGAGCTCTGGGGCAAAGTTATCATCAAAGTCCTCGCCCATAGGCGCAGTTAGCTCGTATCTATAGTTCTGCTGCATTAGATCATTTACCACTATTACTCGACCCATACTATAATAGTAGCTTATGCAACACTTATTTTTAACAAGCAGCATAGGTATCAAGGGGGTAGGGGAGAGTATTAGGCGAAGTCTCGGTCATGATGGGCCTCTAAAAACTGCATTCATAATTACACCTGTCGAAGGAGATAGTGATCAGGACGACCTATCTTGGGTGCAAGAAGATAGGGATGGGCTAAATAATAATGGTTTTAATACTTTTGACTACACCATAACAGGAAAAACTAATGAGCAAATAAAAAAAGATCTAAACGATATCGACGTTTTGTACATTTCTGGTGGTAACGAATTTTATCTTAAAGAAAAATCTAATGAAAATAATTTTGGAGATATAGTTCGAGACTTGGTAGGGAGCAATGTTATCTACATTGGCACTTCTGCTGGATCGATCATCGCAGGCACCGACATGTCAGCACTACAACAGCTTAGTGATACTGAGCCACTAAAAAAGCCAATAGACACGACTGGTTTTGGATTAGTTAGTTTTACGGTACTACCGCATTGGGGTAGTGATAATTTTAAAGAACGCTGGTTATCTCAAAAAAGTTTTGATTACGCTTTTAGCGAATCCTCACCACTCATTGCCCTTAACAATTATCAGTACATCGAAGTAGTAGGTGACAGTTGGAAGATAGTCGATGTGAGGAGTGAATCATGAAACGAGCATATTTAGCTTCGCAATTTCATGTCGTTGGTCAGAGTATTGGTGCTCAGATCACTGCTGATGATAAAGCTGAGACCGTGTTTATAACCACCCCCATCAAATACAAAGTATTCAAAGAATCAGAACTAGGTTGGCATTACAAAAATAGAGCTGCTCTCAAAGAGTCAGGCTTTGTAACAGAAGACTACGATATTACCAATAAGAGTGAAGAGGATCTGAATAGAGATTTAGCTAAATATCGCGTGATGTACGTCGAAGGGGGCAACCCGTTCTCCACACTCAAAATCGCCCAAACCAACAACTTTGCAAAATATGTGAGAGCTCGTGTAGAGGAAGGGATGATCTATATCTCAGAGAGTGCTGGATCGGTGCTCGCAGGTATTGATGTTACCGCCAACTCTAGACCAGGAAAAGGAGTCAAAGAATACGGTTTAACTGATACAAAAGGGATTGGTCTAATTAATGCAGTCATCATGCCGCACTGGGGACAGGGTCCAAAGAGAGATGACTACATAGAATATAAATACCCACAGGCTTATACAGAGGACTTCAGTTACATCTTCCTCCCTGATACCAAATATATCGAAGTCTCTGGTGTTAAAAGTAGGATAATTGATACGACAAAAAAGGACTAGTATGAAAAAGACAGAACCAGTTATCAAGAATAAGTTGGGAGAAAAACTAGATACCTGGGTCGAAACTCCTGATTGTGATATTGTAGGCACCGTCGTCATGGTTCACGGCTTTGGGACCAACAAGTACGAAACAGCAGGTTACTTTGATGACATAAGTCAGGCGCTAACTGACAACAGCTATAGAGTAGTGAGATTTGACTTAAGTGGTTACGGTCTTAGCGAGGGTAAGCAAGAAGACGCCTGCTACTCCAAACACCAGCTAGACCTAAAATGCATTATTGACTATATTCAAAGTACATTCGAAGGTCCAGTCAACATATTTGCTCAGTCAATGGGATGCTTTGTCACTGCGCTATCTATGCCTGCCAACATCAACAAAACCATAATGACAGGACTACCTAACGCCGATCCTCAAATTATTATCGACAGAGTTACTGCGCGATTTGGATCACGTCCAGGTGCTAAGTTGGATATGAGTGGCATCAGTCTTATGCCACGCTCAACAGGCGCCATTCAATCTATCGGTCCTGCTTTTTGGCGAGATCTCCGTGCTCTCAAGCCTGTAAGTATAATTAGTGAATATTCAAAAATCACTAAGCTATTGGTAGTCAGCTGGAACAATGATGAAATATTGGGTACCGAGACGCTCGATCAGTACGACGCCATATCTGACCTAACTCATATCTGGTTAGATGGTGATCACGCAGTTGCTAAGCCTTTAGACCGACAAAATTTTATCAAAGTGATGTTGGATTACTACAATAAAAAGTAGAAATTAAATGTCTAGATATCAAAAAATATTCTTAGCAATACTATCACTCTATGTGATCTTTGATTTTACATTGGGAACATTGGTTGGACTATTTCTCTGGGAAACTACCAAAGAAGCTAGTCAGATAATCCTGTACTACATCGCTCTCTTCTTAAGTATCGCGCTCAGCACCCAAGTAGCGTCAAAATTAACACATAGGTATGGAGCCAAAAAAGTTTATATAACTTCTATCATGTTAGGAATGCTACAAGCGGGGATCTTGATGATTATGGGGAGCGAAATTGCAAAAGTGATTATGCCTTTTGGGATCTTAGCTGGGACTGGTATAGGCCTACAAGCTATGAGCTACTCGCTTATCGTAGGTTTTGTCACCAACAACACTGACACCACGAGGTTTCTAGGTCTCAAGTCTACAATAATGAATGCAGTGAGTATAGTGTCTGTTCCAATCATAACCGGTCTCATTTCTACACTAGGTTCATACGAAGTAAGCTATTTAATTA
>JAGOVG010000012.1 GCA_018060845.1 Candidatus Woesebacteria bacterium
GTTGCACTGGCCCTGCCTTCTTTTTGCAAATATTTGATAAACTGATCTTTGAGTGCTTTCATAGGCGTAATAATACTATATTATGGGTCACAACGCAATAAGAGAAACAAAAGTGGGATCAGGCAAGATTGTAATATATGCAATCTTACTTTTTCAGATAATCTTGATAGGATCGCTAATTCGGGGGATCCAGGTCTCATACAAATCTAGAGAGAGGGTAGAAGTACTACGAGACAAAAAGGAGCAGCTAGAGCAAGAACACACCAAGCTACAGGCAGACGCGGAGTATGTACGGAGCGATTATTATATTGAAAAAGTAGCCAGGGAAGAGCTGCAGCGGGCTAAACCTGGAGAGCAGGTGGTGATCCTACCTGACTCACAACGAGTGACAGAGCAGGCAGTACAGCAAGAGGTAAAGGCCGAAAAACCACTTAAAAACTGGGAAAAATGGTGGATTCTTCTGGTAAAATAACATTATCTTCTCAATGGATCGAAGATCCTGAGTGAGCTTAGCGAGCCGAAGGAGAGTGGGCAGGACGGTAATGCGTCAGTCTTGAAAACTGATGTCCGTAAGGACTAACAGGTTCGACCCCTGTACTCTCCGCCGTCACAACTATGCTTCACAAAGACTGCTATTTAGCCGTTTTGTGAGCCTGTTGTTCTGGCGGACAGGTCCGCTTTATATGAAAAAATCAATAATCGAAGAAGTTTCAGCTGGCGGGGTGGTTTATCGTAAGGTGGGTGATTCTTGTGAGTTTTTGATTGGGAAACACTCGGGTTATCACAAGTGGGTACTACCCAAAGGGTTGGTTGAGCGTGGGGAATCATACCCAGAAACGGCTGAGCGAGAAGTTTTTGAAGAAGTGGGAGTAATAGCAGAAGTTGTGGACCCAACTCCTCTCAAGACAGTTGAATATGATTATTTTGCTGATATGGAGGAAGTTATTAATAAAAACCCCCATACAGAGGATACGAGTCGACGAGTCAAAAAGTACCAAGAAGCGGGAGGCGGCAAGACCAAAGTCCACAAGAAAGTTATTTTTTATTTGATGGAAGTAGAGAAAGATCTAGGTGAAGTAGGGTGGGAGATGGAGGAGAGGCAGTGGCTCGGCTATGAACAAGCAATGGAAATACTAGCGTTTGAGAGTGAGCGAGAGGTATTAGTGAGTGTGGGACGAGCCCTTGGGGTTGGTGCTCCCGCTGAGACTTGAACTCAGATTGCATCCTTCGGAGGGACGAGTCCTATCCAATTAGACTACGAGAGCATCTTCTGAGACAATCTGAATGATAAATGTGCGCCCAGGAAGAATTGAACTTCCATCAAAGGCTCCGCAAGCCCTTATTCTATCCGTTAAACTATGGGCGCATTCTTTGTTATTTTTGTCGCAGCTGCCAATGCGTAGGCAGTTATTTCGCGCTGCAACTCGACGCTATTATACCTTACAAAACATATCCCATGATAATTTTGACGATATCTCTTACCAGAGTTAGGGGTTTTCTTCCATATTGTCTTAGTAAATTGTTCTATTGGTATATCTAGCAACTCACTCCAGTATCTTTTTTGTTCAGGTTCATTATGCTGTAGTTGAAGGTGAAGCATAATTCTAAATTTTTCTTCAAGTAGAGGATAGCACTCTCGTAATAGTGTTATAAAAATGAGACACAGATGTGGATCTGTGTTGGCAAACGAAACAGTCGCGTCATAGCGCTTAGCACCCTCTGCCCAATACAACATCGACAAGATAGACTTCTTATATTCAAAATTAGGCTCAAATGATTCAATTTCTTTTCTAACTTTCTCTCTTAATATTTGTTGTTTAAGAATTTTTCTTTTGTTTGCCCAATCGTGCGACTTATCTTGGATATACTTCATCCACTCGCTTTTACTCATAGTGCTGTATAAGCCTGTATTTGCTTCTTTTTTCAACCATAGAGACGCTGTGCTTTTTGCGATATTTAACTCTTTAGAAATATATAGAAGTGACTTTCCTTGTTTTCGTAGTTTTATTGCTCGATTCTTCGTACCAGCATTATGCATAATACAACTATTATACTAAGTACGAAAAATTAGTACAACAGTAATCGATGAGAGTAGGTTGTTATGGTCATTTGCTCTCTAGGGGGATCTTTTCGCCGAGCCAGCGGCTAGCCTTATCGACAAATGAGTCGGCAGGCTTCTCTTCGTTCAATTTGCCTTCTAGTGCTTTTAGAATCGCTGTTTTGTGGCTATTGTTTATTACCATCACCAACATACCGGGGATGGTTTTAATGGTCCTGACCATTATTACTTCTTGGTCCCATTGCTTGGCGACCCAATACTGGGTTAACTCTTCCCATTTGTAGAGTTTGTTGTCGGTGACTATGCCTGAATCGGTTATCTGATGGGTAACGTTGTCTGGTTTGTGAGTGGCGAGGACGTATGAGAGAAAAGCAAAGGCCATAATGACACCGATAAGGAGGAATTCTTTGAGGAGGAGGAGGATAACGGCCAGGAGGAATGCGATGCTAAGTATTGTGGTGTAGAACTCTCGAGTGCGCTCTTTGTAGGGTCGGGCCGGGGAGCTCCACTCTGCTAGGATTTTGTTTTCGGACATATTAATAGCTTAACATGTTGTAATTATTCTTGCTTGAGTTCGATGTACTTCACGCAAAAAAGCGGTCTGTCTGAGTCTGCTGACTCAGCGACCTCGATCTCGTCCCGCCATGGCGGGACTGCGATAAATTTTTTGACTGTGAAATACATCTCCACTCTACGCTATCAGCTATTCTTAACTGATTAGTGGGTCGCTCTGCTTGATACCAAAGTGATTGGCTGCAGAGACTCCCTGGACGACTAGCTCAATAAAGCGGTGATCACGGTAACCTGAAGAGCCGACAATTAATCCTGGTTCACCGTTGGGTACATCTTTGAGGCGGTCGTAACACAATATCTCTCCCCAAGTAGTTTTGATCTTCTTGCCTGCCTCGTGTCCAATATCTTCGGCCCACGCTGTGGTTTTGCAGTTGCCAAAGTTGTCGATGTAGGCGATCGAGAGGGGAGCTGATTTAAAGTCTTTGAGGTCATGTCTCTCGGTTGGGAGCTCGATACCCTGCATGTGCCACTTGGCGACACGAGGTAGGAACTCGAAAGAGCGAAACTGTGTGTTGGTAATAGGTGCTCTTAGATGTTCAGGTAGCTTGCCAGCTTTAATCACCTGATCAAGGACTGTTGGGATATCGTAGATATCTACGTGCTCAGCGAGTCCGTACTTGTGGATCAGAGATAGAGTTAGTCCATCAATCGTAGTAAAGATGTCTGTGTTTTTGTAGACAACGTGGCCAAAGGGAGTGCCATTGGGCCATTTTTTGGCTTTACCGTGGCGAGGGGCGACGTTACAGAGGATGATGCCTGGTTCGTCCATGGCGGCATCGATAGTATCGATGATATTGATGGCGGCTTCGAGATCACCGTAATTGTTTACAGCTACGGTGCTAATGTTAGTGTTAGGAAAGAGGGTGCTGGCACGCACTACCTGGCGGTTCATGGTTAGTGGGTCGTGACAGTCGTTGATGATAGTTACGTACATGAGATTAATCTCCAATAATCAATAATCAATTTGCAAACATTATAGTTTGGACGATTTATTTTAGCATGGATGCTACCATATATAGGTGAAAGATACTGATAAACACAAAAAAGAGATAATTGATTATTACAACAGTAGTCGATGGCTTTACCAATATTTTTGGTACAGCAAGAGCTCACTAGGAATGCATTTTGGGATTGATGGGGATAAGAATGAAAGCGTTGATCAGTCGATCATTAATCAATATGAACTGCTAATAAAGCGGGGGAATATTAATAATAATAGTAAAGTGCTGGATGCGGGCTGCGGGGTAGGAGGGGCGTCACTCTATATTGCTAAACAAACTGGCGCAAAGGTTTATGGAATCTCAATAGTTGATGACCAAGTTGCGATTGCGAATAAACACAAACTATCCCGTGGCGTTGATAATGCACACTTTTCGAACCAGGACTTTACAAACACTAACTTTAAAACAGGATATTTTGATGTAGTTTTTGGGATAGAGAGCGTGTGCTATGCATACCCAAAGCACGCATTTTTGAAGGAGGCATGCAGGATCTTAAGGCCTGGCGGTAAGCTAATTATTATTGATGGGTACAAAAAGAGAAAACCCAACTCAGAATTAGAGATAAACATCGACAAAGACTTTTGTCATGGGTGGAAAATGCGAGAGATGATAAAGATTGAGGACATACAAAAAGAGGTTAAGGTAGTAGGTTTTGATATAACGCAGACTGAGGATTTGACACCGAGGATCGGCAAAACTCTAAAGAGATTTGGTTGGCTCTGGCGGCTAGGCAGTCTCTTCCAATTTTTGCCTGGAGTAAAGGATAATGTGCGAGCGATCAAGAATGTAATAGCTGGTGTGAAGTGTGGATTGTATGGCTACTATTTGATTGTGGCGACGAAGAGATAAGAGGTTATCTCGATGTGCGGGGATGTATTTACGCTATTTGAACCTATTTTTCAGTTGTCAGTTGTTATTTGGTTTGAACGATGTATTCCAATTGACCTCCCCCGAGTTCTTGTGCGTAACGCGTGAAAGCTGGTACTAATGTGGGTTCATCCCATCTTGATCTAGTTGGTTCAATAGTTTCTCCTGCGTGTTCTAGCGTAGCTCTTATACCTGTTGCTAGCGCATTGAAAAGTCCAGGTTCTAATTTAAAAAATCCGAGAAGCCTAGGTTCTTCTTGGGGAACTAGATACCCCTTCTCTTTCAGCTGTTTAAAAGCAACGTGGAATTCCTTGTGCCAATCAGAATCTGGGTCGTTGTAGCGCTGGTTTAATCCTTCTTGCGAGAAAAATAGTGTTGGGTCGGCGAGTGCAGCGGCAGCGTATC
Organism: Candidatus Woesebacteria bacterium; assembly: GCA_018060845.1. GTDB lineage: Bacteria > Patescibacteriota > Microgenomatia > UBA1400 > UBA12108 > GWF. The sequence goes on from JAGOVG010000012.1 coordinate 4,906, forward strand.
TATACAGCAATATGTCGAATTGGTTTCTACCTAGTGATATTACTGACCATGCTTTTTCTGGGTCGTTGCTACCTCTTGATAAGTACTCTTTTGCCTGTGTAGATAGTCCTGTAGTTGATGTCATTGCTCAATTATAAACCTGGTGTCAACATTTTTTCACCATTTAGGTTCTGAGTCTTACTGTCTATCCAGATAAGCGGAGGAGGTGGGATTCGAACCCACGCGTGCTTGCGCACAATTGATTTCCAATCAATCGGAATGGTCCACTATCCGACTCCTCCCGTTCCATATATTATACCTTACGACCCTGGTAAAATACTCTGTAATGGAGAGTGGGCAGGACGGTAATGCGCGAGTTTCGAAAACTCGTGTCCTCCGGGACTAACAGGTTCGACCCCTGTACTCTCCGCACATCAAGTTGCGTAGTAACATGAGAAGTGTATCCAGATACGAAGTAATCTGGGATGCCGCACAAGGTATAATGTGACTTATGCAATCTATATTTGAAGCAGTGGATTTTGGAAAAAATTACGAAGGTATTGTTTTTCCTGGCAAAGCAGAGGATGAGAAGATACTGTATGTAACCAGAGAAGCGCCAATGATGCTCCTCGTGAGACTAACTGGATTTATGTTAATCGTGTCAGTCGCTGTACTAGTCGGTGCACTCATGGTTGGGAATATGGGGAAGATGCTCGAGTTTGAGGTGGGGGGACTAATCGTTTTGATCTTACTAATTGGTGCAATAGTAATGGGGGCAGGCCTTTGGTGGATTGGACAGGTATTTAATAAGACTATATTTATTATTACGAGCCGTCGATTGACCAAATTTATCCATACTACCCCCTGGACGCGTTACCAGATGTCTTTGGGACTCGACAAAGTAGTCGACTCAGGCGCATACAGTAAGGGGTATATCCAAGCACTTTTTGGTTTGGGTACATTTGTGGCACGTAGCTCGGCAGGGAACATCAAGAACTTTAAAATCGAAAACATACATTTTGCCGAGGACCTACATAACTGGATGAACAAGCTTATGTTTACGTTTAACAAAAGTGTGGCTGAGCTTGATAATTTTAAGCCGTTTGTGGCTAAACCAATGGGGAAGAGAGACTGATTAGGGTAGAATGTGGGTAATATGGCAATGGATCAGGTAGAAGAGATAAAGAGCAAGGTTGATATCGTTGAGATAATAGGGGCGAGAGTTAACCTAAAAAAAGCAGGACGACATTTTAAAGGTCTTTGCCCTTTTCACTCGGAGAAATCACCTAGTTTTATAGTATCTCCAGAGCGGCAATCATATAAGTGCTTTGGTTGTCAGGAGGGTGGGGACGCACTGTCATTTTTGCAAAAATATGAGGGATATAGCTTCTTAGAAGCACTTGAGTCACTAGCTGCTCGTGTTGGGGTGGTACTACAGTCATACAGACCCACCGAAGCAGATAGTAGGCGTAAGCGAATACTAGAACTACTCTCACTCTCGACTGAGTACTACTCTTATTTATTAACCAAACACGAGAGTGGAGCGGTAGCACGAGAATACCTTGGTTTTCGTGGTATAAAAAATGAGTCAATCCAACAGTTTGGCCTGGGTTATAGCCCGGCGCAGTGGAGGAGTGTCTCGGATTTTTTGATCAAGAAAAAGGGATACACAATAGATGAGGTTGAGGCAGCTGGGCTAATAATAGTTTCAGGCGAGGGGAAGTACTATGACCGTTTTCGTGGACGCGTAATGTTTCCACTCCGAGATCACAAGGGAGTAGTGGTTGGGTTCTCTGGACGAACGTTATCAAAAGATGTGGCCGAAGCTAAATATATTAACTCACCAGAGACAATCACGTATCACAAGAGTCAGATGTTGTATGGGCTATACGAAAACAGAGAAATGATTAGAAAAGATGACAAGATAGTGCTGGTCGAGGGAGAGCTAGACGTAATCCCGAGTGTGCAGGCAGGAGTCCGGTGTGTGGTTGCGATAAAGGGGAGCGCGTTTACGACTGAACAAGCCCAGATAATTAGCCGCTATACCCGCAACATCTACATGTCATTGGATGCAGATAGTGCTGGCAAAGAAGCAATAAAGAGGGCGGTGCAGATAGCAGAAACACTAGATCTGAGTATTAGAGTTGTTCAGATTACGGGAGGCAAAGATCCAGGAGATGTAGCAACGGATAACCCGAGAGCTTGGCGAGAGATGGTTAAGGGAGCGGTACTATATTGGGATTTTTTGATTGACAGTGCGAGTTCAAAGAGTAACCCAGACAGCGGTGAGGGAGCAGGAGAGATAACAAGAGAAGTCATTCCATCCCTCTCTCAAATTGCGAACAAAGTCGTGCAAGCCCACTATGTGCGCAAACTAGCTACTACTCTAAGTGTTACCGAAGCCATAATCTACGAAGAGATGAGTCGGTTTGCCAAGAAAAAGGAACTAACACATCTACGGAGTGTAGTTAGTAATATCGAACAAGGGGCGGTAAAGAGGGTAGATGAGCTCGCGCTTTATCTACTGGCCTTGGCACTCCAAAACTTTGACAAACTTAGGCCCAAAATCCGTGAATTTGATCTAGAGTGGGTTGAGCAGGGCGCAGTCTCAAAGATTATTCAGGCATTAATTGCTTGGGAAAAAGAGAGTCTCTCGATCAAAGATTTTGCGGCTCGTCAGCCACCAGAGCTCATGCCCACGCTAGACCTCGCATACCTACGAGACCTAACTAGAGTGAGTGATATCAACCGAGAGTGGGAGACGACGGTACTAGAGCTAGAAGAAGTATATGTCAGAGAAAAACTCAAAGACATAACTAAGACGATTACAAGTCTCAACCCAACACAGACAGAGCAGATGCAGGTCTTACAGAATGATTTTGGCAAGTATTCGCGACGATTAACAGAGCTCACGAAATAAGTGATAATTAGCACAAATCTACCCTAATATAGGGTACAATACGCCATATGACAAAGAAAATTTCAAGTTCCAAATCCAAAATAACAAATAAAATTGTTAAAAAACCTGTAAAAAAGGTGGAAGAAAAGACTGTCAAGAAAACTGTAAAAGTGGAGAAAAAGACCGTAGTAAAGAAAGCATTACCAGTAAAAAAGTCAGTCAAACCCACCAAAGGGCTTGGTAAAAAAGCGAGCGATGCGGTAGTCTCCAAACACATCCAGGTATCTGGTGGTGGACTCGAAGAGGGTAGGCGCAAGAAGATTCGCGAGTTAGTCATGAAGGGTATGTCTTCTGGGTATGTATCCCAGTCTGATATTCTCAATCTATTCCCTGATGCCGAAGAATTTGTATCCGAACTAGATGATCTTTATGACGAGCTAATACTCAAAGAAATAGATGTTTACGAGAATGTCGCCGAAGATGTAGAGACTGGAGAATCTAGAGAGATGAGTGATCTAGAGAAAGAGCTAGAGACCCTCTCTGCCCTAGACTCCCGCGCAATCTCTGATCCAGTGCGCATGTATTTACGAGAGATCGGACGTATCCCACTACTAACTCGTGATCAAGAAATCGATCTCGCACAAAAAACCGAAGCAGGGGATATGCGAGCCAAAGACAGGCTCACCTCGGCTAACTTGCGCTTGGTAGTGTCAATTGCCAAAAAATATATTGGACGCGGGATGAGCTTCCTCGACTTAATCCAAGAGGGGAATAAAGGCTTAATCAGAGCAGTTGAGAAGTATCAGTGGAAAAAAGGATTTAAGTTTAGTACCTATGCTACATGGTGGATCAGGCAGGCAATAACCCGCGCTATTGCAGACCAGGCTCGTACTATCCGTATCCCGGTGCACATGGTCGAGACAATCAACAAGCTAATTAGAGTATCGCGCAAACTTATGCAGACACTGGGACGTGAACCACTGCCAGAGGAGATAGCTGAGGTAATGGAGATCACAGCAGACAAAGTACGAGAAATTCTTAAGATTAGCCAAAAGACTACATCGCTTGAGACCCCGATTGGCGATGATGAAGATAGCTACCTTGGCGACTTTATCGAAGATACCAAGCAGGCGAGCCCATATGAGCTCACTACCCAGAGACTGTTAAGAGAAAATATCGAAGAAGTATTGTCAGGTCTCTCTGATCGTGAGAGCAAAGTACTCGAGATGCGCTTTGGACTACGTGGCGCCAAACCAATGACCCTCGAAGAAGTAGGGCGAGAGTTTGGGGTGACACGTGAGCGCATAAGACAGATCGAAGCAAAGGCGCTGCGCAAACTTAAGCATCCTAGTAAGAGGCGGATGTTGCAGGACTATCTAGACTAAAATCTTCTCACTTTTGGATTTCGATGTACTTCACGCAAAAAAGCGGTCTATCCCCGATGTACATCGGGACGACTAATCGTATTACCAAAACAAGTGAAGTTTGGTAGGAGGATACTGAATGGTTGTGGGGTTAAATCCCTCTTTAAATTTGGTAAAGCCGTGCCATTTTTTGTACATTCTGGGGTAGCGCGGGTCGTAGGTCCCGCCAAAATCAAAAATATCACTACCATTATCTTTAGCAGTTAGCATAGCCTGATGGGTGAGGAGGGTAGGGACATATAGGCTGTAGCCAGTGGTACTACTGAATGCTGCATAGTAGGTCGAGACTCGATCACAGGTGAGGATAAGGAGCGCTCCGTGTGGAGTACCCTGGGCATCATAGGCGAGGTGCAGAGTGCTTTTTTTATCAAAACTAGTTAAGACTGCCTCCAGTAGATCACGACTATAGCCGATCACGTTTTTGCGCTTACTCCATTCTGCATGCAGGGCATAGAAATCTGATAATTCTTGGTTCTTTAGTTTTGGCAGGGGAGTTGAGATTATATTAACCTTGTTAGCTTTGAGTGAGTGGGTGATGTTGTAGCGGGTTTTTTGGGTATAGCTCATGAGGAGTGCACTGCCTGATTGAGCTAGATCGACTAGTGAGCTGGTAGAGTGGGCAAAGGGTTCGACTGGGTAGCCACCATCATAGGTATCACCCAGCCCTGGCTCGACGTAGGTGGTTAAGACTTTGTGGTGCTTACGAAATACTTTTAACCTCTCTACATCGATCTCATTGGGGCGTTGGTGTTTGGCGACGGTAAGCGGGCCGAGAGAGCGGTAGTAGATGTGATTACCAGGTTTTCCGTCGACAGACCAGCCGATTTTTTTCATCACTTCTGCGTGAGCAGGGGATTGGTGGAGGTCGAGCCGCGATTTAAAGCGGGAGATGAGATCATTCATAGCGACTACGATTATGTCACTATTTGCTAGATTTTGGAGCTTTTTTGCGACTACCCTTAGGTTCGCTGACCAAGACTAGCTTGGTTTTGGCAAAGACAAAGAGGTAGAGGATCTCGAGTACCCCCATGGTGTTGATGACGAGGAGGGCGACAAACCAGTAACGTTCATCATTTCTGGCGCTTTTCCAGAGGGCGAGCCCTTTCCAAAAGAGCGACCAGATTGCGAGTAAACTAAACCCCCATCCAGCGAGTGGGTGCGTACCAAAATCAATCATGCGATCCCAATTACCGTACATCATAAAGTTATCTCCATATAGATATAATTTAGTTTATCACGAGCTGCTATTTGACAACTATATTCGGGTATTGTACGGTATATGTATGAGGAAGAAAGTTGAGACTAGGAAATATAGTGATAGGAGAGAGTATTTATCCAAAATGACTACGGTTCGTAGATTGCGTATAAAGAAGATGCTAGTCGAATCAAAGGGTGGTAAGTGTCAGATTTGTGGATACTCGCGATGCTTGGTAGCGTTAGACTTTCATCATATTGATGAATCAACCAAGCTATTTGGATTATCCCAGAGAGGACTAATCCACAGCTGGGAAAAGATGGCTGCTGAAGCAAGAAAATGTGTGCTAGTGTGTGCAAATTGTCACAGAGAGATACACGCAGGCTTGATTGATATCTCCAAACTAGGTAATCCTTTGGTATAATCTCATTGTTAACAAGTAAATATTCGATCCCCTGTAGCTCAGCTGGCAGAGCGCCTCGCTGTGTAGGAAACGCAGCTTTTCACAGTAATGTGAATTGAAAAATCGGGCTAATTCGGGGAAACCCCGCCAAGGTGGGGTAATCCCGAGCTAAATTTCTGAGAAATCAGAATAAACGTGTAGAGACTATATACCCGAGACCCGTCATGCGGGCCATGAGATAGTCCAGACCTTTTGGTAACAAGAGGGTATCTGTAACGAGGATGTCGTAGGTTCGAGCCCTACCGGGGGAGCACTTCGGCAAGCTCAGTGCAGGCTATTAAAGTCTGACTGACTTGTTAGATCAATGAATACTATTTGGTTTGTGTATTTGCTTCTTTGTGATCAGAAAACTTTTTATGTTGGTATTACCACGGATGTTCTAAAGAGAATAAGTGAGCATGAGACCAAACAATCCTTCTTTACCAAAAAGTTTTCTGATATTAGGCTCGTATATTGTGAGAAATACTTAAGTGAGCATGAGGCGGCAATGAGAGAGAAGCAGCTGAAAGGGTGGAGTCACACAAAGAAGCAAATGCTCATAGAAGGGAAGTTGGGAATAAACTCATGCACTAAGCTTGCAGAAGATCTTCTACGAAGGAGAGAAACGAAGAGCCAGCACTGAACGAACGAAGTGAGCTGAAGTGAGCCCTACCGGGGGAGCCATACTGGATTGGCGGGTACTAAATCAGGATATTTACTCAATGTATCCGAGTATTTTTGAGGTTCGAGCGTAACGCTGTATCGATCTTCCCACGAATTGGAGTCTTTCAGGGCTAAATATTCAGGCTTCAAGTCTATCCAGATTCGATTTCTGTCTAACCACAAGTTCGAGCCAACTTTGAGCAGAATAAAATGTTTATCTTCTCTTTTCCCCTGCGCGTAGCGTGTCGCTGCTGTCTGAGCATACTCTAGAGCATTGTTTATCTCTTCTACCTCTTTTTTCAGATCTGATTTCTGCTTGGTAACTTGCTCAATTTCTCCCAACTGAATGTCTAATTCTTTCTGCTTGTACTTGTAAGTTGATTCGGTAATTTCTTCGTTCAACCGCATTTCAAAAAGGCGATCAAGTTTGTGAATGACAACTTCACTAGCTTGATGCTGCGACTGGGAAATCTTGTTTTGGTTGGATGATTCTTTACCCTGTCAAAATATTAGGTTTTATTAGGTACAAAAAAACGGGTTGTTTTTGGAGTAAAATATAGGCTAATTATGAACATGAACACTCCTATACAGATAGAAATTGGTTTCCTGTCTGAGTTTATTAGACGAGTGATTTTTCAGTGGATAACTCTGCTACTTTTTTTACCATCAGCTTACGATTTTCTGCATACATACTTCCCTGAGCCGATTCGGTCGATGGAGCTAGAACCAGAATTGAGAAAATCTTTCATATTCTTCGCTGTAGTGATAGCTGTTTACCTGACATGGAGAAGAGAGTATCAGACACACTTGTCGTTGAGCAATAGGAAAACTAAATTTACAGTCGGGTTTAGTTTTTACAAATTGAGAACAAAAGAATTCTTGAGTAAAATTGATGAAAGAATAAGAAAACTAGAGAGTGAAATTCCTGATTTGGAGAGTGAAAGATATTTTGATATTACTAGCACCATATTCAGAAGAAAAACTCAGCAAAGTGTCGCTGAATATGTTGATTCCCTCAAGCAGCACAGGGAAGAGGTGCTTTTATTCCAAGCGCAACAAACAAACTTGATTGGTCTTTGTGTAGAAATCGAAGCAGATAAGTACGATGAACACATAGGTGTACGTTGTATTTCAACTCGTGAAAGATTTACTCGAGCATCTGACCTAAGCTTCCCATCTTTGCCGTCTGCGCCTTATGAAGGTTTTACTTTTGCACCTCAGATTTCCAATTATATGGAGCGTGATAGGTTTCGGACGAATCTTGATTTCGGCGAATCAGTAGTGAGTTGCAACCTCAACAACTTGAAAAAGGGTGAAAAAGTTATGTTTATAAACGAGGGGATTTACTTCTTGTCGAATGATAACGATAACAACAAACTGAATGTTGAAATCGAAATTTCCTCAAAAAACAGTGATGGAATTCAACATTTTTCTACTAATACTTTGAAGTCAGAAATTACTCAATACAGAGATGTTTCTTCTCTAGATGAATTTGAGATAAGGTAAGACAGGATATGAGTAAATACACACAGGCACTCGAGTTGGCAAAACCATCGCTAGTAATGCAGAGACAGCTTTTTGAAAAATACCTTCAACCAGTGTCTGGAGTACCAGTACGACAATTTCTTGAGTATTTTTACCACCAAGGTTATCAGGCTTGGAGATATGGGGTAAAAGAAAATGACTTGAAAAATGTCCAATTTGTTGAATCCATCTGTAGCGAACTCTATTTTCAAAACCATGATGAGTTTCTACAGATCGCGTCTTTAGTTATGCAAGAAGCAAATAGTGTTAGCGATATTTTGCAAGAATCTGAGAGGCGGTACTTTGAGGCTGAGGAAGACGATGGTGATGCTCGAATCAAAAGCGCATTAGACCATTACAAAACATTCTTTGAAGGTAGTCTGAGGTTATGGGCGACTATTCCTTATTTTTATTCCGTAAGAAAGCTAGGTACCAAGAGTAAAGCTAAACAACCAGATGGATTTTTGAGGGTGTCTGCGGGAGTAAAATATCAGAGTCTAAAAGAACGAACGTTATTCTTGAAAGAAGGTCGACTATCTGACCTGGTTGATCTATTCTCGAGTGATCTTAGGAACGCTGGGGGAGGGCATGATAGCTACGAGTTTCTTGATGATGGAGGCGTAAAGTTACATATAACCAATCCATATTCAGGTAAATCAAGAGAATTGGTAACAGACTATTCCGAAATCAAAGAAAGCATTGATAGTGTTCGAAAAGCCATATGGATCTTGAAGAATGGCTTTATGGTGTTTCTAAATAAAAACCCTAAAATATTGGAAGAAGTTAGTAGGACTCAACCTCTCAAACTGAGAGAAATACAAACAGCCTTATCTGATAAGGTGGATGAGTTTTGGATGAATCTGCTGGATTTCAAATTTGATTCGCATAATGGCGAGCTTACCCTTAGGTTAGAAAAGAGCAAAAGAATTCGAGGAAGGTCATCTGAATTACTGTTTAGTACTGGCGAAAGATTTGAAGTGATTACAATTGCTACAGAGGTGCGACTAGAAAACCAACTTTTTGGAATAATTCAGTTGGCGGTATGGCTTATGAGTGATCATTATCCATTGAAAAGAATATCATTGGTGTTCTTAGATGAAGAGGGGAAACAATACCAAGTGACTTATCTCCCAGATATGGTAAAAAGATCTAAGAAAAGTGAGGGGGTGCCAAAACCACTTAGTGGACAGTTGCCAGTAGGTAAATATGATATACGTTCAGAAATTTCTGTACCATATGGTTTTGGGAAAATAATGGAGCAACAAATGAAGAATAAAGGTTACAGGGTTATATAGTGACGATGTATATGAAGTCATGTAGATTTTGCGGAGATGAGGTAAAACACAAAACTGATTCCCACATCATTCCAAGGGCATTTTTTGAGTATTCGAAGCGTGTAGCAGCTATTCAAAAGGATGAAGTGATGAAAGCCTTTACGAACGCTAAAGATCAACTACCAGTTAGAAGATCTCAAATTGGTTGGTACGACCCTGATTTGCTTTGTCCGATATGTGAACAGAGATTTAGTCTATATGATGACTACGCTGTCAAAGTACTCCTCCAACAAGAATCTAGTCATAAGCCCATGATGTTGGATAAAAAGCTTATCGGTTGGGAGGTTTCAGGGTATGATTTTGAAAAGCTAAAACTATTCTTTACCTCTGTATTATGGCGGGCAGCGGCAAGTGATTTAGCTCCTTTTAGTAAAGTCCAATTAGGAGCATGGTCGGATGATGCAAAGAAATACATTTCGAGTGATGGCAAGGTTTGTGGAGAAGTTTTTGAATACGCTTTAGCGCGCTTCCCTGATGTGTTAGGCAGGGTATTTTTAGCTGATCCTCATCCTGAAATGTTGAAAGATGTCTTTGGAGATATCGAAGCTTATCGTTTTTATCTTGGAGGTGGCTATATTTTGTACATAAAATCTGACAAAAAACAATTTCCTAGTTCATTGAGACAAATATCACCAAAAGCAGGAATGCCACTCGTGATTATTTGTCGAGGCGAGTTTACGAGTAGCGAAGAAGCAAGGGTGTTTCTAGATGTTGTAAGAAGTGCGGGCATGGTGTTGACTGATATGAAAAGAAAGGTTAACTCATGAAAAATGACGATTTTGTAAGAAAAATGACCGAGGATGGGGTGCGACAAGAGTTTGAACAAACTTTCAGCGAGAGAGTCGTACGATACTTAGAAGTCAAGCCACATGGGCTTGTCCCTAATACTCACTTCGCTCGGGCTTCATCTGAATGTAGCAAAATGTACCGCGATGCTCATTTCTTAGGTTGTATTTCTCTTGCGATGTCGGTTGCAGAATCTCTAACAAGATTTGTTTGTGTTGTAAATCATTTCAAACCAGCCTCGAATTTTGAAAGGAATCTGCGTACTCTAGTAAAGAGCAACGTCATATTGCCGTTTCAGGAAGAAGCATTCTTGAAAATTTGGAGTAAGAGAGATGACTATCATCACTTGAATCCACAAGTTGAAGGCGACTATCGCGAGTTGATGAGACTTTCAAAAGAAAAATTGCTGCTACTCAATACGCTGGAAGAATACTTTTTTGAATTTGGTTTTGAGAAAGGCGTATTGATCCCTCGAAGACCACAATATTGGACTACAGGAACTGAATTATACTTACGACTAGATTAGTCAGGAGGTTTATCTGGAAAAGTATATAGTTTCAAGTAGTATGGGAAGACAAATCCCTTTTATAAAGGTATTTGAGATCCCTTCCAGAGATGGAAGAATGAACGTTTACATCTCCTTTTTAGGAACGCACCATCATTATTCCTTGCACGAGGCTAAAATAGTGAGTCAGTCGATCGAATTATTTACATTGCGCCAGGACAACCAGATTGTGGAGTATCCAAAGCATTACGCAGGAAAAGCACCAATTCAATTCACAAGCTTTGATGTTGATAAGACAAGTTCAACTTGGGATGTGGAGAGGATGCAAATTGCAAAATCATTGTTTCTGACAGATCCAGAAAAACACATCAAATATTATGAGAATAGAATCTTGCCATTAGGAACATTTGATCCGTTCCCTTTGGGAAGTAGAACAGTTGTTTTGAGTGAGCGGTTTTCTAAGAAAAGGTACCCTAAAGATAAGTGTTGTTACTTGAAAAATAACCTGGATAGATTCGTTATAGATAGTGTTATTAGTACAGAAAATTTGCAGCACAACTCTGGTGTTACAGTACAAACTTCGTTGGGATGGATTTTATTTCAGATTAGCGCAGAGCCTTCCTAATTTCATCTATTACGAGGAACACTGATTACTTTGATAGAATTGTCCAATGAGTGAAAATCGCGGTCGTAGCGCATCGGAATTTGAGCTAACTACGAGCAAGGAGAGGGCTTTGGGCGAGCTAGGTAGGTGGTGGGAAGGAAAACTAGTTGTGAGAGGAACAGAGTTGTCAGAGTTACCTAGTGTAAAAACCCTTGTTACTGATAGAGGTTTTGGCCGTGGCTTTTATACTTTATTGACTCATCATACGGTAAACGAAACATCTAAGGAGGGAATATTGGCTCTGGGTGGAGTGTTATATGTTCCTGATACACAGCAAACATTGTTTTATGGTGAAGATGCGGGTAGACAGTTACAAGCTAGTTTGGGGATGAAGGGCGTAGGTCATGTTCCGTACGGCGCTGTGAAAGATGGTAAAACTTTTGTATATTTACACCCAATACCCTCCGAACTTAACGAAGATGCAAAAATCTACGAAGCTGGGCCTAATGGCTATTCCTTAGCCAGGGCGTTTAATACTACGAACCCGCCAGATTATCGTACATCAAAATTCAACCTAGAACAGGTGTTACAAGCTCCATGGGAAACTCCTGATTACTGGTTGTCCCAGCCAGAGGGTGTCGATTTAATATCTAGACACATGCCAGATCTTGCTAGAATCATACAACGTGATCCTAGATATATTTATCAAGTAAGAATGACAGAGAATAAAAATTTGATAGCAATAGTATAACGAAGGTTGACTCTCCGATACTCTTTAACTATGGACGTGCGAGATGACTTGAGATCGATATTTGATAGAATTACGCAATGAGCGACAAGATTAAGTTTCAGATAGAGTGTTTGCAACGATCAAAGATAATTATGGCAGTGGAAGCAGTCGCGGTTAATACGTCAGTAATGTTGGGCATATATTTAGTTAATAGGTTCTATGGTGAGATGCTCTTTGCCAATATTCTAATATGGATCGGTGGGGTGTTTGGTATAGCATACGCACTTTATGCTAGCCTGGGAAATGCAAAAAGACACGTAGAAATAAGGAAACTGGAAAAAATGTTGGAGTGAAACGTTATAATGGAGCAATCTTATACTAAAAGAGGGTAAATAATATGAGTAGACTAATAACCTGTATCTGGTTTGCAAATAATAATGGTGAAGAGGCAGTGAACTATTACCTTGATACGTTTAACAACGCGCCTGGAGAGCATAAAGCTGTAGTTGGAGATATCACAAAGTCACCAAAAGCATCTGAGGAGGTGTCTGGGATCCCAGAGGGGTCAGTAATGACTGCAGAATGTGAGATAGATGGAACCAGCTTTATGTTTTTGAATGGTGGACCGATGGAGCAATTTAAAATAAATGGGGGAACATCCTATATCGTAGAGTGCGAAACACAAGAAGAGATAGATTATTTTTGGGAGAGACTATCCGCAGTACCGGAGGCAGAGCAGTGCGGGTGGTGCACGGATAAATTTGGTGTGACATGGCAGATAACACCTAGGATTTTGGATGAAATGATGCGCGATCCTGCAAAAGCCGAGGCGGTAACCGCAGCATTTTTGCCCATGAAAAAACTCGACCTCGAAGCGATTCGAAAAGCAGGTGAATAGAGTAGTATTGTATATTCTATTTTTATGAGTGAAATCTTATACAAAGGGTTGACTGTTCTTACCTTTAGTAAGGTAAAAGAGTTACATGATTGGTTTGACAAAAACCACGCAAGAACTGAGGGCTTCTGGATACGCTATTTTAAAAAAGCTACTGGTAAACCAACGATTATTCACGACCAAGCGATCGACGAAGCCCTGTGCTTTGGATGGATAGATGGACTAACAAACAAGTACGACGAAGATTCCTGGGTTGTACGCTTTACCCCTCGTAAAGCAAAAAGTGTCTGGTCTAAGGTAAATGTAGCTAAGGTAGCGAAGCTGATCGAAGAGGGACGGATGACAACGAGCGGGTTAGTGCATGTGGTGTCAGCTAAAGCTGATGGCAGGTGGGACGCTGCGTATGCTGGTCCAGCAACCATGACATTACCTGATGAGTTTGTAGAATTACTAAAAACTGATGAGGTGGCATGGGACTACTACCAGTCTCTAAACAAAGCTAATAAATATGCTGTCGGATATAGGTTAGCTGTGATAGTAGATCCAGAAAAAAAGAAACAAAAAATGCAGCAATTGTATGGGATGCTACAATCTAGAAAATCGTTTCATTAATGACTATGAATATTTCACACGGTACAGTTCACAAAGTTCCGACAGACTTGCGGACTGAGCTTACAATAGACAAAAAGGCGCGTGAGCTATGGGAGAGTCTGACTCCACTGGCACGGAACGAGTGGATCTGCTGGATAACCTTTGTTAAGAAAGAAGAAACTAGGGATGAGCACGTAACGCGGGCTGTGAAGCAGTTAAAAGAGGGGAAGAGGAGGCCATGTTGCTGGATTGGCTGTATCCACCGTACGGATAAAGAGATTAGTCCATCGATTAGAGGGATTTTGAATAAGAAAAAGCTCAAAGCTTGAGACGAGTTATTGCGCTATTTAGAATATTGCCGATCAGGGTAGGGAAGTCCCAGCCATGGGTACGGGCTGATATGGTAAAGAAAGAGCTCTCATTGGGATCAGACATTAGCCCTGGTGGGTGATTGATCTCTAGGACATGGGGAACACCACTCTTATCTAGTCTAATGTCTAGTCGACCAAAGTCCTGGCAGCCGATTGCGAGGTAGGCTTTTTTTGAAAGGTTGATAATGTCTGTTTCTAGCTCCTTGTTAATTATGGCTGGGCAAAACTCTGTCTCATGCATAGGTACTACTCCCGTTGCACCATAAACAAACTTAGCTTCGTAGCTATCTATGGCTGGTGCGTCTTTGGGTAATCCCGCAAAGTTGATCTCGATGATCGGGAGGACTGTCAGATTATCACCATTTCCTACTATTGCGACCGTAAACTCCCTCCCTGGTAGATAGGTCTCGACTAGTGCGTCTTGATGATAATGAGAGTTGATATGTTTGATTGCAGATTCTAGTTCGGACTCGTTATTTACAATTGAGGCCTCGTGGATGCCGATGCCTGAGCCGTCACTGTTTGGCTTGACTATTAAAGGATATTTTAGCTTGGGAGACAACTTGGATTTGTGGCTTGAAAATAGCTGGGAGTGGGCGGTCTTTATCCCACAAGAATCCCAGATTTGTTTGGCACGGAATTTATTGAGAATTAGCGCAGAAGAGAGGGGGGAGGGACCAGTGTAGGGGATACCTATGATCTCAGCGAGCATGGGG
>JAGOVG010000013.1 GCA_018060845.1 Candidatus Woesebacteria bacterium
AACAAAACTGACATAAAATCTTTTTTTCATGCCTGAAATCATACCCTAGACAGGGTCTAAACACCAAAATAGACGGATGAGATCACCTAAACCTACTCAAAAATGCACCCGTTTTGAAACGGTCTCTGTCTATACAGACATAATAGCGGAAAACTTGCCTAGTGAGTGGAATAACTCAATGGATATTGCTATGGCTAGTGTGGTCATGCAATGGACAGATCTTGAACAAGCTGTGCCGAGCATACTCCGAACTATAAAAAGTGGAGGATATTTCCTTGGATATGACGAACCAAGTGTAAATTCTGAAATAGTACGACTAGCAAAAAAACACGCCAAAATCACCCGGATTTCTGGTAGTCCTTCAACGATCGCTGACTATCAAGCTTTTGTTATTCAAAAACATTGATAATATATCGATGTCTCACTTTGATCTCTTGTCTCAAGACTACAGTCAGCTACAATCAAAAGTGTGCAAAAACCAAAGAAGGTTGTGCTCTCAGGTAGTATCAGTCTAGATCGGATCATGAATTTTGGTGGTAGTTACGCCGATTTAATTAAACCAGACAAAATACATGTACTCTCCCTAAGTGTTCTTATCGATAATTTAACCCACTCTCGTGGAGGTGTCGCCACCAATATTGCCTACAACCTAGCCTTACTAGGTGATCACCCCATCGTCCTAGGTAGTGTTGGCAAAGACGCCCTAGACTACATCAGTGATTTAAAGAAAATTGGCGTCAATACAGAGCACATTCATCAAAGTAATCTTCCAACCGCAACTTTTACTGTCTTAACCGACAAAAATAACAACCAAGTCGGTGGTTTTTATCCAGGAGCCATGAGCGATGCCAAAGATCTCAGCCTAAAAACATGGTCAAATACCAACACTCTTGCAGTTGTTTCAGCCAACGATCCATCGCTTATGGCGCGTCTGGTTACCGAAGCTCGAGAGTACAGTCTCGAGCTAATCTACGACCCCAGCCAGCAGGTCAGTAATTGTACGGGGGATGACCTAAAAGCTGGAGTCATGGCCGCCCGTATCCTTATGGTTAACGATTATGAACTCTCCGTACTATGTACAAAATCAGGCATGACAGAAGAAGAGGTAAAAAAACTCGTCCCCATAGTAATAACTACTCTCGGCAAAGATGGCTCAGAGTTAAGTGGTAAGGGTCTATCCAAGCCGATACACGTTCCAGCTATTTCTGGTATTAAACCTGTCGATCCAACTGGAGCGGGTGATGCCTACCGTGGTGGCTTTATCTATGGTTATAGCCGTGGTTGGGACCTAGAGACCTGTATGCAACTAGGATCAGTTATGGCTAGCTTTACTATTGAGTTGGCAGGGACCCAAACACATCATCCAGACAAACATGAAATCAATACTAGATATAAAAATACATTTAATAAAAACCTAAATTTGTAAGGAGTATCATGCCAGATTACAAAGTCAAAGATATCAAGCTCGCCGATTGGGGTAGACGCGAAATCCAACTAGCAGAAAAAGAAATGCCAGGGCTCATGAGTCTTCGTGCTGAGTATGGGAAGAAGAAACCTCTAAAAGGAGCACGAATCGCTGGTTCTCTACATATGACTACTCAGACCGCGGTTCTCATTGAGACTCTCAAAATCTTGGGAGCTGAGGTACGCTGGGCTAGCTGCAATATCTTTAGTACAGTCGACCAAGCAGCGGCAGCCATAGCTAAGGCAGGCATTCCAGTCTTCGCCTGGAAAGGTGAAACGGAAAAAGAATATTGGTGGTGCACTGAGCAAACTCTAAATTTTGGCAAAGGTCTTGGTCCTAACATGATATTGGACGATGGAGGCGACTTAACCTCACTCATCCACCAAAAGTTTCCAAAACTATTAGCCGAAATTCATGGTGTTTCAGAAGAGACTACAACAGGTGTCCACCACCTCTATCAAATGCTAGAACGTGGTGAATTAAAAATCCCCGCGATTAACGTCAACGACAGTGTTACAAAAAGTAAGTTTGATAATAAATACGGCTGCCGTGAATCTCTGGCCGACGGTATAAAGCGTGCAACCGATGTCATGCTCGCAGGCAAAGTAGCAGTTATTGCTGGCTTTGGTGACGTAGGCAAAGGTAGTGCTGAGTCGCTCCGTGGCTTCGGTAGTCGCGTCCTTATTACCGAAATAGACCCAATCTGCGCTCTCCAAGCACTGATGGAGGGTTATGAAGTTCTAACGATGGAACAAGCTGTCAAAGTAGCTGATATTTTTGTCACAGCAACGGGCAATAAGGACATTATTACAATCGAACACATGGCAAAGATGAAAGACGGAGCGATCGTGTGTAACATTGGCCACTTTGACGTGGAAATCCAGGTTGCGCAACTAAATAGCTACAAAGGCATTAAGAAGCAAGAGGTTAAACCTCAGGTCGACCTCTATACTTTCCCTGATGGACATCGAATTATCCTATTAGCTGAAGGTCGGTTAGTTAACTTGGGTTGTGCACACGGCCATCCCAGCTTTGTCATGAGTAATAGTTTTAGCAATCAAGTTCTTGCTCAAATCGAGCTCTTTACCAAAAAATACGAAGTGGGAGTCTACCGCTTGCCCAAACATTTGGATGAGAAAGTAGCTGCACTTCATGTAGCTCACCTAGGGGGCAAGCTAACTAAGCTAAATAAAGATCAGGCAGAATATCTAGGTATTCCTGCCTCAGGTCCCTATAAGTCTGAACACTATCGCTACTAGGAATTAATAGCAGGGATAACATTAAAATATCAAGAGCCACTGATAGGGGTTAAGATTTCTTGGTGCAGGATAAAACATATCGTTTTACTGCCTCACTATCCTTATACCAATCATTCTCGACTTCTGCCTGCGATGGTGTCCAGCTCGACACATTAACGTTTTTAAAGCCCATCTGCTTCACTAGGAGATAAGTCTTTAAGTATCCCCACAAATGATAGCTAGCAACCAACAAGTGACCATCAGGCTCTAACATATCCATAAAAGTTCCTAGGCATCCAATTATGTAGTCATTATCTGTACCTGCTCGCCCATCCCATGGATCCTTCGCATGCAGCGCATAAATACTACCCGGTCTTTCTAAAGCAAATTCTGCTACTTTCTTATTTATGATCTCTACACCTCTAGAATCTGCTCTTGAGTGAGTATCATTATTAAATGCGATAGGGTTGTAATCTAGTAAAGTAACCGGATAACCATGATCAGCTATATAAAATCCAACTGCACCTCTCCCAGCGTGTGCATCGACAACTCGCTTATCTGGATTAGGTGGACCTATTTTTCTTAACAGGCGATCTACCACCAGTTTTTGATAAGATTGCGGCATTCCATCTCTTTTTACGTAGGCAGTTTCAGAGTGCTTAGTCATTGTTGTTATTATACTATAGGGCGGTAAATCTGGGAAAAAACTAGATACTTTAAATATATACTGCTTTCATATCCCCCTAGAAACAATACCCGAAACTGTGGTATCATGATTAGTCATGCAATTAACAGTCAAGTCCCCATATACCCCTTCAGGCGACCAGCCTGAGGCTATTAAATCCCTAAGTGAAGGGGTGCTTAGTGGTGTCAAAAATCAGGTCTTATTGGGTGTAACTGGTAGTGGCAAAACCTACACCATGAGCAAAGTAATCGAGACTACTCAAAAACCAACGTTAATCATCAGTCACAACAAAACCTTGGCTGGTCAGCTATATCAGGAGATGAGAGAGTTCTTCCCTGACAATGCCGTCTCCTACTTTGTCAGCTACTATGACTATTATCAGCCCGAGGCATATGTACCTAGCAGCGATACCTATATCGAAAAAACTGCCGATATCAACGACAAAATTGACAAACTAAGGTTGCAAAGCACGACCAACATCATGACGCGTAATGATGTAATCGTCGTTGCCTCTGTCTCCTGTATCTACAACATTGGTGACCCACGGGAATATGGCAAGTTTGAGCTCCCAATCTACAAAGGTCTTAAGACCGACTGGAAAACATTGGGGGAGTCCTTGATCAAAATGCAGTACAGTCGCAGCGAATTTGAGTTTAGTCGTGGTACTTTCCGTTTGCGTGGCGGCAATTTTGATATTTACCCCGCCTACCAAGACACAGCCTACCGCATTAGTCTCGAAAACAACGCCGTAACAACAATAGTCGAGTTTGACCCTATCAGTGGCAAAAACATCCCTAGTACCAGCGACCTAAATCAAGTCGGCATCGTCATCTATCCCGCCAAGCATTACCTCCTAGACCAAGAGCGTTTCTTAAAAGTCGAAGCAGAGATCAAGGCAGATTTAGAAAAAGAATACAATCAGCTAAAGAGCAATGGCAAGTTGGTCGAAGCCCAAAGACTACTCCAGCGTACCAACTACGATCTCGAGACTATGCGCGAGCTAGGTTTTGTTAACGGGATCGAGAACTATAGTCGCTACTTTGACGATCGTAAAATTGGCGAGAGACCGTATTCCCTCCCAGACTATTTCCGTCACCGCTACGGTGATGACTGGCTCTGTATCATCGACGAGTCTCACATGACTATCCCCCAGATCAGGGGAATGTTTAACGGTGACCAGGCACGCAAGCGAACCTTGGTCGATTACGGTTTCCGCCTCGAAGCTGC
The DNA here is from genome assembly GCA_018060845.1 of Candidatus Woesebacteria bacterium. Lineage (GTDB taxonomy): Bacteria > Patescibacteriota > Microgenomatia > UBA1400 > UBA12108 > GWF. Next base: position 4,616 of record JAGOVG010000013.1, read on the forward strand.
GATGGATAATAGACCACTCAAGTTTGACGAATTCAAAGAGATCCCTCCTCACTTTATCCACGTCTCAGCCACCCCTGACTCATGGGAGCTCGAGCTAGCAGGGGATCATGTTGTGCAGCAGTTAGTGCGTCCGACCGGCATCGTCGACCCTGAGATCGAGATTAGGCCTGCCGAGGGCGAGATCCAGGATGTAATCAAAGAGATCAAGCTAAGAGCCGACAAAGAAGAGCGGGTCCTCGTAACTACTCTAACCAAAAAAACCGCCGAAGATCTAACAGGCTATCTCAAAGAGCAGGGGATCCGTGCCAGCTACCTTCACAGTGATATAAAGACTCTAGAGCGGACCGACATCCTCGATTCACTCCGCAAAAACGAGTTTGACGTGTTAATAGGTGTTAACTTGCTGCGTGAGGGACTAGATCTACCCGAAGTCACGCTGGTTGCTATCCTCGATGCAGATCGTGAGGGGTTCCTCCGCTCTCGCGTCTCATTGATCCAGACCATGGGCCGCGCAGCCCGTAATATCAAGGGTGAGGTCATCCTCTATGCCGACAAAATAACCGATTCTATGCGCCTCGCTATCGAAGAGATAAAAAGACGCAGGGAGTATCAGGTAGCCTTTAATATTAAAAATAAGATTGTCCCAACTAACATTAGTAAGCCATTTAGAGAGCGAATTATTGACGGCAGCGAAAGCACCGCTGTCTGGGATACCCTAAGCTCAGTCGAGACCAAGCAGTCGCTCACGCTTGATGCTAGTGCTCTAACCCCACGGGATAAGATCCGCTGGATCAAGAGGCTAGAGCGGGACATGAAAAAACTCGCGAGTGACATGCAGTTTGAGCTAGCCATCCAGGTCCGTGATAAGCTACGCGAACTCAAAGGCGAAACTGACTAAGGACTAACATATGCAAAATTACATCAAAATAAAAGGTGCCCGCCAACACAATCTAAAAAACATTGATCTCGATATCCCCAAAGATCACTTTGTGGTCATGACCGGTGTGTCTGGTAGTGGCAAGAGCAGCCTCGCCTTTGACACTATCTATGCCGAGGGTCAGCGTCGCTACGTCGAGAGTCTCTCTAGTTACGCTCGCCAGTTCCTGGGTCTCATGGACAAGCCAGAGGTCGAGAGTATCGAGGGTTTGTCCCCCAGTATCAGCATTGACCAAAAGACAGTGAGCCACAACCCGAGGAGTACCGTCGGTACCACTACCGAGATCTACGACTACTTAAGACTACTCTTTGCCCGTATCGGCCACCCCAAATGTCCTAACGATGGCACAGAGATCACCAAGCTCAGTCTAGACGAGATCGTGCTACGTGCCGAGAGCAAAATAGAGCAGAACGTGATGGGTGCAAAAACCAAGCCTCACGTCTTCCAGATTCTATCTCCTGTAGTTAGGGGTAAAAAAGGCGAGTTTAGAGATCTCCTGGATAATCTAAGGTCTAAAGGCTTTAGTGACGCCCTGATCGACGGCAAAAAATACTCACTTAGCGATGATATCAATCTACTGAAAGCCAATCCCCACACTATCTCAGCGATCATCGATACCATCTCAATCACTCACAAAGATCTCAAAGATCAAATATTTGTAAGCAACTTAAAAAGTCGTCTCACTACTAGTTTCCAATTGGCTCTCCAGCTCTCAGTCGGCCTCGCCATACTCAAATCAGAGACCGACGAGACCTTATATAGCGAAAACTATGCCTGTCCCATTTGTGGCCACGCACTGCCAGAGATCGAGCCACGGATGTTCTCGTTTAACTCTCCACTCGGTGCCTGTGTCACCTGCAAAGGGCTAGGGGTCATTGAGAAAGTCGACCCAGAGCGTATGATCAATAAAAAGCTCAGCTATAACCAGGGCGGCATCCTCCCCCTCAACCGCCTCATGCTAGCTGAGACTTGGTATACCCGGCTCGTTGCCACAATGGCAGCAGAAGAAGGGGTTAGTCTCACCACTCCACTAGGCGAGCTATCCGAGCGCGATCTAACTATCCTCCTCTATGGTAATGACAAAGAATACGAGGTGGTCGGTCACAACATGAAGGGCAAAGTAACCAGTATCAAAGAAGTCTGGAACGGCATCATCCCGAGGTTAGAATCCAAATATCACGAAACAACGAGCGAGTGGTCACGCCTGGATCTAGGTCAGTACATGAGGAGCGAGATATGCCCAGACTGTCAGGGTATGAAGCTCAAAAAAGAAGTGCTCGCGATTACTATCGACAACCTAAATATTATCGAAATGACCAACCAGAGTGTGACAGATCTACGTCGCTACTTTGAAAGGCACATTACCGAGGTTCTAAACCCATACGAGACTACTATCGCTACCTCAATCATCAAAGAGGTCACCAGTCGACTGAGTTTCCTCGATAACGTTGGCCTCGGCTATCTAGATCTCGCTCGCAAAAGCAAAACTCTCAGTGGTGGCGAACAACAAAGAATACGTTTGGCTAGCCAAATAGGTACTGGCTTAACCGGCGTGCTCTATGTGCTTGATGAGCCCAGCATTGGGCTGCATAGTCGCGACGTCGATGCTTTGATTGCTAGTCTTAGACACTTAGTCGAGCTCGGTAATACACTGATTGTGGTCGAGCACGACGAAGAGACTATTAGAGCCGCCGACTATGTTGTTGAGCTCGGCCCACAAGCAGGTATCAATGGCGGGCACGTAACCGCCCAGGGTACACTAAAAGAAATAGAGAGCGATCCAAATTCTCTAACCGGCCAATATTTGTCAGGCGTCAAATCTATTCCCTCCGAAATCACTCCTCTAAAAACCACAGGCGGTACGCTCAGTCTTAAGGGTGCAAGGTCTCACAACCTCAAAAACGTCACGCTCAACCTACCTCTCGGCAACTTTATCGGGATCACCGGCGTATCAGGTAGCGGCAAGAGTACGCTGATCACCGAGACCCTCTATCCCACCCTGCGCTACTATCTAGATGGGTCCTGGAGCGACGAAATGGGCGTCTACGACCGTCTGGATGGCTACCACTATCTCAAGAGCGTCTACATGGTCGATCAGAGCCCGATAGGTCGGACCCCACGTAGCAACCCTGCGACCTACGTCGGTTTCTTTGATGACATTCGCACTCTCTTTGCAAGTACGCAGGAAGCCAAGCTCAGAGGTTTTGATAAAGGCCGCTTTAGCTTTAACATCAAAGGCGGCAGGTGTGAAAAATGTCAGGGCGGGGGAGTAATCAAGATTGAGATGAACTTCCTCCCTGACGTTTACGTGACTTGTGACGTCTGCGAAGGGAAGAGATATAACCACGAGACACTAGAGTGCAAATATAAAGGAATGACTATTTTTGACATCCTTAATATGACGATCGAAGACGGTGTTAGTTTCTTCAAAAACTACCCCAAGATTTACAAAAAACTGCAGCTACTCAGTGATGTTGGTCTCGGTTATCTCAAGATAGGTCAGGGTAGCCCTACATTATCTGGTGGTGAAGCACAGAGGATCAAACTCGCTAGCGAGCTAGGTAAAAGGGAGGGTAACAACACGCTCTATATCCTCGATGAGCCCACAACTGGTCTCCACTTTGACGATATCAAAAAACTATTAGTTACTCTTAAACGGTTGGTAGAAAAGGGGAATACTGTTGTAGTAATCGAACATAACATGGATGTCATCAAAAACTGTAGCTATCTAGTTGATCTCGGCCCAGAGGGTGGAGCAGGTGGTGGCAATATCCTATTCCAGGGTCCATCCGAGGAGATCCTAAAAGTCAAAGAGAGCTACACGGCAAAATATCTAGTCAAGTATCTATAACTTTGAGCTTGCAATCTGTTCAATCGCCCACATATAACTACTCGGGTTAACACTCCACATCGTTCCACTTACTACTGGCTGGTTCGCATCAAGAAGTCCGACAGTAAATAACCCTCTGTCACGTAAAATTATACTTACTCTTCCTCCAAAAGACTGTCCCACAATATTAATCTCACCATCCAACTTATGTGCTATAAATGCATGCGTAAAACCTTGATAGCCACTCTGTTCAAGCCACTCCATGATCTCAGAATATTGACTAATTCTTTTTACATCTCTAACTCCAGCCGTTTCCAAACCATTTTCTACACTAGAAGCAAATTCGTTTGCTCCACCTGCTAATACTGCAACTCTAACCATATGAGATAATTATAAGCTATGAGTCAACTCCAGTGGCAGTCAATCAAGGATCACAAGTCAGCTCCCAGTACCTGCGGAGTCTATCAGTATAGGCAAAATGACAAGCTCCTATACATTGGCAAGGCGATCAATCTAAAGGCTCGTCTAGCTAGCCATGCCCAAAATGCCAGATTAGACGAAAAAGAGCGGGCGATAGTAAGTGGTGCTACCGAGATTAGGTATACCGAGGTAGACTCCGAGTTCCTGGCACTCCTCCTCGAATCCGCGCTCATTCGAGAGCATATGCCGCCGTACAACCGGATCTGGAAAGACGACAAGACCTATCTATACATCGCAATCGACACCAAGGATCCATACCCTAGACCATATTTTGCCCGTGCACATACCCTAAAAAATTCGAGTTTAAAAAGTAGATCTTCAAAACTCAGAGTATTTGGTCCGTTCCCCAATACCAATATTGCCGAAGAAGTCTTACGTGCTATCCGTAGACTCATCCCGTTCTGCATGACTAAAAGTGTCGGAAAGCACAAATGTTTCTATAGCAAGATCGGCCTCTGCGACCCCTGTCCAGCGACGATCCAAGCAACTAATGACGTGGGATTAAGAAAACAGTACCGCAAACAGATCTTTCAAATCATCAAGATCCTGTCTGGCAATATCGACCCAGTTATCAAAGATCTAACCAGTGATCTAAAGACAGCGTCGAATATACAAGACTACGAAACAGCGCTTAAGCTAAGGACCAAGATAGAGCGCTTTACCCGCTTTATTTCACACCATACCTTCCGCGAGAATACGACAATCTCATACAACACAGCCGCCGAAAAAGTTAGCGCGCTCACTGACTTACTTTCACCTTTTAACTTGTCCCTTTCTACCAACCCTCGCATCGAGTGCTATGACGCCAGTAACTCTAGCATGCACGATAGCGTAGTCAGCATGGTCGTCTCAACAAGCGGGCTGATAGATAGGGGACAGTACAGACGGTTCAAAATCAAAAATCCTCGTGCGAACAATGACTTTGATCGGCTATACGAAGCGCTCTTTAGACGGCTCAAAAATAATACTTGGGACAAACCGGATTTGATCCTCATCGATGGTGGTGCGCCACAACTCAGAAAGCTTCGACCTCTATTTGACCAGCTCACTGTTCCTATCTACTTTATCGGGATCGCCAAACACCCAGATCATTTAGTTATCCCAAGTGAGGATGGATCATTTAGCAATATCCAACCTGATCGATTTAACCTCGGCTTTCGGCATCTACAGGAGTTGAGAGACGAGGCGCACCACTTTGCCAATAGTTATCGTAAGATTCTAGAGAGTAAGAGAACAGGACTAGATCATAATTAAAGTGCCCCACCGTTATTTTACTTGAAACTTTGAGTGAGGATATTCAAGACCTCAAAGACTTTATGGCGTTTAGAGACTCGTTAAGTTTATCATTTACAATTTAGCATTAATCGACATCAGTATAATGATGTAAATCGCATTATTTATCTATGCTGATATAATATGATTATGAATGAGGTAGTTAAGATATACTATCCAGGTGATTGTTTACTTCTAGCGTTTCGAGATGCCGGATTTAAAGGAGTATTAATTGAGCCTTGGTTTAAAGGAGAGAATCTTCAAACATTATGTACTGAGCTTGGATTAAAACTACATACAATTGATAATTCAGAGCCTATAGAATTGGGTACTCCCGTTATATTGATATATGACTCAGAAGTTGGCCCACATGCTGAATTTTTGTCAGATATTGCTTTGGAGGGTGAGAAACATAAATACAAGAGAGCTATCATTGAAATACCTAAAGAAGTTTAGAGTATCAACTTATTTACTGTTTCTGTGCGCCTAGAGGGAATCGAACCCCCATTAGCAGTTCCGAAGACTGCAGTCCTATCCGTTGAACGATAGACGCTATAAACAGTATTTTACCCTATTACATACCATATATGGCTAGGCACATGTTGACTCTTGGGTATAAACTACACGTATATGCATCGATTCATGGAGAAACTAGTCGAGAGAGCAATACAGCGATCTTTGGTCGAAAGAGTAACTAAACATAAGATTAAAAATGTTTATCATCCTGACATTGTAATAAATCGCGAGCCCGGTAGTGGTGGTCGTATTGTCGCCAAAAAACTTGCCAAAAAATTAGGTTGGCAGCTACTCGACGAAACACTAATGGACCAGTTAGCCGAAGAGCTTGGTATCCCAGTGGGTGAGTTTAAGAGTGTTGACGAACATAGTCGTAGCTGGCTGGTAGATACTCTGCACAGTATGTTAAACAAGAATTACGTTTCAGACATCCGCTATATCAATCATCTAAAGAGGATCATCGCCCACGCTGCTAAAAAAGGCGATCTAGTAATAGTCGGTAGGGGTGCTAATCATATTCTGCCCCCAGATAAATGTCTCAATGTTCGCATCACCGCCAGTCTTGCCACACGTATCGAAAACACATTTAAATACGAGGATAAAAAATCCAGGATAGAAGCAGAGTCTTGGGTCAAAAAAATAGAGTCTGAAAGGCATCGCTTTATCAGGCAATACTTTGGCAAGAACCCATACAACCCCTGGTACTACGACCTAGTTATCTCAACAGATCACCTGAGCCTAGACCAAGCAGTCGATCTTGTCTATCAGGCTTATGTATCCAAATTCCCCAAAGAAAAAAGACGTCTTAAGGTATAATCATCCTGTTAGCCGAGGTGGCGAAATGGTAGACGCGCACGTTTCAGGTACGTGTGTCGCAAGACATGGAGGTTCAAGTCCTCTTCTCGGCACATGATATTTTCTATACCATCGGGTAGAGAAAATATTATTTACTAGTATATGGACTTGAAAGGCGGAGCCGCGACGGCGGCGAGCCAGGGCTCTGAGAATTTTTCAGCAGAAAAATATCGAAGACCAAGTCCTCTTCTCGGCACAGATTACTTTTGCTTGCCGCGATTATTCTCAATACCAGTTAGGTTCTTTTTACGAAGCCTCAGACTGATAGGAGTAATCTCTAGTAGTTCATCATTTTCAAGAAAATCAATCGATTGCTCAAGCGATAGGATAGTGGGAGGTGTTAGCTGGATCACACCATCACTCGCTTTACTACGCATGTTAGTTAGCTGTTTACCTTTGCAGACATTCATCCGGACATCCTGCTCTTTTGGTGATTGTCCGACAATCATCCCTTCGTACACAGGTACTGCAGGACCCACAAACAATACTCCGCGCTCCTCAGCTGCAGCGAGTCCATAAGCTAGCGAGTCTCCACTGTGTGAGGCTACGATCACACCTGAGCGGATCTTTGGCAGTTCTTTACCAACTGGCTCATACCCATCCACTTGGGAGGAGAATAAGACAGTACCTTTGGTCTGAGTTAATAGTAAGGTACGTAGTCCAATGATGTTGCGAGTAGGGATTCGATAAACAAACTCTACTTCAGTATCTGAGATAGGTGCCATCGAGATCATGACTCCATAGCGTTTACCCATTTCTTGATTGATCACGCCTTGATAATCGTTAGGCACTACTATATTTACTTCTTCAACAGGCTCGATCTTAATCCCATTTTCGTCTTTTTTGGTAATAACCTCAGGCTTGCCCACTTCCATCTCATATCCCTCGCGTCGCATGGTCTCAAGGAGTACAGAGAGATGTAGCTCACCACGTCCTGACACTTTGTACTTACCATTATCTAGTTTTTCAACTTTTAGGGAGAGATTAGACTCTAACTCTTTCTCTAGTCGCTCTTCGATCTGGCGGCTGGTCACAAACTTACCCTCACGTCCAGCGATAGGCGAGGTATTAGCACCCACTGTCATATGAAGTGTTGGCTCGGAGATCTCTTGAGTTGGGTAGGCGGTTGTATCGCTGGGGTCAGAGACAGTTAGACCTATCTGTACATCAGTAAGCCCAGGGATGCCTACAATGTCGCCTGTACGAGCTTCGTCTACCTCTACTTTGCCTAAGCCATCAGCGAGCAATAGTCTCTGAACTGAGTAAGGTTTGGTTGGTCTGTTTGTTAAGATAATCGATTGGCCGGTCTTGATGCTACCCTGGGTAATTTTACCGATCGCAATCCGACCCATGTGCGGGTTGTAGTCGATCGAAGAAATAAGCATTTTAAAGGTAGAGTCGACATTAGTAACAGGCGAGGCAAAATACGAGACGATTTTATCCATAAGAGGTCTCACATCGCCTGGGAGCTCAGAGCTATATTGCTCAGGGAGCTTATCAAAAACTTTGCCGTCGCGACCGACTGCATAAAGAACTGGGAACTCTAGGTGTGATTCGTCGTGTGCAAGCTCCAAAAATAGAGTCTCGATCTTACCTATTACATAGTCGACTCTGGCATATTGCTTGTCGATCTTGTTGATAACTACAATAATCTTTAGATTTTGCTTTAGAGCTTTTTTGAGAACGTATCTAGTCTGTGGCATTGGCCCTTCTTGAGCGTCTACTATCAGTAGGGCTCCATCAGCCATCGAGAGTGTGCGTTCCACTTCACCCGAAAAGTCGGCGTGTCCTGGTGTATCAATGATGTTAATCTTGATATCGTTATAAAAAACTGAGCAGTTTTTCGCTAGGATTGTGATCCCGCGCTCTCGCTCTAGGGTATTACTATCTAGGATCGTGGTCTGGGTCATCTCACCTGAGTTGTCACGGAAGGTGTGAGTCTGCTTAAGCATGGCGTCTACTAGGGTAGTTTTGCCATGGTCGACGTGCGCAATAACAGCCACATTACGAATATCTTTAAAGTTATGCATAATTCTCCGAATTCAGTGAAAATTAGTTTCCTAATTATATCACAATATATCAAATAAGAGCGGGTAAGGGGGATCGAACCCCTGCAAAGAGATTGGAAATCTCTTGTGCTACCGCTACACCATACCCGCCTTCGCTCTTCGAGCTTCGGCTGGGCACGGCCCGCCAGCTTTAGCCGCTACTCTGTGGCAGTGCCACTGCGTAGCATTTATGCGAAGTGTGGTGAAGCTCAGAGTCGAACTGAGATAGCCTGTTCTTCAGACAGGTGCCTTGACCACCTTGGCTACTTCACCTAAGTAACTATTCGATTGTATCAGTTCTAGTGGACCCAAGAGGACTCGAACCTCTGACATCTTCGATGTAAACGAAGCGCTCTACCAGCTGAGCTATGGATCCCTTTGCCTAGTAGTCTACTAGTCTGGGATATGTGTGGGCCCACTGGGATTCGGACCCAGGACACCCTGCTTAAGAGGCAGGTGCTCTAACCAGGCTGAGCTATAGGCCCCGCAATGTTGTTGATTATCAATGTGCCGAGGAGAGGACTTGAACCTCCATCCTTTTTACAGGACACGCACCTCAAGCGTGCGCGTCTACCAATTTCGCCACCTCGGCTAATAGAGCATTATTATACTACAAAAACACTATACAATTCTGACCCACACCTGGTGTAAAACCTTCTCATATTTATACATTCGATCTCCACTACTAAATCCATTCGCAATCAGTACTTTTTGTGATGCGATGTTCTCTGGGAGTACATACGCATACAACACTAGATTGGTGCGTCTAACATAACGTCTACGATAGCGCCTAGCTAGCCGCTCAATGGACATCTCTAGGCCAGAGACGATCACTCCCTTACGCTCCTTGGCTAGTTCGGCTACAGGGGTATAAACTAGGGCCGAAAGTAGCGACTCTGGCCACCCAGTACTCAAGAGTTTTTCGTAACTTACCTGGTAGATTAAGCTGTTTTGCTCATTTACCCCTAGTTTGCGCTGGATCATCTTTGGCAGTGGGTGCACTCGATCTCGGTAGAACCAGACCCAGCCAACTAGCCGACTCTTTGTATCAGCTACAGCAAATGATACGCTCGGCTGGCGCCTGACAAGCAACCTCGAGTCATCTATAGGCTCATAAGATTCGTGCAGGGATTCTCCTGGTTTAAGACCAAAGTTCTTGGTGTGGTATCCCTTAGCTTTTGCCACTTCGGGGTGATAATACATGAGGTTAATCCGCTCAATCTCGCCTGGATCACGAGGGCGAAAACCACGCACAATATACCCGTTTTTCATAAGTTAATCTCTCAATTAGTTTGACTAGAGGCGAAATTCTACCATGGCTGAGCACCCTATAGCAATCCATTCCCCAATATCAGATCCACATATTCTACAGTCTCAATGGGTCTTTTGTCATTAAGCTTTGTAGATACCGACAGTCCTGAACTATCCAATAACCCCACGCACATAGCCCCCATCCACTCCGTCACATATTGTTTCTTATACTTTTCAAATATTATTTTATTTATAGATTGATGTACTAACTTGATGTTCGATTGTTCGATTTGTAGCGCTAATAATTGTCTGTGTTCGTTTATATGAGTCTTCATGTCTCGCAGTCTTTTCAAAAACCCGTAGTAATCTAGCCCCATTTTCCACGGTGTATGACGATATTTAGCTACCGGTCTCCTTTTTCTAGCATATTCTGGCTCCACAATATTTACCTGTCTTAGGTTGTCACCCACCTTATCTCCCAGATGCTCTACCTCCCACTCATCGCGTGCAAACGTTACTTTATATCCCTCAATACTACCATTGCTCCGTCTGACTACATTTATCGCGTAACCGTCCACCAAGGTGCCTAGTTTTTTTAGTTTTGTAACTATAGAGCTTCCATCAGCATGTTTTGGGCTCTCATACCAAATATGCCACGCTATGATATTAGCTAGCATCGGCTGCTCTATCTCAAATATTCCATCTTCACGTAAAAATAATGAGTCAACCGCGACTATCATGTCTTTTTGCCAGCCATATAGTCCTGCTCCTGGCATCAAGTCATTGTATGTCAGGCACTTTAGTGAACGAGACCCATCTCTAAACTCTATTGTATGTTGAGTATTCATCCTAGCAGCCACATCGTAATAGTCTTCTTCAGTATGCAGTAGTGCGACACCTCTCCCGTAGCGGATAATCGCAGTTTGGCAGCCACTAGTATTATCAGCGAGTAGGTACATTGCTCGCTGCTCATCTATTTGAGCTCCACGTGCCCACCCAGCAAAACATTTGTAAAACGTTAAAAGACTAGGATTTGACCTCACATTAGCTAAGACTCGATCAACCAATTTCATCTTTTTAGAATCAATTTCTATACTCTGATTTAGCTGTTTTTTAAACAATCTTCCGACATCTTCGTACTGATCTGCTATTTTGATACCTTTTGCTCTATAAATATTTGACATAATTTGATTATATTGCCAAACTCATAATGTGAATACACCAATACTTAATTTGCCACATACGCGACCGCTCATTGCAAAGAACAATAGGAACGGCGGACTTTTGCCAAAAAAAGTGGCAATTCTCTATACCGAAGAAAAAAGAGAGTACTTCTATACTGACGAACAATTCTGGACGGTCGAAGGTTCCAAAGCCGAAGCCATGAACTTTGAACCCTATCTAAAAAAATTAGGAGTTGAATGTTGCTTTATCGCCGGCAACGCCAACATGGCTCGCAACCTCCAAAAAGAAAAACCTGATATGGCCATTAACCTAGTAACAACAGTCAAAGGGTATGATTATTTAGGCGCCACAGTTCCGAGCACGCTAGAACTCTTAGAGATCCCTTACACTGGTGCCTCAATCCTCGGTTTTGCAATCGGTTGCAACAAACACTTAGTTTATACACTACTGCAGTCCCACGGCATCGAAGTACCACCATTTCAACTCATGACTTCAGTTAATACCCCTCTAGATCCAACACTCAAATTCCCGCTAATTCTAAAACTAAACGAAGAGCACAGTAACGTTGAGATCACTCGTGAGAGCGTAGTCGAAAACGAGCAACAATTACGTAAAAGATTAAGATATCTCATTAACAAATATGAGCAAGATGTCCTAGTTTCTGAGTTTATTGATGGTCGCGAATTTGCTTGTTTTATTTTTCAAGCTCTAAATAAAAAAGTCTATACCATCGAGCGTCAGATCCACCTACCCAACAACGAGACAGGGCACGAATTCCTCGATTACGATCTATGTTGGGGTGACCAGTCCACCAATCCCGAACATCTCAAATACGCCAAGTACAATGACCCCATGGTTAACGCGATCGCCAAAAAAGCTTTTGAAGTAGCCAAAATGGCGAGCTACGGCAAGCTCGACATACGCATGGACAAAAACGGCAAATACTACGTAATCGACGCCAACGCCAACTGTCACTTTGGGCCACCAGAGTGGCTCTGTGAGATGACTGTGACTATGAAAAACCAAGGAGTACCATTCAAACTTTTACTAAAGAGGCTCCTACAAAATACAATGCGCGAATGGGGGTATTGATTAAGTTCTAATACTTTATATACTAGTAGCTTATGACTCTTACTGATGAGCCTGGTGGTAGTACCAAAATTCCATTAGTTCTCCCAAAAAAAGTTGCAATCCTCTATAGCGATGTTAAGCGTGAATATTTTGGCACTGAGCAAGAGTATCTAAGTGAAGAGGGTGCCGACATCTATGCAACCGAGGTAGCCAAATATGTTGCCAAGATGGGTATTGATGTAACTACAATTGCCGGCGACGACCAGCTCGCGAGCAAACTGCAAAAATTTAATCCAGATATGGCCTTAAACCTCATCGACTCGGTTCGTGGGAGCGCCACACTCGGCTCGTCCATCCCGGGAGTGCTCGAAGTCCTGCATATTCCGTATACTGGGGCAGGCACACTAGGCTGGGCTCTAGGCTGCAACAAATTCCTTATGTATCAGCTCATGCAGAGCGCAGGATTGCCTGTTCCGACCCACCAGTTAGTAACCAGTAGTAGTGACATGATCGACCCAGAGCTACGCTACCCACTCTTCCCCAAACTCAATTACGAACACAGTAGTATTGGAGTAGGCAAGGATAGCATCTGCGCTAACGAGCGCGAGTTAAGAGCCAAGATCAAAGATCTCGTAACCACTTACAAACAACCGGTTTTGATCGACGAGTTTATTGCTGGCATCGAAGTAACCGCCTCGGTCTTAGAGGGTATTAATACCAAGGTCTATGCAGTGCAAAGGAAGGTTGGGGAGAGTATCGACGATGTCGTAACCTTTGACACCAAGTGGCACGACTATATGACTATGACTTACGAAAAATACGAGGATCCTCAGCTAAAAATATATGTCAAAGAAGCCTTTGAACTGCTCAAAATGTCTGACTATGCTCGTATCGATATCCGCATCGACGCAGCCGGGCGATACTACTTTATCGATCCCAATGCCAACCCATTCTTTGGCCCGCCAAAAGAAACCCACGCAACCTACAGTATGATCCTCGATATGCATGGGGTCAGTTTTGAAGAGACTCTCAAGCGCTTGTTTTACAATACTCTCGAAGATGCACGTGGCGAGAGTAATGGCTGGCATTAGGCTGGCCCGCCTGCAACGCTGTGCGTAGCACTGCGGGCAGGCACTAATGTTTTTGTAGTAAAATACACATTGCTATCTCTGCGGGATCGCCCGCCTGCAACGCTGTGCGTAGCACTGCGGGCAGGTCTCATGGTAGGACAATATGTTTTTCTATACATATGTACTAGAACTTGGCAATAAAGATCTGTATGTAGGATCAACTACTAATCTAAAAACAAGATTAAATCAGCATCTAGCTGGTAAAGTTGATTCGACAAAGTTTCTTTTGCCCTTGAGACTGATATACTATGAAGCATGCTTGAGTCACACAGGTGCTATCTCAAGAGAAAAGCAATTAAAAACAGGATACGGTAGAGCGTATATCAAAAGACGCTTACAACAATGCGGGATCGTCTAATGGTAGGACTCGGGACTTTGAATCCCGCTATCTAGGTTCGAACCCTAGTCCCGCAACACCTCTGGAGGCGGTTTAGGTCGTGAGAACCTGATAAAATTACCTCATGACAAACGTAGAAGTGAAGAACTCTCCCATACAAGGTAAAGGCGTATATGCCACAAAGAGTTTCAGCGTAGGTGAATTGGTGCTAATTATTGATGACTCACACGTCGTCACTGATGAATCCACCCTCACTAACGATGATAATGAGTTTAGGGCTGATTACTTTGACAATAAAATAGTACTGATGCAATCTCCAGAAGTTTACATCAATCACTCATGCGACCCAAACACATATGTCAAAACCATAGATGGAATCCGATATGTACTGGCAATGAAGCCCATTAAAGTAGGAGATGAGATAACCTACGACTACAGTATAAACGGAGACAATGAAGGTACATTCCCATGTCACTGTGGCAGCCAAAAATGCCGAAAAGTATACCAAGGCAATTTCTTTAAGCTAGCAATTGAAACACAAAAAGGATATATCCCTTATTTAGATAGTTGGTTTACTAAAAAGCATTCTTTTGAAATTGAGGAATTGAAACAGAAATTTAAGTAATAGGTTCTAACATAGTCCGTTACCGCCAACACCTCTGGAGGCGGTTTAGGTCGTGAGAACCTGATAAAATATCCTCATGTCAACAACTATTGTGCTGCATGGTGGTGCGACCTCTAAAGAAACTCCAAAAAACAACGACTTTTTTTCATTGCTAACCTCTTTACCAAAAAAGCAGAAAGTGAGAGCTGCCATGTGCTACTGGGCACGAGATCGAG
>JAGOVG010000014.1 GCA_018060845.1 Candidatus Woesebacteria bacterium
CTAAAGATTTGATTTGTCGATTATTGTTCTTGAACTTTTCTTTAGGTAACGAGAAAGTGGCGTCATATCAACTAAAAGAGCCATTCGATACCCTCCTAAAAAGCCGTTCATTCCGAAATGGTCGGGGTGCTGAGAATTGAACTCAGTCCGCGCGATCCCGAACCGCGCATCCTACCGGTGGACCACACCCCGTGGTCGTTACAAATATTTGATCGCGGAGGCGATCTCTTATCCGGCAAGAATACCAGGTTCGCGCATTTTGCGCGATATTCTTACCGGTGGACCACACCCCGTGGTCATAGTATTTTACAACTACTCTTCTTAATTTAGTCAAAAGAGCTCTTTTACCGCCATACGCAACACATCTCTACCCTTTGGTGTCGTCTCAAGATAATGAAATGCTTTCGGAACCGCAATAAACATCGACAAACCACTCTTCCTAAGAGTATGTTGTCTTTCTAATTCTCTCACATATAAATTGCGTCCAGCACCAAGCAATATTGACTCCTTGTTTCTTTTATACTTAAGTATTGGGTCATCTTCGCCATAAAGAATGGTCGCCCTATCCCCCGCAACAGTAGCAACTGCACTCCACATCTCGTCTATCATGTGTTCTCCAGTCGAGTTGTGAATGGCTAATCGCTGCCAATTTAGTCGTAATAGTTCGTCTGCGAGCGTTTTTCGATGAATCGCTTCTAAAATCTTCCCGTATTTAGCTTCAACTCCTTCTTCTTGCACAGGATTTACGAGTTGTCTGGTCATCATAGCTGCTATTCTTAGCTTTTCTGCAAGATCACTAAATACTCGACCAGTGACTCTGAGCGGATGTAATTCTGAAGAGTTAAACTTGATTAGCTCGTTCAAGGCTCTAAAGTGTTTAGAATACAGGAATGGCATGCCTTTTTTATCAACTGTTGCAACAGGTGATAACAGTAGAAAGTGTAAATTTTCCCGACATGACCAGGGAGCCAAAAGTATTCCTTTTGCAGTTATCTCACCACTCATAGAGTGTCCAGCATCTACAGTAATAGTCGCAGCATCGCCTTGCTCTATCCCGCCAAGAGATCGGAGCAACTCCAAAGGAATCGCTGCATTATGCAACATCATCGCCGGATTTTCGTTCGAATACAATTTGGCAGCCTGCATGGTTTCGCCACCCCCCATTACTTCCATCCATACACCTACTACCCTCCCCTCTAATGAATCCCTACCTACCTCGCTCCAATTAGTAGCACGCTTAACATCTGGATTAACCTGGTCCACGATCTGGCTCCATACAGGGTTGGCATATACCTCTCTTTTTCCACCAAAGCCAGCGTGCATTCCGATCATCCCTGCACGTTTTAACCATGCCTCAACCACTAGCTCTCTGCTAATTTTCGCCTTATCCCTACTTTCCCAATTAACCCATGCTCTCGCTTCATCAGACGCAAGAGGTATTGCCATAGTCATTGCGTGCTCTGGGAGTCCTGTTTTTCTCTCGATCATTCTCTGCCATATTTTTGATCCCTGCATCAAACTAGTCGCCGGATTAATATCAAGAGTTAACCAAGCAGGATCATCAATATTTTTAGCTATCTCGTTTCTTTCACCTAATGACATTCTTGTAGTTACTTCTAATCTCTGCCCTTCTCTCTCGCCTGCTACAGCTATGCCATAGACTAAACTGGGCTCGAGCAATATATTACTTCTCAAATTCTCTGCAATCTCCGCGACATACTTACTATTATCTCCAGATAACTGCATATATAGCCACGGTAGTATCATTTTTTCAGTTTCAGGTATAGATTTAACTCCAGATATTTCTATAAATCTACGTTCAAAATCAGCATAATCGCCTTTTAAAGACTTATCCTGTTGTTCATAAGCCCAATTAATAATTTGTTCTTGATCAGATGGCTTCTCTTCCTGATTACCCTCTCCTCTCATACCTAGTATTACATCCAGAGTTGTTCTAGCTTTTGCCATTTTTTCTAACGCCTTCTCATATGGGGCAACCATTTCGTCTCTATCGTCTGGTGTCTCCCAACCACTCGCATTAACTATTTCTGCTACTTCGTACTGCACCTTTTCGTGGACAAGGGTAATATCAGCCGTTGGCTCATACATTCCGAGCATCAACTCCGCAACGCTTGATAGCTTTTCGAGCATGCTCTCGTTATGCGGAATTAAATCTAGTAATCTAGTAAAAAACCTACCTTGTTGCACTATTTTACCTTCGGCCAACTTTTCTATTGCGCTATACATATCTTCTGGAAGCAACGTAAAATTAGACATAAATACGGGCAGTTGCTCAAACTTCTTCAGATCCGCAACACGAATATCTTTTTCTAGATTATATGCAACCATAATCAAATTATCCCACAACTACTTATACTTGGTATATAGTTGATATTGTATGGCATTTAATGTACCGTCAGAAAAAACCTCGATTACCCGCCTACTCGAATATACTGGCGCTCTCACTCATCCTGAAATGAGCCCAATAGTCACAGATGACCACATCACTCGTAGTTTAGAATCAATGAGAAATAATAGCTTGGACGGTTCTGAAATTTATAATAGTAGTTTAATAAAAAAAATTAAATTAAGTATTCTTCAAACAGGCCTAAGTCGAATTGATGCCATGCGAGCTGTTCTCCGCCGTGGTCCAGATCTAAATAGATACATTACACCAAAAGAAGTACTAAGCACTGAGGCTATAGGTAACAGCGAACACAAGTTTGGCTTCTTCTTTTCACCTAAAGGTGTTCATGAACAGAAACGCATCTACGGAGACAATCTAAAGTGGTATTCAGGCACTGCACATCCCGAATTTGACCCCATAAAAAATAAAAAGATTGCGCGTTCAAAAAATACTAGAGCAAACCGTCTCATATCTGCTATCAGATCAAAAATCACTAATAAAACTGACAATTACGATAAATATAAAGAGCCAATTAGATATAAAGTTCCAGATTCACGCACTATTAAAGAAGCCAAAAGAGTCTCAAAAATTCAACCATTGGTTACAAAACTCATCGATGACACGATGCGCCTTTACCGCCATAACAAAAAACCTGACATTGTTGCTAAGTCAAAAAAAGGCATTAGGGAGATTGATTACGGCAAAACCGAAAACTACACTCCAGAACAAGCTGTTCGATTGGTCTTTCGAGATAACGTCGCAGAACTAGCTATTGCGAATAGTGATCGTGTCTTCAGATATGCCGACCTAACACTCGATCAATACCATGCCATGATTCTCGAATCCAATGACCCGTATGCTCTTGGCAAACTACTATGTAACGGTCTAAACAATAAGCTAAAAGAAGAATTCTCAAGGTTGGATATAAAAATAAACTCAGTAGACAGTTGGTATGAAAACGACGGGAACATTATCGCTATTGGCGCACAATCAACCAAAAGTGAATCGCCACACCTCCTAAGCTTAATCCGAGATCCTAGGTTTGCTGCAACTTCACTTATAGAGTTTGATCTGGACGAAGCTCGTGAATCTTTTACCCCACGTCGACTCACACACAGGTCTGGTCACTCTCAAAGCACCGCAGTACCAGTCAAAAAACAACTAGCCGAAACTGTAGTAAAACTTGCTAAAAATAAGAGTGGCAAGCCACCCAGTTCATCACTACTCACTGCACGTGACCCTATAGACTATGATCAGACTGCAATCTACGACCCAGAGCTCGCCAAACTGTCACCAAATCTCGCCCTCGACCAAGCCAATCTTTACTTCAATAGTTTTGCAAACCCCGCAGCCGCAGAACTCTGCAAAATATTTAACCTCGCCGAAATAAACCTCAGGCAAGAGTTACCAAAAGACATGATTACCCTTGTCAAGTTAAATAGCTTACTTCATCAAAAAAATCACTTTCACCCAGATGCCAAGCCACTTAATACGGATTATTGGGCCAAAGCGCTCCTCGCAATAACTGGTCAGCCTGCATATAAAGCCACTGAACCAAATGTAGCACCAGATGTGACAAACGCGGTACAAATGGCTCTCGCATTTAACGAAGGTTTACCACATATTCAGCGACTCATCGAAAAAACTAAGCAAAGTCTTACTAAAAAAGAGATCCGATCACCCAGTTATGCAGACCCAGAGATTTTGAGCATCACCCACAACTCCGATACAGAGGGAAACATAAGTATTGATGACGTGTTCGCGATCCTTCTCAGACAACAAATGGCAATTACAGAAGAAACAAACAATGCTAAAGAAGGTCACGCAATCGCTAATACCCTAGCGCTAGCAGTCGGCCCTCTCAGAGACCTAACCGAAGGGTTTAGCAATGACGCAGCTGCCACACTACTTGCCCAGCTTATGTCTGGTTCACAAGTATCTAATCTCAATAGTATAACCAAAGAAGAAGCTAATTTGGTTGCTCACTCCTCATTTACGACTGCCGGCTCGCGCACAGTGGTCAATGGCGTAGGAATCATCAACAACGAAGCTACATTTCGCCATCAACCAGATGACCCAGTAACATTTATGGAGATTCTAAGTAAATACGACAATCCTGAGCTATACAGTAAGCTAATCCGCAAAGCCCTCGAAACAACCAAAGACCCAAAAACCGGAGAGTACAAGTTATGGGAACTAGATCAAGGAGACATAAATACCATCCTTTGGTTAGAGGGGAGATTGAAACAGTCACAAACACTAACAGACAAAGAAGTGTCAGCAAACACTAGAAGACTACTCTTACATAAGAATGAAGAAACATTGCTCAGAAAATATGAGAGTCTGCTCCCTATTGATGTTATAGAAAATAAAATAATAAAGTTGTTTCAAAATGGCAATTATGACGATAGTACATTTACTTCGTCTGAACCAAGGGTGTGGCTATCTGATAAACAAGTAACAGAATTTAATAAACTAGTAAAAGAATACTCTGCCATAAGTGGCGTTGCTGAAGCTGATTATACTCAGCAACTTTTTCAGAGTATTAGAGAATGCTTAGCATTATACAAATCAGAGATAAGTCAACAGAGAAATGATCTAAGTTTAAACATATTTGATGAACCTGACTACCACCCTTCAGAACTACAACTCAGATACGGTTTATCTTATCTAGGCACATCAAAAGACCGAGTTTATACAGAGCGTCGAAAACGACTTCTATCCTTAGATGCATACGTCATAGCTTATGCAGCAGAATACGCAACCTCACGCTCAGTCGATGTACAACTAGATACTCTCACCCTAGGTGATCAACATTTTACAAATCTCGAAACAGCTATCGAAGCTGCGAATAAAGATTCTGCATTAAAAACTGAGTTGCTCCTAGTAGCCAATCGCATATCCAACATTTTAACCGAACTAAACGGATCTGATCCTGAAGATAAAAAAGTGATCGAAGACATTCGCAACACTTACCGTTTCCTCATAACACATCGTGCTATTTCTACAAATGTTGACACAGCAGTAAATATAGTTGGACACACTGCCTTTTATATCCACTATCTCGTTTCTAATCTATATAGTGGTGTAACTACCGAAACCTCTCACCCACCCATCAAAAATGATGATGTATCAAAACTCGCAGAGAATATTGGGTTTGATTACCAAAATCCAACTCACTACTCTCTTCTATGCCAACAAGCGAGTGCTGCTGGAATACCTGCAGACGCAGTGTCAAATCATATCTTTAATCTAGTACTCAAGTCGACAGACGTACTTCCTTGGATCAGGGAATATGCCGATCCAAGCGATGGTTACCTGGCGTCACTGTCAAACAATAATTTCCAACCAAAACCACTTCCCTAAAACTCACATTATCTCTCGATACATTTGCATCCAAATTATTTAAAGAGTTCAACCATTTCACTAGCCCATTCATAAGACATACCGCCCATACCATCATTAGATCTACCGATTGTTACAGATTCAGGCGATGCTTTACCTCTATTCAAGTTTATTAATGCATCCCTCAATCTAGTAGTATACCTGTCTCTTTTTGAGTTTAATCGCTCCAAGGTACCTGGTTCTGGGTGTGAGATGTAATCTCCAGTATAAGCTGCAATTATTCTCATCGAATTTGCAACTCTAATTGAACTATCAAGAAGTTTATCTCCATCAAGGAGATATTTCTGTAACATTTTAGACTCACTAGTCCCTACCAAATACTTATGTAGTAAAGCACTATAAACCATACCTCTTATTGCAGTAAACGCGCCTTTATCTGGATGATGCAGATCTGCAGCCATCTCAATGAGTGTTTGAGAGCCTTGATCTTCGACTTGCATGTCCCAAAGTGCCCTTACTACATCCACCGCAAAATCTTCTGACAATGACATTGATTCACTCATAACAATATTTTACTCCTTCTTTGGTCCCACGACCACACTCCTAATCTCACTCTCTTTTATCAACTCCTCACACACCGCTCTCACCTCATCCATTGTCACGCCCTTTACCTTCTTTATCACATCATCCGGCTGGATCACTTCATCTTTAATAAGTGCGCGCGTCCCAAAGAACTGGGCTACCCCCATCGACTCCTCGAGTGACAGTGGCATGCGTCCCAGGACGTATTCCTTGGCCTTATTTAGCTCTGCATCAGTGATGGTGCTACCGAGCTTCAACAGCTCTTCTTTTACTACTTTTAGCGCTTCGGACAGCTGGGACAGCTTAACGCCAGCGCGGACTGCGAGGTATCCAGTATCAAAGGTCATGTCCATGTCTGATTTAACGTAATACGCTAGTCCCCTCTTTTCTCGTATTTCGTTAAAGAGGCGACTGCTCATCCCACCGCCTAACACTATCTGCGCCATCTGCAGGGCGTATCGGCGTGGGTCATACATCGAGAGTGCCGGCACCCCCATATAAAAATGGGCCTGTTCAGTCTTTTTCTTGCACAGTTTGGCTTCGACTGGTCCGTATCCGCCCGCTGAGGTGTAGTCCATAATCCCACCTTGCTTCATCACCCCTAACTTCTCTTCAATTAGTCGTGTTGTCGCATCTTTGTCAGTAATCTTGCCGGCAATTACAACTAGTACGTTGCCTCCGTAATACCAGCTATCCAGATAACTACTTAGGTGTTGTGATGTAGTAGCACGTACCGTCTCTTTGGTACCGATTATCTCTCGCCCTAGAGAGCTGCCTGCATACATCAGGTTTTCAAACTCCTCCCCTGCCTTACTCATCGGCTGGTCTTCGTACATATTGATCTCTTCTACTATCACTTCCCGCTCCCTTACTAGGTCATCTTGAGGTAGTAGTGGTACTGTTAGCATCTCTGACTGTATATCTAGAGCTAGCGGCATATGTTGTGCCGCGCTAGTTATGTAATAACCTGTGTATTCTTTAGAAGTAAAAGCGTTCTGCTCCGCCCCTATCCCGTCCACTGCCTCAGCAATTGCCATAGGCGACGGATACTTCTTAGTCCCTTTAAATACCATGTGCTCGAGTACATGGGATATACCTGCCTGCTCCTCTGTTTCATTACGTGATCCAGTCTTGACCAGGATCATGGTAGTGACAGACTCTACCCCTGCCATCGGCACCAGCAGGACCCTTACTCCGTTACTTAATTTGGTATATGTTGTGTCAAATTGCATAAATCCTCTCTAATCTTAGATATTCAGTGACCTATTTTGCTATTCTAACACGTGTTGAACAATGCAGTTATTCATCCACAAACTTAACAATCTGAGCCCTCTTACCGTACAATCTTTCGCGGTTTAAATATGAGTATAGTATGCTCATACCGAGATCATATTTAATTTTGCCGACTCTATTGAGAGCCTGTTTTAATTGCGGGTCTTGCAACCATTCACTTGTATTCATAAATTCTACCAATGGCTCAGGTTCATAGTTTCGTTCTTTTTCCCTGCTATTCACTATCTCACGTTCAAACAACTCCTTAATCGCAAGATACATATAGTCAGCAAAATCTATCGCCTGATAAGGCTTACCCGATTCATGTACTTTGCGAGCAAGTACTTTCATTACGTCATAAATCCCCTCCGGCTCATACGACATGCCGAACAGGCTATGGCGATATTCAGGACTATCCCATCTAGATAACATCTGCATCGGCCCTACTTCCCTATACCACAAAGAGGCCATCATCTCGCCAGCTGGCTCGCTTATTAGCAGATCTAGATATTCATCTTTGTGACTTTTAACTCGCTTTACTGACTCAGATACCACTCCTAGAAATAGTTTTAGCTGCAGTTTCTCATCAAATTCTGTCGCATGAACGGTCTTAGCAAGTGCGGCTTTGTCTCTCCGCATATAATTAACTTGCTGCCTAAAAATCTCATTTCTAAAATCAAGCTCTTCTGCTTCTGTTTCCCACTTAGCATTCTTTGCTTCACGTCTTAATTTCCCAACAAATATCGGGTAATCCAGCAACATGTGTAATAAACTCTTTTTTGCTTCTTCCTTATCAACTTGGTAGAGGTCGATTAGATCATTTTTCACACTTACCATCGCCAGTGCAGCTGCCTCACTTTGTGTCATATCATCAACACTACTTTTCAGCTCAATGACTGTTTTCGCCCAAACAGGGTTAAAGTTTGTCGAAAGATAGTTCCGTAGCCTACTGTCAGTGTCATCTCCCCAACCTATAGCCTGCCAGTACTCACTGTTTTCGTCACTCAACATCACATTAATAATTGCCCCTTCGTCTAGAGCATTCAAATAGCTATCCACTTGCTCCATAAGCAACAATCCTTGTTGCTGAGTCTGGCGCCTAGCATTATTAAATATCAATAATGAATCAGATACACTTGGGTACTCCGTTTCTATTTGCAATCTAGAAACTTCATCTAACTGACTCCAGCCATCCACCATCCGCTCCCACTCTAAGTCAGACATTAACTCTGTAACTACATACATACGTGGTGCATCATAGGCAGACTGAACACGATTATCTGCAAAGTTACTGGTGCGGATCCAATCAGATAGCGGTGTCGATCCGAGCATGCCTTGCTCACCAATCTTTAGTACAGACAACATGCGCTGGAGATATACTTCATTTGCGTCGCTGTTATAGCCTTCAGAGAAATCTTGGTCTTCCCTCTCTTGCATTACCACTGCTTGCGCCGAGACCATCCAAGCAACATAAGTATCTAAACTGACATTGTTTCTGTCCAATATTTTGATAGCCTCTGGCAGGTATTTTTCCAAGTAGTAGTCTTCAAAAGTAAGTTCGCCAGATTTCTCACGAGCATTAGTTGCATAACACAACTTAGCATGAAGTTGTATCTCTCTATGCCAATCAGGCCCATCTTTATTACCCAGTGATACCTCACTGCTAAAAGGGCTATTCAGCAAAATCTCTCCATCTCTCGTTCCAATTTTGACATTGTTCTCGCCACACAATCCCACCATTTTTTCAAAAGCCTTTGAGTACGACACCGACTCAATACCTACTATTTCTTCTGCTCTTTCGCGATTGAGAGGACTGTCGCTGAACATATACCCAACTTCTGGGACAAGATCACTAAGTTTTATTGCCACGCTGCCAGCACCAAGTCCGAGCAAAAAATTAAACAAATCTCGACGGCTTAAGTTTCTACTCCCTGACACAACCTTTTCTGCAACATTTCTCTCTACACTACCATTAACAATATTCATACGTTAAATGTATCACCTCAAAATGTGGACTCGAGGGGAATCGAACCCCTGTCCGTACAATGCGAATGTACTGTACTACCACTATACTACGAGCCCAGATTCGTCCTATTCTACTACAGCACCAACCCCAGTCCCACCCCAACCATGACTCCCCCCAACACCGCTCCAGCTATCACCTGCTCCCATGTATGATGTTTTTGGTGCACTCGAGCCCACATAACCAATGCCAGTAGTGCATACAGCCATATATATTGCCATCCATAAAATACATTGATCGCGGTAAATAGGACAGCATTTACTCCAGCATGCAGACTGATCTTCCACCGCAGAGTAATCAGACCAAAGGCAAGTCCAATTACATAAAATACTCCAAGCACTGAGGCGAGCTCAATCTTTCCTAGCTCTAAAGTCAGCCACAGTCCTGCCAGATGACACAAAAGAGTAAAAACATAGATAGGGATGCGTTCCGTTCTTCTCTGCATATCCCAGTTAACTAGTTGCTTGTGTTTTAACATGATGAGGAAAAAAATAAACGGTACGACAGCATCGATAAATAGTAGTACTCCCAAAAATCGCCACCTAAGCCCCTCAGTCACTGCAAAACCGATCGCCATAATGATCCCAACCGGTATCTCCCAGACAGGATCTAGCACTCTAGATAAAACCTCGGCAAAAACATCTTTAAATTTTTTCATATTCTGCTCGCAATCTCTATCTCCAAGCTCTGTCTTAGTTTGGCCTTTACCCAGTCTTTTTGACTATCGCTCATCACTTCGCCAAGACCAGATAAAATATCGTACTTTTCTGGGAGACTTCTCAGCATCTCTAGTAGCTCATTCCAATATTTTTTTAGGGTAGTATTCGTTCGTAGCTCAACGATATTTTCATTAACTCCCCATCCTTTAGAGAGCATAAACCACGCGTCATATAGATCACGGTTCTGCATTTTGCGCCGGTCCAATATGGCACACAGTTTATGTGCCACCATATCTTCTTTTACCATCACTTTCATACTGTATCCCCGAAAAGATCTTACTTCGTAAGTATTTGGATATTTACGTGTATTCACTTCGACTTTAATCTTTGTCTCACCCTTTCCATAACTCCCTAGCCAGAACCAGGTAAATCTTTTTGTCTTTTCATCTAATATGTTTATATTATCTGCAACTAGTTCTCGGATTTTTTGCTCAATATCAAAACTAGGTTCTCCCAATAAATCAAAATCAAGATCGGTCGAAAATCGTGGTAAGTCCTCAAAAAAATATAGCGCAGTCCCCCCTTTAAACCCCAGTACCGCACCTAGTTCTTTATCACTAATGATCGATAGTAGTAGCTTGCTAAGCTGCTGCTTGTGGACATCAATATTTAGCATCTTTTACCCTCCTAGCTACTCTACCTCCATATACCGCCGATCCTTGTTTTAGTTTTACCATATCCAGTGAGTCAATTCGACCTAGCTCCCATGACCCTTCGCAATACCAAGTATCTAGGACTGCTCGTTCGCGGCTAGCCACTCTGTTCCCATCCACATTCTCTATACCCCAATCACTCCACAAAATCTTAGGGGCGACGCGTCTATACTCAAATTTAATCTCTTTAACAATTCGCACCACACTACGACTCGCGATTGAATATACTCGATCATAGTACTGATCAATTACTCCCTCTGCTTTAAGTACTGTAAATAGTGAGACATACGAATTGGGAACTAGTTTGTTAGCAATACTATATAGCAGATGCGAGTCCGCTCTTAGCTCTTTCTCCGTATAATCTCGCTTGGCATATAACCCTCTGGCTAAAGCAAAAATCTCCTTCCGCTGAACATAGTACTTTATTAGCTCAAATAATTTCCGCTCGTCAGGGTAACCCCAAACTACCGCTAGGTCCTGAGCTGTGAAAATCTCCCCCACTCCACGCTCTAGCTCACGCAATTTGTTCATATTACTGGTAATATTCCTACCACTATTTAACACATTTACACTTTACTCCACTATAATTATTCCGTCAAGGGTAGTTTTCCTACCCTATCAACTCAAATATAAGACAGTGTATTATGGACAAATGGTTGCTCAGTCGCGAGTTGTCATGTCCCTACCCGATTATTTTGATATAGAGTACTCAATCAACCCCTGGATGGACATGAGTAACAAAGTAAACCCAGCTCGTGCCAAAACCCAATGGGAGACACTCAGGGATACCTACCTGCGCCTCGGGCTAGATGTCTTAACTATCCCACCAGTTGCTGGCCTACCCGATCTGGTCTTTACTACCGATCATGGAGTCGCAATTGGCGATACCTTTTACCTCTCCAATTTCCGCTACTTAGAACGTCAAAAAGAGCAAAACATCACAATCCCTTTGTACAAAAAACAAAATATCAACGTCCAGCCAATCCCCTCGCTATGTTACATGGAGGGTGGCGATGTCTTTTTTCACCATGGCCACATCTACCTAGGTTATGGCTTTCGCACTTCACTTAATACGGCAGATTATCTAACTAACACTACCCACTACCCTGTCACAAAGCTAGAGCTGGTCGATGAAGCCTTCTACCACCTAGACACTTGCTTCCTCCCCTTATCCTCTGACACTGCTTTTTACTATCCAGGCGCGTTTACTAACGATGGGATAAAGAGTCTTAAGGCACAGTTTGATATTTTGATTCCCCTAACTAGCCATGAGGCCGAGTCATTTGCCAGCAATAGTGTGGTAATTGGCAATAATGTGATCTGCCAGCCCTGCCCGAGCTTTGAACAAAAACTCATGGATCTTGGCTATACCCCGATCCCCCTCGACATGCACGAATTTAACAAATCCGGCGGCGGCATCCACTGCTTGTCACAGATACTACAATAGTCATTCATTTGACAGCACGCTAAATGTCCGAATAAAAGTCTTATAGTATTGACAGATACACACTATATACGTATAATTTCGTTATTAACAGTGTTTACTTGAACCAACTTTCTATGCATATAACAACAACTGAGAGAGAAGTGCTAATAGAGCTTACCCACGGAAAAAACCACGAGCAGATCGCTGAATCGATGCAAAAGCCGCGAAGAACGATAGAAAAGCATATTGAAAATCTATCGAAGAGATACAAAGCTAGTTTTGATAATCCGCCCGAGAGAGTCAGTGAGATCATGTTAGTCTTGTGCGCTATCGAACAAGATGATATTTCTAACCCATACCAAAATACAGAAGCAAAACTTACTATATTCGATGGTGAACTCGAATCACTCAGAGCTTTGGCATTATATGGGATGCTTAATATTGCATCAAAATATACTGA
Source organism: Candidatus Woesebacteria bacterium (assembly GCA_018060845.1). GTDB lineage: Bacteria > Patescibacteriota > Microgenomatia > UBA1400 > UBA12108 > GWF. The sequence goes on from JAGOVG010000014.1 coordinate 12,888, forward strand.
TAAATCTGAAAGTACTATAGAAGCTCAGATGAAAACCATATACACTCGCAACGAGGAAACTTTTGTGTCACTTGGGATCGAACGTAATGATTATCTTTCAACAATACTCGTTGCCAAGGCCATTGGTCGTATTTAAAGATACCAGAAACAACACTCCATCCACTACTCATTCAACAAGATTGTCTAGGAACACCGGCAACCATTAAATTTCATTACTGCAGTTAAGTTTCTAGCTTTTTTTCAAAAAACACTTTCTCACCCATCGCGATCATTATATAGCTCCTGTACCACATTCCAAATAAGTTAGTATTTAGTGTCGGATCCTCTGCTTTTACATGTTCTACTAGATATGTGTTTACTAGCCTCTCTACATCTGGCAATCTGTCTGCACTGAGTCGAGATCCAATATCGTCTCGGGGATTTTGAACAGTCAATACAGTGAGTGCTAGTATAGGGAAAACCAGATCACCAAGCACTCTATAAGAGCTGACTCCTATGTCACCAGGATGCTCCATCTTATTTATATCGTGCCACCAAAGTGCAAGACTTAGCGGGTTACCCAGGTTAGCTGCCCCAATCTCAAGAGTTTTCCCATTAACTCTACCTCTCATCTTAAATTCAGCTCGAGCTAAGTTAGTCTCTGTAGTCGTAATCAGCAAATCATAGGGAGGTTGATAAGATGTACCTTGTCCCCCACTGTATACTGCTTCGAGTCCTGAGCTTTTTTGCATAAGGTAATTGTAATATCGACGTCAAGCCATGCTACACTGCCCCTAATGCCAGATGAAGAATGGGTAACCTATACCCAACCTACACGCTTGCCTTGGCGCAGCTATATCGCCAAGTATGACCACTCCTTTGCCCCAGAACCAGAAACATTTGATGCCAAAGACCTGGCAATCACCATCTTTGATCTCACTGCTTTAATACTAATTATCTATTTCGCTGTTAATTAATTGCGCCTAAACATCTTTCGAATATCTCTCCCAAACTATCGCATCTTTTTTCTCTCCTAACCTTGCTGTATTGCTAACTAGCATAGATAATAACTCATCTTCCATATCAGGGTCCCAGGTATCATTCGCTTCGCCGAACAAAACATCGTCCATTAACTTAACTAATTCCTCCAATACTATTGGCGCACTTTCATCACCCTTACCTTGAATAATTGCTTCAAATAAAACTGCACCATAAAACATTGGTTTAAGTTTGTTATCTGCACCTCCAAACTGGTCAAAATAGCTACGGAGAATATCGTTATTGCTGTGCTGATATGTTACGCCTGTAATTACATCGTGCCCGATTACACCATTTAACAAAACCCAATTTTCTGCCTTCCCCTCACCTTTTTTAAATGTCAGATTAACCCCTGACGCACTATTCTCAATTTTAAGCGTTTTTAAAGCCATGGGATAACTCCTTATACTTACACAGTTATAACTAAATAATCATAACAACATTGTCAAATGTACTTTGATTACCATATCTATTAATATTCGCATTAGTTGCTACATCTCCTAAGGCCTGCCCGCCTGAATTTTTACATTTCGGCGGGTGCCACAATCCCGAGCGTACTTAGCCCACTCTTAAGCACGTTAGCTACAGCCTCTGTTAGCTCGTATCGCAGCGTGTTTACCACCCCATCCTCCTCTACCCTGCATACCTGGTAAAAGGTATTAAATCTGGCTGCTAGCTCAGTCACGTACGTAACTACCATATGTGGCGAGAGTGTTCTCCCTGCCTCTTCTATCACCTCAGGATAGCGGTAGATCCAACGCAAAAGAGCGAGCTCTGAGTCTTCGATCATTCTTGATTCACTCGATTTACTTGATTCACTGTTAATCTTGAATTTTTTCAAAATTGAACTAGCCCGAGCAAAGCTGTATTGAACAAATGGCCCCGTCGCCCCCTCGAGATTTGTCATCTTATCTGGTTCGTACACTATATCTCCCCCGACCTGTTGCCTAAGAACCGTATATTTGAGAGCCGCCACAGCCACATTATCAGAGACCTGTTCTTTATTCTTAATATCCCTTTCCCCAATTTTTGCTAGCACCACATCCCGTAGCTCATTAAGTAACCCCTCCCCCGTCACCACCTTGCCAGTTCGACTGCTCATCTTGCCGGTAGTTAGCTTCATAACTCCGTGTGGGACATGAACTGTTTTATTCCCCAGTTCTGGGTAGAGCTGCTTCATGACCGAGATCAGGATCTTAAAATACTCCGTAATCTCGTTCGCGGTCACTATGTATGATTTGTCATACTTGTATCTTTCGTATTTAGTCTTGGCGAGTCCTAGTTCTTTGCCCTCATAGGTCGCGAGACCCAATTTGTTTCTAAATACCCTGGTATGCAGCCCTTCTTTCTCCCCCTTATAGACCACTGCCCCACCTTCCCCCAGTTCGAGAACTCCTTTAGCTAATCCCTCCTCAACTACAGCCAGGCCTACTGGCCCAGCCTCGCTCTCAAAGAAATATTGATCAAATTTTGTCCCGAGCCTCGCGTATATGGTCTCAAAATATTCTAGACTCCACGCCCTCCCTTTATGATACAGCTCCATCACGTCTCCTGCGAGGAGACTCCTCGCAGGGTCGGGTCCCTCCTCGGACAACCCCAGATAAATCTCTTTATTTAGGTTGTGCATTTCGACTTTTACATCTTCTGATTCTTCGTACTTAGTTGCCCCATACGCGTATGCTTCACCCATAAATTTCTGTCGCCTCTTCAGATCCCACTGCTCCATCTCTTGCAACTTTATACTTTCAACTTGCAAATTTTGTTGCATTCCCCAGACAGATTTGGCCACATGCAGCCCTACATCTCCCTGGTAGCATGCCCGTTTGACCTCTGCTCCAGTCATCTCAATTAGTCGGACTATCGACTCCCCAATGGTGTTACTCATCAGGTGTCCGATGTGCATCTCTTTAAAGGGATTCGGGTCGGTATACTCGACCATTATCTTCTGACCCGCCAGTTTATTTGACCGGCCGTACCCTGCAACTTTTGCGAGCTCAGCTTGGGTGAGTAAATACTCTGTTGTGAGCGTAAAGTTTATAAACCCAGCACCAGCTACACTAATATTTGTCGTATCTATCAAAGAAGATAAATCTATATCATTCTGTAAACTAGTGATAAGTTTTTCTGCGACTTCTCGCGGATTTTTACCACTATTCTTAGCAAGTAAGAGCGCCAGGTTGGTCGCATAATCACCATGTGATTCATCTTTGGGATGCGACACATTAAAGTCAGGCACACCAGATTCTGGCATCAAACCAGTCGCCGCAAGTGCCCTCCCAAGTGCCTCGGTAATGACTTGTACTGGTGATTTAGCCAACTCTAGTGCCATTAGGTACCTCTTTCTCTGGTAATGCCAGGACTGGTGTAACACCATCTGCATAACCAATATCAAATAACATGCCTTGTGATTCGATCCCTGCCATCTTTTTATATGGCAAGTTAACTACAAACAGCGCTTGCTTGCCCTCTATCTCGGCTTTGGGATCAACTCTTTCTTTTTTCATTCCCACTAGTATCGTCCGAGTCGTCTCTTCTCCCAGATCTACAGTTAGCTTAACTAATTTGTCGCTACCCTGTACGTCTTCCACTAGTACTATCCTCCCCACCCTGATATCTATTTTCTCTAGATCCTCAAATTGGATTGTTTGTTTAAGTGGTGCTGTCATATATTTCCTCCATTTAATTACAAAAAAGCCCCCTTAGCTACTCACGTGTTGTAGCTAAAGGGGCCATTCAGGCGGTACCACCCTTTTATTTATCTTCATTTAGATTCTGATCGTAGAATCACTCGGGTTATTTAGACCGGTTTATAGGTTAGCGACTCCTATATTGTGAATATAATTATTATACACTAACAGAGTTTTAATATAGATATTGACAATGTGCGCACATTGTAATATTATCAACTTAATGCTCAAGTATATCTGGGATCAACAGAAAAATGAGTTATTAATATCAACCAGAGGAATTTGTTTCCATGATGTTCTAGAGCAAATTAACAAAAAAGAAGTACTCGGAGATTTGCCACACCATAACCCTGTCAAATACCCTAACCAGAGATTATATATCTTACGTATCAACAATTACGTCTGTATAGTTCCTTACGTTAGGGTGAAGAATACCATTACATTTAAGACAATTTACAAGAGCCGCAAGCTAAATAAACAATTTAAGGAGCAATATGACAAAACCAAAAAATAATCCATTCACCAACCTCGTGCTCGATAAATATGAACAGGAAATCGAAGATAACCTAGAAAATCTAGACTTTAGGTCGATTAAACCCTCACCAAAGGATCTCAAGATCTGGCAAAAAGCAGCCAGCAACACCCTAAAACTACTCAAAAAAGACACTAACATGAATATTCGAGTTTCCCATGCTACCAAGAGTGCACTCCAAGCCAAAGCCGCCAAGCTAGGACTAAAATATCAGACCTTAGCGGGTAGCATTCTCCATCAATACGCAAATAACTAAATCTGATCGTTTTACCCGAGCACTATCTCAGCCATCTTCTCGACCCCGGTGTCGCTCTTGATCAAACACAGATCCGCTCCAGCATCCTTGGCTTTTTTCAGCTCCTCTTCTTGAGAAAGATTGGTCGCTACGATAATTCGCAGCTTCTTATGCTTATCGCTCGCTCTGATTAGCTTGAGCGTGTCGTACCCATCCTGTTTTGGCATTACCAAATCTAGTACTACTACATCTGGTTCATACGTCTTTAATATTTCTATTGCTTCTGCCCCGTCCTCAGCTAGCTTTACCTCAGCACCCGCTGCCTCTAGCTTAGTTTTGTAAGCTTGTGCGATAAACATATCGTCCTCGGCGATCAAGATTTTTTTCATATCATTTTCACTTCCCCAGCTTTTGCCGGTACTCCCATCTTGGGTAGCGTAACTTTAAATATAGATCCCTTTCCCTCCGTGCTTTCAAACTCTATCGTACCACCAAGTAGCTTAACTAGCATAGATCCGATATAGAGTCCCATCCCTGTCCCATCTGTTTCGTGTTTGCTCACATTGCTTGCTCTAAAGAATTTGCCAAAGATTTTGCGTTGCTCTATTTGTGGGATCCCGATCCCGTGATCAGTCACGGAGATCATATACTTATCATTTTGATCAACGACGTTAATATCAATTGACAACTCTGCCGGGCTATACTTGCTCGCATTGTTTACAAAATTGTTGATTATCTGCCTAAGTAGCATTGGATCAACAACCACATTATATGGACCCTTAGGCATTGTGAGCACTAGTTTTTGCCCTTTTACGTTGCTCTGACAGTGTTTCTCTAGATCCTTAAAGTAAGCAACCAAATCCAGCTCGACTGGATCAACAATTAGTCTACCCGACTCAATTCGCGAGATGTTTAGTAGGGTCGAGATGAGCTTAATCATGCGTTCATTCGCTTCGCCAGTATTTTTTACTACCTCTTTTTGCTTGGCACTGAGTTTGCCTATATCACCAGCTAGGAGCATTTCGAGGTTCCAGCGCATCGAGGTTAGTGGTGTCCGCATCTGGTGTGAAACTAGTGATACAAAATCAGTCTTCATCTGATCCACCTCTTTCTCCTCCGTAATGTCGCGCTGAGTGGCCACGTAGTACTGGATCGTCCCCAAAGAATCGAGTAAAGGATAAATATTTATCGTTGAGTAAAAATGTTCACCACTCTTTCTGTGGTTTTGGATCTCACCCACAAACAGTTCTTTTTTATTCTTGATCTTGTCCCACATGTCTAGGTAGTATTTGTCATCCATCAGTTTGCCCCACAAAACACCAGCTTTGCGACCTATCGTTTCTTTGACACTAAAGCCAGTAACACGCTCGGTCGCCTTATTTGCCCAGAGCACGGTCCCCTCAGCGTCTGTCAGGATCATCATCTCTCCCGATTGTTCTACCGCAGTTTTAAAAATACGTAGCTGGTCGCGCTGCTGCCAAAGCAGACTTTTTTCGTGAGCCAGCTCCGCTTTTTGTCGTTCGTTGTCACTCCTTATACGCTCATGCGCTCTCTCCGAAAATGACAGCATTGCGGATACTACTGAGTACGCAGCACACAGCTGTGTAAGGCCTGTTCGGCCATACACACTAAAATCGAGTCCCAAAAACTCGCAGATAGTAATTGCAGCCAGGTAACATCCAAACAAACTTACGTACCAGCTAGCGACCCGCACACTACGAATTGCAAAAGCAAGTGTTGAAAACACAAAAACCCATAGCCAACCTGTCTCTTTTATCCCACCGTCCAGCATCACAACAGCCAGCAACAAAAACATCGACGAAAGAACGACGTGGCTCGCCTGATCTAGGT
>JAGOVG010000002.1 GCA_018060845.1 Candidatus Woesebacteria bacterium
CTCATCTATTTTTGGATGATTACCAGACAATAATATCTCTGGTACTACTTTGCCGTCATGCTCGGGCGGTCTAGTGTATTGAGGGTATTCTAGGAGTCCCTCACTGTGTGATTCATCGTGACTACTCGTATCGTCACCGAGCACGCCAGGGAGTAGGCGTGAGACCGAGTCTACAACTATCATGGCCGCTAGCTCCCCACCGGTTAGGACATAATCCCCAATGGACAGCTCCATATCTACATATTCTCTTATGCGCTCGTCAAACCCCTCGTAGTGTCCGCAAATCAAGATAAGATTATCAATCTTAGATAGCTCTAGCGCGGTCGCTTGTTTATAAACTTGACCCTGTGGGGTTAGGAGAATTACTTTGGTCTTCCCAGATGTCTTGGTCTTTTCTTTGACATCAGTTAGGGCGGTAAGTAGTACGTCAAACCTAAGCACCATCCCAGGTCCTCCACCGTATGGGTGGTCATCGACGGAGCCATAGGAGTCTTTTGCCCAGTCGCGTAGGTTGTGGGTATATAGTTCTACCTTGCCACTCCCGATCGCTCTCCCCACAATACTGTGTGACTTTAAAGATTCAAAGAAATCTGGGAAAAGGGTAATAATGTCGATCCTCATAATGGACTCCTGATATTGGCTAATTTTGTGTTAGCCACATGGGTATATATCTGTGTAGTAGAGATACTAGCATGGCCAAGCAGCTCTTGGATATATCTAACATCAACTCCGTTCTCTAGTAGATGTGTGGCAAAGCTATGTCGTAGCGAGTGAAATGTAGCATTTTTCTTGATTGCTGCAGCTTTTAGTGCACGAGCAAATATGATTTGCGCTGTCCTAGTAGTTAGTTTGCCACCCCTAGTACTCTCAAAAACATAGTCACTTGGCGCTCTATGGAGAGTTATATTTTCTAGTTCGCTTTTAAGTGATTCTGCGATTACAGTTAGCCGATCCTTGCCACCTTTGCCTTCCCGTACGGTCAAAATCAGGCGATCTAGGTCTAGATCACCGACCCTGAGCTCTATTAGTTCGCTGACTCGTAGTCCAGCACCATAAGCTAGACCTATCATGAGTTTGTGTTTACTATTACCGATAGCTTCTATGACTAATTTTATTTCATCTCGGCTCAAAACTACCGGTAGTTTCTTGTGTCGCTTTGAATAAGGGAACTTTTTATTCCACGCCTTGCCAAGGACTTTCGTGGAGTACAGCTTATAGGCAGCATGATACTGGTTAAGGGTATATCCAGATTTACCATTAACAGCATGTTCGTCTAGAAATACTAACAGATCCTGTTCGCCTATCTCTGAGACACACCGACTATACGCTTCGAAAGTACGTCGACTATAGCCAGCGACCCGCATATACTGTCGCAACTTTTCAATTTCCATGATAGAATTTTATCACGATAACAAATGTTATCGTAAGTTTATGCGAAATAACCTTGGTATTACTTCGCATAAACACTAGTTAGGTGACATATACTTGCACCATTTGTATGTTCGCGCGCAATTTTACATTACATGTAAAGGTATTCTATTTTTAGAGGGGGATGAGGCGTCGGCTTCGCCGACTTTCAACCACTAAAGTGATTAAATAGACCCTTTTTATTAACTGTGATTCGTTCGTTCGTCAATATGAATTACCAAACAGGGTGACCGTCTTGGTAAGCAGGTTCTGTATGTTTTGCTGGTGGGACTGGAGATTTGGCTATTGATTCAAGAAAAGGTTTCATTTTCTCCATTGACCCATAAACCATAACGCCATCTACCCGCAAGTCACCGCTAGTTCCGCCATCATTGTATCTACTCACTCTGCAACCGGAATATACTACCTTGCCTGCGAGATCCTCATTTTCAGCTACGCCGATAATTGGCTGTTGGAATATAGAACCTTCTGGTACACGATGAATGGAAGTTCTTTCTCCCTTACTTAAATATGCAACTGTTTTATCATAACTGGTTCTATATGTCGCTTTACCATCACTAATACTTATAGTATCCGTAACATGATAGTCCATATTCATTGGATCAGTCGGCCCTGATGGTGTTTCGTCAGCGTTCATGATCGGATCTTGTTCGTCAATGTTGATAATTACAACCTGATCAACATCAACTTTTGCACCAGAAAATGCTTTAGTCAACTCACTCGTATCTACTGGTTGTCGCCAGTCTACAACGCGAGCAGTCATCTCGGTTTGCGTGAGCGTAAGCGAGTCTCCCTCAATACGTGGACTGAGAATTTTTAGAGATAGCCCTTCCTGACTAGGTTTTTCTTGGAGAGCTTGAGGTTGATTTGATTTATCTGTTTCTGTCATATTTCTCCTTAACTATGTCGGATATTTAACGATATTGTAGCATTTTGCAGAATTATTAACACATCAAGACAAGAGGGGGAAACATTCAGCTCAGTGTATTTACCCCTAACCCCTCTACACTGAGCTGAAAAGGATGTCAGGGTACATGTAAAATTGCGCGCGAACAGAATTAGGGAGCAAGTATACGTCTCCTTCCTTTCAGTCAGTCGATCGCGTTGCACTCTCGCTTGAGGTGATATTGGGTCACAAGTTTATCACCTCACGCTCGGATCACCTAACTAGCGTGTATGCGGTTCGAACTCAGCTCGTCCTCACCCACAATTGGTGCTGAGATAGCACTGCGTGCTAAAATTCTCTCATCACCAATCGTCGCATACACGCGCGACGTTAGAAGATATATATCTGCAAAACTTAAATAGTCTGAGTTACAATCATCTTACATGACAAAAGCAGTAATATTGGGTTTAACAAATTCTGGTAAATCCACCACATCAGCTCTGCTTAAAGAGATGGGATGGCCAGTGGTCGAGGTAGATGATATCGCCCAAGAAAAGAATAACGGAGTCTGGCCAGAAAGTGAAGCTGTCTTGGATGTTTTATTCCAAGAAGCAAATGACGAAGTAATTAAGCTAGACGATGTAATCTACGTCACATCATTTCTTGATAGGTCAGACGTAGAGCGTTTTTATAACGCTGGCTTTAAGATTATCGAACTACACGCCACCTACGAAGAATTAAGGCGAAGAAGAATTAGCCGCGACGGTGAGCCAACCGATAACTGGGAGCGCTTTGATCGCAACTATAACTACTATCAAAAACTTGTCCCCGACATTTCAAAATACTTTTCTCTATCTGTTGATACGACTAACGTAGATAGCAAAGAGTTAGCGTCACTCTTAGACAAAGAGCTGAGACGATAATCTAATCATTATGTTAGACTTTGAATAATGAATAAATCCGCTTGGGACGAAATCGAAAGAATATACTCGCTCCCACACGTCGAACCTGCGACTATCGCCCAGTTTCGTGCTCTAAAGTCCGATCAAGAGTCTCATACCAAAGGGGAGGGTAACGCTCATCACTACTGCTCCTTCTTTTTGCCATATGATAAATCAACTAACAAAATCTATTTATGTCACCACATCAAAGCCGACGATTGGATCCCACCAGGCGGTCATATTGAACCAGGCGAGACTCCAAGTGATGCGGCAGTTAGGGAGATGAAAGAAGAGTTAAAAGTCGATATAGATAAATCTCAGCTAGAGGTGTGGAACCTAAGTGTAAAACCAATCAATCGACCAGACTTTGGTTGCATGGCCCACTACGATGTTTGGCACCTAGTTAATATTGAAGAACAAGTTTTCGACTATGACCCTCGCGAGTATCATGATGCAGGTTGGTTTAATATCCCAGATGGTGTCTCCAAGATCGCCAAGAACCCAGATTTTGCCAAGATTATCTCTATCCTCCCTCTGTCGTAGCCAATAAGAGTCCTGGGTGCTATCATAATCGGAGTATGAAAATAACCTGTATCGGCACTGGTTTTGTAGGTGTGGTAACGACCGCGGTATTAGCCAAACTAGGTAACGAAGTAGTAGGCCTAGATATCGACGAAAATAAGATAGCCAAACTAAAAGAGGGGATAGTCCCATTTTTTGAGCCAGGTCTATCTGAGCTACTAATCGAGACCCAAAAGAGCGGCAATCTAACCTTTACTACCGATTACTCTTCCGCTGTTCCCGGCTCCGACGTTGTCATGATCATGGTTGGTACACCTAGTGCAGCGGACGGCTCGGCCGATCTGCGCTTTGTTGATAGTGTCGCAACGAGCATTGCCCCCCACCTCATGGATAAAGCGGTAGTGGTAGTCAAAAGTACCGTCCCTCCAGGTACCAATAAACACGTTAGAGAGATAATTGCTGCTTTAACAAACAAGACTTTTCATATGGCCTCGGTCCCCGAATTTCTCAAAGAGGGGACAGCGGTCGAGGATACTCTCCACCCAGATCGCATCGTCCTAGGGGTCGAAAATGACTTTGCCAAAGATGTGCTGACCAAGCTACATACTCCCCTAACCAAAAACATTCTGGTCATGAACCCAGAGAGCGCTCAGATGACCAAATATGCCGCCAACAACTACCTCGCAACTCGCATTACCTTTATCAATCAGATCGCCGACCTCTGCGAATACAATGGCGCTGATATCGAAGAAGTGATTAAGGGGATCGGAGCCGATCGTCGAATAGGTCCACAGTACTGGTACCCCGGGCTTGGTTATGGTGGCTCGTGTTTCCCCAAAGACGTCAAAGAGATGGCTGCCTACGCCAAAAAAGTGGGAGAAAATAATAGTCTCTTTATCACAATCGATGAGCTAAACGAAAAAAGAATAGAAAAGAAGTTAGAGCAGTACAGTCGTGAGATTGGTGGTTTTAGCGGCAAAACCATCGCCGTACTCGGCCTCTCATTCAAGAAAAATACCAACGATACTAGAGTTGCCCCGGCACTCTATGTAATCCCTCAACTGATCAAAGAGGGCGCAAGTGTTAGAGCCACTGACCCACAGGCCATCGAAGAAGCCAAGGTACTACTCCCAGCGAATGTTGTTTATACGAGTGATGTTGAAGAAGCAGTAAAAGGCGCCGACATACTAATGCTCTTGGTCGAATGGGATGACTACACTAACCTAGACCTTGCCAAACTAAAAGCACTTATGAGTAATAATCCAGTATTTATCGACACTCGTAACCAATACGATCAAAAGATGGTAGAAGACAGTGGGTTTAAATACTTAGGTATCGGTAGATAAAAGTTATGACTAAAAAGATCTTAATCACTGGCGCGGGTGGCTTTGTCGGTAGTTACTTAATCAAAGAGCTCCAAAAAGACGAGAGTAATGAGATCTATGGCTCCGTCTACAAATCTACTAGCGATATAGCTAACCTACTCCCAAAAGACCACATCTTAACTGGTGATCTAACCCAAAAAGAAGTAGCAGATAGCCACGTCAAAGCATCCGTGCCCGACGTTATCTACCACCTAGCCGCTCTCTCGGTGGTGCACAACAGTACATCTAATGCGCTCGCCACCCTACAGGGCAACACCGCTATCTCGTACAATCTATTCGAGGCGATCCGCGAGTTCGCACCCAGTGCACGTACTATCGCTGTTTGCTCAGCTAATGTCTATGGATCAGTTGACCCAAAAAATATTCCAACCAATGAGAAAGTCTGCTTTAGACCACTAAACCCCTATGCAGTTAGCAAAATTACCCAGGAGATGATCGCACAGCAGGCCCATCTCTCGTACGGACTAGATGTAGTAGTGGTCCGTCCTTTTAACCATAGTGGACCAGGTCAAACAGAGGACTTTGTCCTACCCAAACTAGCCAAAAAAGTAGTCGCAATCGAGCAGGAGTCATCGCTCCCCACCTTAGAACTAGGTGGTGGCAGCGCCATCCGCGATTGGACCGATGTTCGTGATATGGTGCGTGCCTATGTTATGGTGGCTGAGATGGGAGGAGTCGGGGAGATCTATAATATCGGCTCAGGAATAGGAACGAGTATTCGCGCAGTAGCTGATATTTTTCAATCACTCTCTAAAAGACCGTTTAATATCGTCGAGAAGCCAGAATTAACTCGTCCCTCCGACGTTCCTTCACTCGTTGCAGACGCTACCAAATTTAAAGAATTGACTGGATATTTTCCTGTCATCTCGCTAGAGCGGACTATTTCAGATATACTAGAGTACGAAAGGAATCACTATGGCAAATAAACGCGCACTTATCACCGGTATTACCGGCCAGGATGGTAGCTACCTAGCAGAGTTACTCCTCGAAAAAGGCTACGATGTCTATGGTTTAACTCGTAGGACTAGTACCCCCAACCACTCACGTATTAGCCATATCGTAGATCAGATTCACATGATCTCCGGCGACCTACTAGACCAATACTCTCTCTTTCAAGCCATCCAAGAAGCCGATCCCGATGAGATCTACAACCTCGCCGCGCAGAGTTTTGTCAAAGCCAGCTGGGAACAGCCCATGTTCACGGGTGAGAGTACGGCCCTCGGTGTGACCCGCATGCTCGACGCGATGCGCATGAGCAAGCCCAGTGCCAAGTTCTATCAAGCTAGTAGTAGTGAGATGTTTGGCAAAGTAGTTGAGATCCCTCAAAAAGAAAGTACCCCATTCTACCCACGCTCACCTTACGGCGTCGCTAAGGTCTATGGTCACTGGATCACCGTCAACTATCGCGAGAGCTACGATCTCTTTGCCGTCTCCGGTATCCTCTTTAACCACGAATCACCAAGGAGGGGGCTAGAGTTTGTAACTAGGAAGATCAGTAATAGTGTTGCAAAGATTAAACACGGCAAACAGGACAAAATCTATCTCGGTAACCCCGATGCCAAGCGTGATTGGGGATACGCCAAAGACTATGTCGAGATGATGCATCTCATGCTGCAACAAGATACCCCTGACGACTATGTTATCGCAACCGGCGAGACCCACGAAGTTAGAGAGTTTGTCGAAAAAGCCTTTGCTGTTGCCGGAATCAAAAACTGGGAAGACAAAGTGGTCTGGAACGATCCACGCTTTGCTCGTCCCGCCGAAGTAGATCATCTAATCGGTGATCCCGCAAAAGCCAAAGCCAAGCTCGGCTGGGTACCAAAAACTAGTTTTGACGAACTAGTTAGGTTAATGGTCGAATCCGATCTAGAAATCGAAGCTAAAACATAAAATTTTATGAGTAATAAGGTTTTGATAACTGGTGGCGCTGGTTTTATCGGAAGCCATCTAGTCGAACATTTCCTCACTCAGGGTGACTCCGTCATCTGCTTAGACAATTTTTTATCCGGCAGTAGGTCAAATATCGAGCCATTTCTCGCGAGTCCTAACTTCCGCCTGATCGAGCACGATTGTATTAACCCACTGACCGAAGAGCTGACCGGCTTAACTGCCATTTTTCACTTTGCGACCCCTGCCTCACCTAACCCCAGTAGTCCCGTCTCTTATATGTCCCACCCAGTAGAGACCATGATGGTAACGTCCCAGGGTACCAAGTACATGCTCGATTTAGCACGTGCCAACAACTGTCAAATAATCCTAGCCAGTACCAGTGAAGTGTACGGTGACCCACTCGTTCATCCACAGAACGAGGATTACAGGGGTAATGTTAGTTCGACCGGGCTGCGTGCATGCTACGACGAAGGAAAGCGCTTTATGGAAGCGCTCTCCATGGTCTATCATCGTGAATATGGGGTCAAAACCAAAATCATCCGGATCTTTAATACGTACGGTCCTCGGATGCGCCTCGATGATGGTCGCTTTACGATTAATCTCGTTGCATCATATCTAAATAAAACTCCTTTTCGTTTACATGGAGATATGGATCACATTACCCGCTCCTTCTGTTATATAGACGATCTCGTTTCTGGAATTGCCAAAGTCTATGAGACCGAGCAGGCCATTGGGAATGTAATAAACCTAGGCAATCCCACCGAATATACTCTAGCCAAAGCACTCAATATTTTTGAGACAGTAATCGGAACCAAGCTAGATACTATCCAGGTCGAAGTGCAGAGCGATGATCCAAAAAAGAGACAGCCAGACATTAGCCGTGCTAAGGAAATATTAGGTTGGGAGCCAACAGTCGATTTTGCAACAGGTATCAAAAAAACTCTTGATTATTACCTACAAAAATCTTGATATACATGATTTACTTGCTTAACATACATCATATATGAAAAACGTTGTCATCATCATCCCCACCTACAACGAGTCGGGTAATGTAACCCCAGTCACCAAAGCACTTGGCAAAGTCTTTAATACTTTAAGCAGTGATTATAGTCCGATGATCCTCTTTGTAGACGACCAGAGTCCCGATGGGACAAGTACGGTCATTCGTACACTAATCAAAAAATATCCTTACGTAAAACTCTTGGAGAACAAAAGAAAAGGCGGCCTAGGTCATGCCTACAAAAAAGGGATGATCTACGCAACAGATAAATTAAAAGCCGACATTGTTTTTGAGTTTGACGCCGACCTCTCGCATGACCCCACCAAGATCCCACAAATGTTAGGCGCTATCAAATCAGGGAGTGATCTCGTACTAGGTTCTCGCTATATGACTGGCGGTGGGATACCCAGTAACTGGCCATGGTACCGCAAGTTCTTATCAGTTACAGGTAATATTTTTATTAGACTAGTGATGGGTAATCTTAAGATCAAAGACTGGACCACTGGGTATCGGGCAATCACCAGGAGAGTAGTTGAGGCTATTGTTCCACAGCTGTCTCACCACGCATTTCAGGGATACACTTGGCAGATTGGGTTTCTGGTTAAAACTCTCCAAAGCGGTTATACTGTGTCAGAGGTTCCTTTTTATTTCCGTGATCGCGAGTTGGGTCACTCTAAGCTGGGGCCAGAATATATTATCAATACGATGAGGTACATTATGAAAGTTAGGATTAGTCAATTACTACATAGTAGATTGCTCAAGTTTGTAATTGTTGGTGGCAGTGGGGCAGCTATTCAGTTTATCTCTCTCCATTTTTATCGCCAGTCCATCTCATCATTCCAGCTCGCATTCTTCTTAGCTATCGAGACAGCAGTTCTTAGCAATTTTATCTGGAACAATTCATGGACTTTTAAGGACCGCAAACTCAAACCAGTTCAGATCCCCGGCAAGTTCCTGCAGTTTAACCTAGCCTCAGGTGGCTCCATCCTGATCCAGCAAACTATCGCTTTCCTAGGAGAGCGCTACATTGGACTCTATACACTATTTGGTATCCCGATGACTCCATTCACTATCGATACAGGCGCCATGTTTGCAGTCACTGGTATCTTGGTCGGCATGTTCTGGAACTTCTTTGCTTACAGCCATATTGTCTGGAAGAAAAAATAAAGCTAAATGTTTGCAATCAAAAATAATTGGCATCTCTTTGCATTAGCTGCGACCTATCTTTGCTATATTTTATTTTTTCGAGGGGATATTTTATCTCACCGATTTAACGAAGATTTGACGAGGCAGTTTTACCTTTCGCAAGATATCCCTTACGAAGTAAATGGTACTCGGCTCTTTCTCTCTGACCAAGATATATATGCTGCGACAGGCGTCCTATACCTAAGAGGCGGAGATCCAGCCTTCGAGAACTTTGAACACCCACCACTTGGCAAGTACTTATTTGGCCTAAGTACCCTCACTACCGGTAATCCCTTATTCATTCAACTTATCTGGGGCTTAATATTATTACTATTCTTAGTCATAATTACGACTGACGGAGCCAAGAGTCGGTTACTGGGTTTACTTGCTGGGATAGGTTTACTTGTCGATCCACTGTTTCAAAACATACTAGGCGTTACACTACTAGACTTAGGACAATCCGCCCTCCTCTTAGCTTATCTCTACTACTTTACTAAGAACCCAAATAGCATTGTAAACGGTGTCTTGCTCGGACTCCTCGGTTCTCTCAAATTTCCGGCTGCAGCTATCTTTATTGTTGGCTTAATTACGATAAGCCACATCTATAACAAAAAACTGACCAAAGAGTACGTCCTCCATCTATTGCTGGCTGCATTTATTTTTGCTCTTACCTACACACAAGCTTTTATATTGAGAGGTGGTAACTTTAATATTGTTTGGCACGTGCTACGTATGGGCAAGTTCTTTGTCGACCATAGCACCTCCAGCTTCTTTGGTGCATCCGCAATTTTATATACGACAGGATGGTGGAAGACATGGTGGGGTGACTACGGCTGGATGCGAACCGAGCTCTGGACACCACTCTGGCCACTCGGCATGGTTCTCGGGATGTTGCAGCGATCCTTTTGGGGTATCATTCCGGTCGCTTATCTAGTCTACCTGGGAGTTCAGGCACCTTTCCCTCGCTACTTTATGATCATCATTCCCTTTGTATATCTCTCGCTAGCTATGCTAATTCACCACCTCATAAATCGCTACACTCGAATTCTTAAATAGCTCTCTTAACTCACGCTTGCAAGGCTCAAATTGATGCAGGTAGCTATTTCGATGCTCCTCATATAGATAATCAACCTCATCTAGTATCAGGCAGTCATATCTTTGTACCATCATTGCACGCTCAGTATAAGGTATCGATAAGAGATCTAGTTGTGTTACGTCCGCAAAGTAGGTCACCTTTCCAGTATAAGCAGTGATGTAGGCCGTGTCGTAGAGCTGTGACAATAGTGGTGTGGTATCGATGCCTCTTACTCCTGGTGTAAATGCTGGGGCAAAAACGACTCCTTCTGGCATCTTTTTTAAGATACTTAACGCTTCTAGCTCCTCACTTGAGATATAGCTTGTACCTTTGTTGGTAGTAAACGTTCTGATAATATCTATGTTATTGGGTAGTAACAACAACAAGAGCGTTGTAACAATCAATAACTTGATGAGATTAGACTTTGCCAAAGCATAAACATGGTCAAATACTTCGGCTGCTAGTATTCCACTCAAAAATAGCGAGACATGCAAAAACTGAACAGTGTTCCACCAGATACCTGTCTGAACAAAGAAAATACTAAAGATCAGTCCAGTTAATGATCCAACTATTAGAAGTAACCTAATCTTATCTGTATTCTTAGAACTTTTAATTAGAGGCGCAAATAGTGAGGCAACCCGTACGCCATAATTCATTATCACAAATATCACAGTGACAAAAATATTAAGTCCCAATAGGCTAATACCACTAGTCGTGTATAGTCTCTGGGCTAAAGTCGGTAGATAGAAAAGATTTGAATCCTCAATGATTGTTGTAACAGGCGCAAAAGGCTCAAATACTAGCGGGAAAGACCTGCCAGTTGGCTGATAAAGCAAAACAGCTACGAGTAATGCGGGTATAAGCATTAGCGCATGACCTACCAAGATTGGCTTAATTTTTTTATCATTTTTGATTTCAATCACAAAATTGCAAACGATGATAAATGCAAAAATGAGTCCCGTATAAAACTTGAGAGCGAGCGACCCTGCTGCTAGTAGTCCAAGTATTAGGTAGTCACTCTTAGTTTTGGTCCCGCCCTTCATTAACCAGGTAAAGTAAATGACTAAAAGCAGTAGTGACAATCCTAGTTGCGGGTTGGTCATTACTTGTAGCGACTGCATGGATAGTAGTCCACTCGATCCCCAGATGGTTCCGTTATGATACAGGTTGAGAAAGTATGAAAAAGAGCTTCCAAAAAAACTAAAAATTAACAAAAACCAAGGGTAGCTAGTAGAGGAGGGGCGATATTGACGGGCAAAAAGTAGTAGATAATAAACGATCGCTATGCCCCACAAAAATGGTATCCCACGATAGTACCAATCGATGGAACTAAATGGTGTTATCTTAGCTAATCCAGCGACCAAGAGGTCGATTCCATAGTTGTAACCTGTCAAGCTCTGGTCAGCAAACGTTGGCATTTGCCAATCAGAGTTATCGAGCATCATCTCAGCGACTGCAATATGCCAGACCCCGTCATGTTCGTGTGCACCAAAGTAGTAATCGCCACATCTATCACCATCACACCTAGTTAATGCGCTCGGCATGATAACGAGCCAGCTCATTATCAAACAAAATATAGCAAACAGTCCGAGTGCAATCTTTTTATAGTTCATAAGAACGGCGTCCAGTCAGCGATTGGCTGGATATTGCCTAATATAAAGTTCCAACTATACAAAACTAGGGGTATCAGTAAGACATATAATACCCAGTAGTATTTAGCTTTTACTATGTATGGTCCATAGCCGAGCACTAGTAGTGGTGCTATCAAGATGCTGTATCGTGACACATCACGGTGAGCCACAAAAAACAATGAGATTGCATAGATGCTAGCAAAGATTGCTATTATTCTGACGCCAGCCTCCTTCTTGGTCCGCTCCCACAGTAGTCCCACACCCATCATGATAAATATATACAGATACATTATGTCTTCTCGCCAAAAGCCAGATACCCACGGTAGCTCAGACCCAAATACCATAAACGGAGGAACATATAAGTTAAGGTTTCCGCCGACTTTAAAATAAGCCAGAGCGTCACCATACACATAACCGTAGTATCCCCACAGGGTCAAAAGGGATACAGGCATGAGTAGATATGGTATCGCCTGTTGTACGCTCTCTTTCAGGTTGCCTCTATGTTTCCAAATAATCTCAGTAATATATGCAATAAATAATAAAATTGCAGGTGATCGAGTTAGCACAGCTAGTGAGCCGGCTGTTGCACTAGCTAAATGTTTTTTATCGCGGTTAAAGGTGATTGATATCAGGATCAAAGCGAGGCACAAAAACTCATTAGATCCAATTGCCCGTAAAGGAAGTATTCTAGGAGGTAAGAATAGCGAGAGGATGGTAAGTGGGATCACCATTGATGAGCTAGGAGCAAACTTCTTAAAGAAATAAACTAGTACGGCAGCTATTAAGATATTGCTCGTTAATATGCTCGCATATATCGCATATGGTCCACTCATAAATAGATCAAAGAATGCAATCATCATGGCATAGAGAGGATAGTGAGCTGCAAAATATCTAGTCCCTCGCTCACCAACTAGTGCTGAGTAGTCTTGCTCAATGATAGAGGGGTCATACCAGCTACGCGCAACCACCAAAAAGTTCATCGCATCATAGTTCTGAGCAATTGTTAGCATAGACTTGCCAGCAAAATCGATACCCCAGAATTGATTAACACCTAGTGAAAAAGGGCTCCAGATCACTAGCACACTAACTAGTGCAATCAAAGAGGCGAGCAAGTAACTACGAAACTCTCTCATAAGTAGATTATAATGAATCCGATGAATAAATATACATCCACAATCAATAAACTACTAAATTATCTAAAATTCCCCAAGCTAACACTACTAATAATCTCACTAGGAGTATTCCTCGCTCTATCATTTATCGTAACTAATGGCGATTATCGTTGTGCGGGAGATCTCTGTGGGCTCTGGATAGGTCAGTGGCAAAAACATGACTATATCTGGCATCTCGCCCTGATCAAAACGTCTTTTGAGTCATTTCCTTTGCTTCACCCCAATTATTCTGGATCGATTCTAGAGGGCTATAACTATCTGCTAGATTACCTGGTCTATCTTGTTTCAAAACTAGGAGTCTCACCGATCACCATGTTTTTTAAGATACTTCCGATTATTTTTTTTCCTCCCTATCTTTACTTCCTCTTCAAAAACTCTCTTCTATATAACAAGAGCAATGTTTATCTCAACTCGTTTCTCTTCTTTACGCTCTTAGGTACTTCATTCTCTTACCTAGTCTCACTCTATGTAGGGCGTGGCCTTTATTACTCAACCCTCGCTGGGTTCCCTGTAGTGACTAGTATTCAGCCTACGACCATTTTTCTTAACATGCAGTATGCCTACTCACTACTATGTTTAATAATCATTACTTATTTGATGCAGCTCAAAACTAGGAATATTTGGCAGATCCTAATGATTTTTGTCCTCTCGGCTGTTGCCGCCAGTCTAAAATTTTATGTAGCCTTTGTGATTACTATATTAGTAGGAGTATTTGGACTGGGTCAGATTATTAGCTCAAAGTCACTGAGACGTTTCTGGGATCTACTCTTGCCAACTGCGCTCGGATTATTAGTGAGTATACTCTGGTTTTATAATCCCTTAAGAACTTCCCAGAATTCTGGGTTTGCTTATGACCCTTTTGCGATCACTCATCTCATGACAGAAGATGGTAATCTTTTTTACAATGAATATCTCACTAACGCTCGCTATTTCCTCGCTGCAATAGGAGTCTCACCGAGGCTAATAGCTATCGAGGCTATAAATATTGTCTTATTTCTGTTAGTTAACTATGGAACTAGGATTATTGGGCTGTATTCACTCTGGGCTAAGCTTAGGTCTCGCACATGGACTCTATTTGACACCTCACTCAGTATTACGATCATTGGCCTCACTCTATTCCCAATTCTGTTTGTCCAGCGAGGAAGCTTTTATAACACTATGCAGTTTTTCTACTACGCCATCTTTTTATCATCCTACTTTGCAGCCGACGCGCTCACTAGGATAGTGGGAGTTATCAAGTACAGATTTGTTTCGTATTTCGTCGTTCTACTAATAGTAGGGTTGACTATCCCCACTCATTTTGATCAACTGAGATATTTGTCCGAACCACAGCGCCTAATTTCACAGGCAGAATTAGATGCACTAAGCTATCTGAGTAGTCAGCCAAAAGGCGACGTCTTTGTGACCTTTAGTCACAAAAAGGATGCATACATTAGTGCTTTTAGTGGCAAACCAACTTTTTTCACAGACATCGATCAACTAGATGTAACTGGAATAAAAGCCAGTGATAGGGAACAGCTAATTCTTAAGCCATCGCTCATTGAGCCTCGCAATCTAAATGTAGACTACTGGTACTTACGTAAGGTGGATGAAGATTTCGCTATCATCAATGATAAAATTAAAAACGATCCGGTCTTTAAAGTCATGTATGAAAACACCGAGATTATTATATATAAAAGAAATAATGACTAAACTTTCATCACTCTCTATATTTGTGCCCACCTACAACGAAGAGGCTAATATTAGCTTGATTATCGAAGATGTTCTCAAATATGTGCCGAGCCTGGCTAACAAATGGGAGCTCATTGTAGTAAACGATGGATCTTCTGACCAAACAGCGAGGATCGTTAGGACATACTCAGAGAGATACCAGGAGATCAGGCTTATTAACCACACAAAGAACCGTGGTTATGGAGCAGCCGTCAAAACAGGTCTCAAAGCATCTAAGTACAACTGGATTTTCTTTACCGACTCAGATCGACAGTTTCGTTTTGACGAACTCTCGTCCTTTATAACTCATAGAGATTTGGGTGATTACGTCATTGGCTACAGAAAAAAGAGACGCGACCCTCTAATAAGGCTGATCATCGCCCAGGGCTTCTTGCGTGTTTGGAACTACTTACTCTTTGGTTTGACCGTCAAAGATGTAGACTGTGCCTACAAGCTAATCCCCAAAAAATGTCTCAAAAATATTACTTTAAAGACAGAGAGTGCAATCACAGTCACTGAGCTTTTGTACAAGCTCACTCTACAAGGTTATAGATATGTTCAAGTCCCTGTTACTCATTACTCTCGTCCATACGGCCGTCAAACCGGCAATCATCCGAGCGTTATGTACAAAGCATTAAGAGAAAGCGTTGCACTATGGCAATCTTCAAAAACCCGCTAACTAATCTCCGCACCACTATCATAGTATTGGGCATCCTCTTGTTGAGTAGTATTACCCACTTCTATCGTATCAATCAATTGCATACCTTTCATAATGATGAGGGGCGGGATGCGATGATCGCTGGTGCCATGATTGAGACTAAATCAATTACACTCTTAGGTCCGCAGACATCAGTTGGAAACATGTATCTAGGCCCTATCTACTACTACTTTATGGTGCCAGGTCTAATATTATCTGGAGGTGATCCCGTAGGTCCCGCCATCTTAATTGCTATATCCGGAGTGCTGACTAGTCTCGGTCTATATTTCTATGGCAGGACCAAGTTTTCAGAAAAAGCTGGCATCATTGCAGCGCTCATCATGTCTCTCTCTCCTATTTTTGTTCACTATACCAAGAGTTCTTGGAATCCCAACTTGATCCCGTTTATTGCTCTACTTATGTTGTTTGCCTACGATAAGAAGTGGTCAGTAATCCTAGGTATTCTCGGCGGCATCCTCTTTCAGCTCCATTACGTCGCGATGTTATTCTTCTTGACGCTTACCATCTTACACATTTATCAGACTCGCTCCGTCAAAAGTATCGCTCTACTAATAGTAGGATTTTTCGTTAGTTCACTGCCATTTTGGTTATTCGAGATTCGCCATGACTGGGTCAATATGCAAGCATTTTTTAACTTTATACTATCAAACAGGGGTGGCGATCAAAATGGACCTAGCTACATAGCTCGTATAATCAATAACGGTCACAAAATAGTAACTGATCTGGTATTAAGCAAAACTCTTACCAATAATATCGCCCCGAGCAGCCTAACGTGGTTAACAGTCGCCTTGGTAGGACTCACTGGTCTGACACTACCCAAAAAAAGTATAGCTCGTGATACGTTTAGATTCTTACTCTTAATCATCATAGTCTCAGTTATTGGCACCTCTCTTCTTCGCGACGCTATCCACCCACACTACGTGGGCTACCTCTTTCCTGTAGTTTCATTAATAATCGGCGCCGCTTACGCATCGAGTTCACGTTTAGTCAAAGCCTACGCCATATTCTTCTTTGTTATCTGGGCTATCCATAGTGTCCCCGTAACCTATGCCAATATGACTGCAGGCGATTCTTTCCAAAAATTAAAGGGTAGGGAGGTAGCAGGATATATCCAGCGTGATGCAGGTGAGAGCGATTACAATGTAGTTGCAGCACACGACAACTCTCGGGAGACCACGTACTTATTTTATCTTCACAAACTAGACAATCCTCCAGTCAATGATGAAGCGCGTCTGCTCTACATTATCTGTGAGGATCGTCCGTGCATCGAATCTGATGTTAATAGTCCAGGCATCTTCAATCGTGGCCCAGCTCACCCGAGCCTTGCGTCTTATCTGGCACATCCGTATAGCCCTGATTCTCGTACTCCTAAGACTTTAGTCAGCTCTACCCATATCGTCTATGGAGTCTGGGTGGCTCGTGTTATAGTAGGGGAATAATTATTGAATATATGAACAAACTAGATTTGACCATCATCATCCCCAACTATAACGAATACGAGAACATCTCTCGCGGCGTCTTAGACGATGTCATAAACTTTTTAAAGAAACAAAAATTTACCTGGGAAGTAGTGATTAGCGATGATGGTAGCTCAGACGATAGTCTCAAGTTAATTGATAGTTACATCAAAAAAGACGATCGGATTAGGCTGCTAAAAAATGCCCATGCTGGCAAACCATTTGCCTTGCGGAGCGCAGTAAATGCTGCTCGTGGCGAGTATCTCCTTTTGACTGACATGGATCAGAGCACGCCTATCCAAGAGCTATTAAAACTGTATGCCCATACCCCCAAATATCAAATAGTCATCGGAGGTCGCGGCGCACGTCGTGCCGACTCATCTCCGATTAGACAACTCGCTTCGATTATCTTTTTAATGGTAAGACGGTTTATCCTCTTACCCGAAATCAAAGATACTCAGTGTGGGTTTAAGCTGATTAATACTAAGCTAGCTCAAAAAATATTTTCAAAAATGCGTATCTTTGGTCGGGCAAATAATGCTGTTGGGTGGAAAGTCACAGCCTACGATGTAGAGATGCTTCATCTGGGTAAGCGGATGGGTGCAGTTATAAAAGAAGTTAGGGTTATCTGGAAGAACGAAGATACTAGTAGCGGCAAATCCCGCAACTTTGTCAAAGAGAGCTTAGAAATGCTATTTGAGATTATGCGTGTTCGCGTCAATGACATGCTTGGCAAATACAATGTCTAAAATCCTAGTTACTTTTTACTTTCTACTTACTACTATTCTAGCTATATACTCTTACGGTTACCTCGACTTTAATCTGACACTATCTAGTCATCCAATATTTTTAGCTTTTTTAGCTCCACTGCAGCAATTAGTGTATTATGACCGCCCACAATCTGCTTATGTATACGCAGTAATTTTTGCATCACTAATGACGCTCTACCTTCTCCTTCTTAGACGAAAAAGCCGTCCAGCCACCTTCCCGTGGTTGATATTTTTATTACTAATGTTCATCCTCTGGCTCAGCTACCCCCTGCTTAGCTATGATGTTTTTAACTACATGTTCCATGGCAAAATCCTCTGGTTTTACCAGAGCAATCCACATACTGTCGCGCCACTATTCTTTGAGGGAGATCTCTGGCTCAGGTTTATGCGCTGGGTCCATACCCCCTCAGCCTACGGTCCTGTTTTTACTCTGGTCGAATCTCCAGCCTACCTCCTAGGCTTAGGCAAGTTCGTGCCCGTCCTATATCTCATGAAAGCTACGATGATTGCTTTTTATGTGTGGTGCGTCTATTTGGTTGGGGTTATTATGCGCAAGCTAAACCAGGATAACTCGACCATTGTCCTCTCTCAGCTAATGTTAGCTTTTAACCCTTTTTTGTGGTTAGAGCTAGTCCTCAACGCGCACAACGATGCAGTCATGATTGCCTTTCTACTTTTTGCGCTTAGCAGTTCACTTAACCATCAAAAAGTATTGAGTATGGTCAGCCTCGTTCTCTCAATCGGGGTCAA
The DNA here is from genome assembly GCA_018060845.1 of Candidatus Woesebacteria bacterium. Lineage (GTDB taxonomy): Bacteria > Patescibacteriota > Microgenomatia > UBA1400 > UBA12108 > GWF. The sequence continues at coordinate 18,521 of JAGOVG010000002.1, forward strand.
ATATGTAACAGCTCTCTCAGCCCCATTCCTTTTAATCAAGAACAATAGGCTAAAAGTAATCTTGATTACACTATCTCTCCTCGCTCCCGTTTTACTCTCACCCGGACGTTTTCAGCCATGGTACCTGACCTGGTCTCTGATCCCAGCTATTCTCATTAACCACTCCTGGGCTAGGGTATGGATTATCACAACTAGCCTCGCTGGGCTAATTTACTACATCCCTTACATCTATACCGGCTTCTGGAACCTGAGCGACGTCCTTAGATTGTCCTTAATCTACGGACCAACTACGATTACAGTCATATATTTTGCTTATCTCAAAAAGCACATCTAGTCTATAATGGGTCTCATGCAGTACTTCCCCAGTTTGACCAAAAAGCACTATTTATATCTAGCAGCGCTAGTTATTCTTTACCTCTTTACACGACTTTACAACCTAACCAGTCTCCCCATCTTTGTCGACGAGGCTATCTACTCCCGCTGGAGCCAGATTGCCCTCCACGATGCTTCTTGGAGATTTATTAGTTTGACCGATGGCAAGCAGCCGCTCTGGGTCTGGATCAGTATGGCTCCCCTCAAGCTCATCTCAGACCCGCTATATGCGACTCGTCTCACCTCTGTCCTCGCTGGTTTGGTCGGGATGCTAGGCTTGGTTTATTCTGGATTTCTCTTAAAGAGTCTAAGGCTCGGTCTACTAGCCGCAACACTCTACATCCTCACCCCGTTTCTCTTCTTTTACGATCGCTTTGCCACGATGGAATCCATGCTCACCGCAAGCGGTATTTGGCTACTCAATCTAGGTATCCTCTTAATCAAAACTAACAGACTGGATGTAGCACTGATCCTCGGGATGGCCGGCGGTCTCTCGATGCTAGTCAAGTCACCCGCACTGGTCTACCTCTTACTGATCCCGATCAGCTACCCCTTTATCGCAGCTAATCCATTTCAGAGATCTCGGTTGCTGCGCTTCTCTTTGCTTTTTGGACTCTCATTATTCTTAACTGCTGCTATCTACAATGTGCAGCGTCTCTCTCCCTGGATGCACATGATCGCCGACAAAAACAATGATTTTGTTGTCTCACCACTTGCGATGCTACGAGATAATCCATTCCGCATAGTTCAGAACTTTGCCGACGCACAGACCTGGCTCTGGGCCTATCTCACTCCTCCGCTCTACCTACTCTCGATAGTTGGTATTTATCTCTTAATGAGAACAGATATTAAGAACTTTTTAGTCTACTCGGCTTGGTTCTGGGGGCCTCTCATGGCAACTGTCATGAGCGCCATGCTCTTCCGCCCTAGATATATAGTTTTTGCTGCACCCTTTGCCTTGCTATATGCGGGAGCCGCACTATCCAAGCTAAGATTTAAACATTTGCTGATTGCCCTCTTTGCAATCTCTATCATGCCGCTCCGCTTTTACTACTTGGCATACACTAACCCTAGTGAGATGCCCCTAATCCGCGCCGATTCCGATTATGTCTCTGGCTGGGCAGCAGGGCAGGGAGTCAAAGAAATCTCAGATTACCTAGTACTTCGCGCCAAAAGCACCAAACATGATGTCGAGGTCTATACCGAGGGGACCTTTGGACTCCTCCCTCATGGACTAGAGCTCTATAGTGACGGCAGGACCAAGAAACTCAAGATTACAGGGCTATATCCAATTAGCGATATCCCACCACTAGCAGTCAGACAGAACGCGGAGAGGAATAGCGAAACCTACTTTATCCTCAATAATACTCAGGTCAAAGCACTCCCTCCAAACTCAACAGAGATTATGTCTTTCAAAAAAGCCGATGAGAGCTATATTAGACTTTATCAGATTAGTCCATGAAGAGACTTGGTGTCCTGATTGTTACCATCCTCACGTCGTCGGTTGTAATGGCAGGATTTATTGGTCGTGATACGTTACCCGACGTCCACGACCCAACGATAGCCTACCGTACTCAGATAACCATAGATACAATAGGTAGTGGTCAGTTTCCCCCTGCATGGCACAATACACTCAACTATGGTTATGGCTACCCACTCAACCTCTACTATGCTCCACTGATTACCTATCTAACCGCAATCGCTACGTCATTAGTTGATAATGTAGTAATTGGGGTAAAACTCACTCTTTGGTGTATCACTCTATTTGGAATACTTGGTGTCTATAAACTAGTCATTAAGTATGGACTTGTTGCTTCGCTCGTAGCATCGACTGCGTATGCGATGCTCCCATACCATGCGAGCGCACTTTATGTACGCGGCTCTTATGCCGAGTATTTGGCAATCAATCTCTTGCCTTGGGTAATTTATTTCTGGACTAAGCCACTCGATCAAAAAAAGCACATGATAATGGCGTCAGTCTCGATGGCACTATTTTTAATCTCACACAACACTATTCCATTTTTGGCATTTCCATTGGTAATCACGATTAGCTTTCTTTCTCAAAAAAATAACTACAAGCAGATTATCTTGGCACTAGTACTCTCACTGGCGCTACCTGCTGCATTCTTGATGCCAATATTTTTTGAGCGAAGCTATATCCAGCTAGATAGTGTGGCGACAAAGACAGTGCTAGCAGATCACTTTGTCACACCTGCCCAGTTGTGGTATTCACCCTGGGGTTATGGTGGCTCAACACCAGGCGAGGGTGATCTGATGTCATTTATGCTGGGCAAAGGTCAGATCGTACTATCAATACTCGGTTTAATATTTGCGGTTGTTTTGAGAGACCAATCAATACTCCTCATATCTATTCCACTCATTGCGATGTTATTAGCCGCACTCCCACTTTCTCGACCGATCTGGGATTTGATCCCCACACTAGCACTACTCCAGTTCCCTTGGAGAGTGCTGGGCATCGCCACACTAGCGCTCGCTTATGCTTCTGGTTATTTATTTTCTAGATTAAAGAATATGACCGGATTAGTTATTTGTGCCTTGGTTGTTGCTGCATTAATTACTACAAATTACACTTACTTTCGTCCATGGAATACACATACTTTTAATCATGATATCGTGACTTCGGAGGCTAACCTTCATCCTCTAGTGCTAAACAAAATCCCTGAGTATCTGCCGGCTTGGATGGATGATTTCCCATCAAAACCAAGTGTCGACGGGCTCACTCGAACAGCGGTAGCAGTCAGAGGCAAAATAACGAGTAGTGACCTCGTCCCACTTACTATTAAGACCGCTTACATGCCTCATTGGCGCCTTACTCTAAATGGCTATCCGACAGACATCATCCCAAATGAAGATGGTACAATCCGCTCCCATGCCGTGATCCCACCAGGGGAGTATGAGGTAGGGTTGACCTGGCATAAGACGCCAATAGAAATAATTGGTGTGGCAATCAGTCTAGTTACAATAGTTATTGTGCTAGGATTAGCGCTATGAAAGATGTCTTTACTACTGTCAAACAAAAAGCCCTGCGTGGGGTATTTACCCTAACTTTTCGTAGACTACTACTCAAAGTAATTGATACCGTCGGAATCATTTATTTAGCTCGACTACTCCCACAAGAATCATTTGGGGTCTTTGCCATTATTAGTTTTGTAGTCTTTACTTTTCTCTCCTTCTTCTCTGACGTGGGTCTCGGTGCCGCCCTCATTCAAAAAGAAAAAATCGAGGATGATGATATCAAAACTACCTTTACCGTACAGCAGATCCTAGTGACCATTTTACTCGTGATCGCCTTTTTTGCGGCCAATCCTCTCGCGAGCTTTTATAATCTAGGTGTCGAGGGTGTCTGGCTGATCCGTATGCTTAGTCTCTCGCTCTTTATTACCTCGTTCAAAACAATCCCCTCGATCCTCTTAGAACGCGATCTCCGCTTTGAGTTACTGGTGATCCCCGAGGTAATCGAGACTGTGACCTACAACGTGGTCGCGGTAGTTATGGCCTCGTCCGGCTACGGTGTCTGGAGTTTGGTTGTCGCTGTTGTTGCTAGAACCCTATTGGGGGCAATAGCTCTTTCTATCATTAAACCCTGGCCGATCGGTTACCGATTAGCCAAAAAGAGCATCCATGACCTCCTTCACTTTGGCGTGCCATATCAGCTCAACTCAGTACTCGCTCTCCTCAAAGACAATCTCGCGCCTACCGTGATCGCACTTTGGTACGGCCCTGCGGCTGTCGCCTATGTTAACTTGGCGCAAAATATTAGTAGTCGGCCACTCGAGCTCTCAACCATAGTCTCTCGCATTACTTTCCCGACATACTCTCGTATCCAGGGTGACACCGTTAGGCTGAAGAGCTGGATCGAAAAATCAATTCATTTAATGGCGACACTTTACTTCCCGGCAATCATCGGACTGCTTGTTACAGCCGAACCCATTCTTCGCTACCTCTATGCCGACAAAAGCGACAAATGGCTCCCTGCCTTAACTACTCTCATCTTTTTCTTACTCGCAGCCGTCCCAGTCTTTATTACCACGACCTATACCAATGCCCTCTACGCTCTCGGCCGCCCCAAGGTAGTACTTCGCCTCATGGTGCTCTATACCGTCCTGACCTGGGCAATCGGTGTGCCACTAATTAGATGGGTAGGATACAGTGGTATCGCGATCACAGTCTCAATTATCACCTATCTCACTATCCCTCTGGTAGTGCATGAGATTAACAAACTAGTCAGGCTGGATACCTGGGAGATGGTCAAGCGTCCACTCCTCGCGAGTGTAATCATGGGTGCCGCCACCTATCTGGGAGTGGCTACATTTGTCTCTAGTCTACTGACCTTAGTGTTAGCTATTATCCTAGGTGGCCTACTTTACTGTGTTCTAGTTTATGCACTCGATCACAAAATGCTTAAAGCCGAGCTGGCCAAAGTCTGGCATACGCTGAGACACTAGGCTACAATTAGGTTCTATGACCAGTAGTCTAGGCATCGTTTTTATTGTTTATAACCAAACCAAACTCCTGGGTAGCGCGCTCAATCAGCTATCTGGCCTCAAACACGAGCTCCACGTGGCAGACCTGGGGAGTACAGAAGATGTTGGTAGTGTTGCCAAAACCTGTGGAGCCACGTATCACCGACTATCCTATACGAGTGTAGTTGAGACAGTCAGGAGCCAAGTTTTTGATCTTATCAAAACTGACTATATCCTCTATCTCGATGGCGACGAGTCAGTCACACCATCGCTCATTAATAAGCTAGCCGAGCTGGCAGATGGTGGGGTAGATTACGTAAAGATCCCGAGGCAAAATTACATTTTTAATTCTTGGGTTCAAGCTAGTCGGTGGTGGCCAGACTATCAGGTACGTTTTTTCAAAAAAGGTATGGTAACCTTCCCAACCACGCTCCATAGTGAGCCAGTTGCGACTGGTCACGAGGTAGTGCTCCCAGCGACGCCCGATCTCTCAATCAAACATCTCAACTATCAAAACCTAGACGAGTGGTTACAAAAGAATCAACGCTACGCTCGGGCAGATGCTCAGGATCGCATAAACAGCGGTGAGGAATTTAGTATTTTGACCGCCTGTCGACTCTCAGTCTCTGAGCTAGTGAGCCGCTTTTTTGCAGGATCTGGTTATGCCGATGGCATGCACGGGCTAGTGCTCAGCATCCTCCAGTCTTTCTATTATTTCTTAGTCTATGCCTACTACTGGGAAGGTAAAAAATATGAGAGCAACCTCTCAATACAGGAGATCAAATCAGTGCCACGAAAATGGTTTGGCCACGGCTTGTCTGAGATTATGTTTTGGGACAATCAGGACAATGGTTTGCTTAATAAGCTCAAGGGGAAACTCAAGCGAAAGTTACTAGCATGAAAAAGACAAAAAAAATCAAACACGCGGCAATATTGATCAACTATTCTGATGCAAAAACTACCGCTGACTGCGTTAACAGTATCAAGGCTTCCAAGGATGCTCCGCACATAATCGTCGTCGATAATGGCAGTAGCGATGAGTGTATTGCAGAACTAAAGTCTCTCTGCCCTAATCTAGACCTAATCCAAGCCGGTAGCAATCTCGGATACTCCGCTGGCAATAATATCGGAATCAAAAAAGCACTGAGGCTGGGCGCGCAGGTCGTCTATATTATCAACAACGATACACTAGTAGACCAGAACCTTTTCTTTAGAGCTTACCGCTATGTTGCCAACAAGACTCGTATTGCAGGCGCTAAGATTTACTACGCAAAAGGTCATGAATATCACGAGGAGTCTAAGGGGAAGGGGGATATCCTCTGGTATGCTGGCGGATATTTTGATTATGCAACAGCGACTGCTCGCCACTACGGGATCGATGAGCGCGATCAGTCTCAGTATGACAAAATCAGACCTGTTGAGTTTGTAACTGGTTGTTTTATGGCAATTCCCCGAGTAGTGCTAAACAAAATCGGCAACTTTAGCGAGGAATATTTCCTCTATCTAGAAGATACGGACTATTGCTTGCGCGCACAACAGCGTGGGGTCGAGGTAATGTATAACCCTAATCTCGTGCTATATCATCTCAATGGCGGTAGTACCAAAGCCGGAAGCAAGTTAGTTGACTATTACATGACCAGAAATCGCTTTTTGATCGCTAAGAGGTACGGGAGCTGGAGACTCAGGTTTGCACTACTTAGGGAGGGGCTGCGTAACTGGTCCGACCCCACTCGAAGGCGCGCACTAATTGATTACCTGAGTAGTAAGTTGGGTAATCGCAGCCTATGATCAAACTAGATTCAAATATTCTAAAAAAGATTACTCTGTTCTTCTTGGCAGTTACTACTATTCTGCTATACCACAACCTCGGGCGGGACTACCTCTATGACTGGGATGAGAGTATCTATGCTCAACTAGGTGTCGAACAGTCAATAAATACTTTGCTCACTCCTACCTGGAATGGTGAATTATGGTTAGAAAAACCACCACTTATCGCTCACCTGACAGCGCTTGGGAATGTGGTTAGTAGTGATGGAGAGCTAGGTGCACGGCTATTTATCCCGATAGCCACACTAGTTACCTTGGTCTCAGTCTATGTGATTGGTGTTCACATCGGGGGAGCTGTTACTGGCTCGATTGGTACTATGATGCTCATGTATTTTGATCTCTTTATTGGTCGAAGTCGAAGTGTTAATACCGATATCTTCTTGCTCGCAGGGATAACCCTCGCAGTCGCCCTAATCCTCAAAAATGCCAAAACTTACTTAGTTGCACTCGCTCTCGCACTCGCCATCTTAGCCAAAGGTCCCGCCGGCATCCTCGCCATTTTTATCATGCTGCCGCTCTTGCTAAGCAAACCAAAAAAATACATTCTACTTTCTACTATCTACTTACTACTCTTCACTCTCCCATGGCATCTCTACCAGCTATTCATAAATGGGGCAGATTTTTACACACCATATCTACTAGAGCAAGTGATCAGGCGCGCTACAGTCCCGATCGAGTTTCATATGGAGTCTCGCTGGTTTTATTTTGTGCACTTATATCGAGATCTGGGTGTTGGAGTGTTGCTTGCGTCAGTACTCGGACTGTTAGCATCACTCAAAAAAAAGAACTACTTACTAGTATGGTGGGTGGTTTTGCCACTCGCAATTTTTACTATTGCTAAGACTCGGCTATCTTGGTATATCCTGCCAGTATATCCCGCGATCGCTCTCTCAATCGGTTATATTTTTGAATATTTAACTAGTGGCGTAGCCAAAAAATATCGATGGGCTCTAGTCGGACTTGTATCACTAATTGCCTTGCAATCACTTTTGCATCTTGGTAAGACTACAGAGGTGAGTAGAGTAAATACCACCTATCCCGACCACATTAAGATCGCACTCACTCTATCCGACTATCTAGAGCCATCCATCGCGTTCTTGGTGAGCCAGAGCGAGCGAACCGCTGAGGCTATTCTGCCGGATAGTCAGCGGCTCAGCAGCAGCTTCCGCTACGGTGGTGCACCATCGGTAGTTTTTTATAGTGGTAAAAAAGTTGCGTATTATTACAACTATGATCTTTTTATCAAAGACTTAAACGAAGGTGTTCATGAGCTAGCGGTAGTCACGATAGGGGATATCGACAAAGTCCCAGACAATTACCGAGAAGTTGGGCGTGAGGGTGCATACTATGCCTACCAGAAAGATGTCTCATATGCTAAGCGTTAGTACACAAATAGCAAAAGAAGATGATCTATCGGTTTTTGCACGCATGCTGGATAGTGTCCGCTCGGCCGATGAGGTAATTATCTTTAATATGGAGCGCAAGGATAGTGAAGCACAAAAACTTTTTGGCAAATATCATGCTCGGGTAATTAACATCAAAACCCCGAAAGTTGTCGAAGAGATCAGGGAGCGTCAGATCAAAGAGTCTAAATCTGATTGGATACTAGTTATGGACTACGACGAGGTAATAACAGCAGGTCTCGCCAAAGAGATTAAAAAAGTGGTAGGAAGTAGTAATCAAAAGTATGGTGCCTATTACATAACTCGCCGCAACTATTCGCTCGGCTATCCATTAAAGCACGGTGGTTTTGGTGACGATGTAGTTCCTCGCTTATTCAATAGATCTGAGTTTATAAGCTGGCCTACAGAGATCCACGGTATGCCAAAAATAAAAGGTGAATTTGGTTATCTAACTAACCCAATGGAACATCACAAAGATGCGAGCCTCGCACAAATGGTCGCAAAGACCAATAGGTATACGGATGTTGAGGCACACCAGTTTTTTGAGGGCGGAGTAGCTGATGTTACCCAGATCACTCTGCTTCGCAAAACTATCATGGAGTTTATCAGGCGTTTTGTCATTAAGGCAGGTTTTCTCGATGGCAAGATTGGCACCATCCAAGCTCTCTATCAGAGCTACGCCATCTATCTGCGCTACGCCAAACTTTACGAAATCCAAAACAATATGAAAATTGAGCACAACCGATAATATGAATAATTCGAAATCCCGCAATGGCGGGAAGGCTCTTATCGTCTCTCCCTACTTAGACCACTTAGGCGGAGGGGAGCGCTATATGCTCACCTGCGCAAGCTCCCTTGAGTCACTCGGTTACGAAGTGAGTATTGGCTGGGATAACCTGGAGTCTATCAGTAACATCTGTCGCATGCTCGCCATTGATCTAAAAAATCCTGTCTTAGTCCCACATATTCGAGAGCTATACCACAGCCGCAATCCCCTCGCTATGTTTATGGCTACCCGCCCTTACGACGTTGTGGTCTACCTCTCTGACGGCTCTATCCCCCTGCTAGGTGGCCGGGTCAATCTGCTTCATATGCAGGTGCCATTTCACAATGTGAATGGATCTAACTGGAAGAACAAACTCAAACTAAAAACTATACATCGAGTTATAGTCAATTCGAACTTTACGAAGAAAATAGTCGACTCAGAATATGGCATTGATTCATTTGTCCTCTACCCACCAGTCAGTAGCAATAATAAAGTAGGTGCCAAAGAAAAAATAATTCTCTCTGTCGGTCGCTTTGAACCTTCGCTCAACGTCAAAAAACAGGATGTCCTGATCAATGCCTTCAAAAAAATCTCATCAACTCTATCAGATTGGAAGCTCATACTAGTCGGCGGGAGCACCGAAGATAGCTGGATCAAAGAGTTAAATGAACAGGCTGCCGGCTACAACATCGATATACTGCCAAACGTAGATAGTACTACTCTAGTAGATCTGTACGGTAAAGCTAGTATCTATTGGCACGCTGCCGGATACGGCGTAGACGAAGCTAGGAGTCCCGAGCTAGTAGAGCATTTTGGCATTAGTACAGTCGAGGCCATCGCCGCGCGTGTCCTCCCACTAGTCTACCGAGCCGGCGGGCAGACCGAGATAGTCAAGCACGATGATCTGCTCTGGGAGACTATTGATGAGTTAGTTAACAAAACAATTAACCTTACAAATAAAAACTTTAGTCACTACGAGAGCGTGCTCAAAATTGATAGCTTCTCCGAAGAGGCATTTAAGAACACTCTAAAAACCTTGTTATGAAAATAATATTAAATTACGCCCTACCAATCGGCATCATCATCCTCGCGGCGTTTCTGCGCTTCAATAACCTAAGCTACCGTGCACCCTTTGACTGGGATCAAAATCGCGACTACCAAGAAGTAGCAAAGATTGCTTCAGGCAAGCTAACTCTCATTGGTCCTGTTGCCCGCGGCGAGGGTGGGTTTTTTCTCGGCCCGCTTTATTACTACCTCCTCACTCCATCATTTGTCATAACGGGAGAGGATCCAATTGCACTCCCAGTTTCTAGCATCTTGTTAGATATTCTTGCAATTGGGCTCATTCTCTACTTAGGCAAGTATCTAGGTAATGCCAAATTTGGCTACCTTTTTTCACTCTTCTACGCTCTCTCGCCGAGCATGGTAGATGCATCTCTCGTCTCATGGAATGTTGCACTCTTGCCTCTCTGGGTCATCGCGATGCTACTCTTTTTGATCAAGCCAAAATACAAAAGTATTGACCTCTTACTTGGTGGACTATTGCTCGGATCTAGCTGGCATATCCATGCGGCACTGATCCCGCTCGCACCTATCCTCCTCCTAGCTCGCTCCCGCTCTATCTCACTATTTTCTATTAAGTCCTTATGGTTGGTCACAGGCTACCTTCTCATGCTCTCGCCTCTCATCCTCTTTGATATCAGACACGTGGGGTTGCAGTCTAACTTAATCTCGAGCATGGTGACTGCTCAAGGTGAATCACGCGCTGCACTCCCTCTACTACTTGATTCTGTTTTGTCTCGCTTTGGCAAAAATCTCTCTAGTATGTTTGGAGGGCCAGGTGATCTTAATCTTTGGTTAGGTATCGTGGGATTATCTACATCTCTAGTTGCGGCCATCCGTGGTAATGTGTTGTTGAGATTGTCAGCTCTCGCTGTTATTGCCAACATTACTCTTGTTATCCTCTTGGGATCGGTTGGCTTCCCAGAGTACTATCTCGCAACTGCGACGATCGGCACACTACTAATCATTACTTACATCTTGTCTACTCACTGGCTAGGGATAGTCATAGCACTTTCTCTCTCACTTTTTTTACTCGCCACAAATAGCGCGACCGTTGGTCCATTCACGCTCGGTCACAAACTAGATCTTGTGTCTGTTGTTACAGAAGATAAGAGTCTTCATAAAGTCCTCTATGACCTTCCATATGGGCGAGATAGCGGTCTGCCAGTTCTACTTAAACGTAGCGGTGCCCATACAAGTAGCGAGGGCAGAGTAATCTATATGATTAGCGACAAAACCGACCCCTCGCTATTTATAGAGGGTGAGATCGCGAGCGAGGTAGGCTGGTACGGCGGATTTCGATTAGTAAAGAGGGAGTTAAGATAGATATATGAAGAAACAATTGAGTAAGTCCATCACTGTCGCCATTCCCTCTTGGAATAGTGCCAAACAACTAAAGAAAAATTTGCCTTCGGTTATCAACGCAGCCAAAAGGGTAAATGCCGAGATAATCATTGTCGATGATGCAAGCTCCGATGACTCAGTCGCTATAATCAAAGGAGACTGGGGTTATCCAATCAAGCTTGTACAAAATTCGACCAACCAGGGATACGGCGAGACCATTAATCGTGCGGTTGCTCTCGCCCAGTCAGAGCTTGTGGTGATCTTAAATACCGACGTCTCGCTAAGCGATGACTGTATCGAAAAATCACTTCCCTACTTTGTAGATCCATCGGTCTTTGCCTTAGGTTTAAACTCAGGCGAGGGGTATATGCGAGTCAAATGGGATCGCGGACTCTTTCATCATTTTAAAGGGGTAACTGGGGTAGAAGATCCTGGCGTTACTCCAAGTAGTCTCTGGGCTTCAGGAGGTCAGAGTGTTGTCAGACGGTCTTATTGGCTAGAGCTCGGGGGAATGTGTCCACTCTACAAGCCATTTTACTGGGAAGATACAGACCTCGGCTACGCAGCCTGGAAGAGGGGATACACAATCCTCTGGGGTCGGGATTGTCACTGTGTTCATGATCACGAATCTAGCGTAATCGCAGGGAGCTTTGGTAAAAAAGATGTGATGGATGTGGCTCAGCGTAATCAGTTCCTCTTTATCTGGAAGAATATTAGTGACGTAGGTCTCTTGCTAACTCATCTACTCTATTTACCAATCTATCTGATTCGCTATCCGAGGACCGTCATATCTGCTCTACGCTATCTACCTACTGCACTTAAATATCGCAAACTTCAGTCACAGTACTGGACACGGCTTGATGAGGATATACTATCAATATGGCGAGACTCACAATGATCATTAGTTTTATCAAGAAACACTTCTTAATCCTGACCCTTGCTCTGGCACTACTCTTGCGTGTAGTCAACCTATCAACTAATCCTCCTGAGCTAAACTGGGACGAGATCAGCATGGGCTACACTGCCTACTCACTACTAGAGACTGGTCGAGACGAATGGGGTGAGCCTTGGCCCATTCTCTTCCGCTCGTACGGCGAATGGAAATCACCTGTCTATATCTACCTCCTCATTCCGTTTATCAAAATTTTTGGCCTTACCGAGTGGGGCGTCAGGTTGCCGGCCGCTCTCTTTGGAGTACTCACAGTTTATCTTACATATGTTCTAGCTATCAGGCTCTATTCGCGTCGGGTAGGCCTACTCGCAGCATTATTTCTTGCTGTCTCACCATGGCACCTCATGCTCTCTCGTCCTGCGTTTGAGGCAGGGGTCGCGCTCGCTCTCATCCTCGCCGGCCTGCTATTTTTCTTAAAAAGCATCGAAAAAAACCCTTTAACCTTTAACCTTTACGCTTTAATCTCAGCGACAGCGTTTGGTCTCTCACTCCACACCTACCATAGTGCCAAAATCGTGGTACCTCTCCTTATCCTCTACATAGGTTGGGTATACAGAGCTCGCTTGAGTCTCAAATCACTCATTGCCCCAATCCTAGTTCTTTCTATTTTTGCATATCCAATAGCAAGCGACGTAGTAACCGGCAAGACTCAGGCACGCTACAATCAGGTAGGCATCACAACCGATGCCGAGCTGACCGAGCGCTTTTTCCGCTATAGAAACACCGCTCCATTTGGTGAGCTAGGCAACAAAATAGTTTTTAATAAATATACTTTTATCCTCTCTAAGGGGTTCTCTAACTGGACATCTTACCTCTCCCCACATTTTCTCCTGGGTTCTAGTAGTATCAGAGCGCAGCATAGTATCCCATTCCGCGGCGTACTATATTTTGTTGAGTTTGGGCTCGCAGTCTATGGATTATTTTTACTCAAAAAGTCCTCCTCGCCACTGCGATACCTCCCAATCGTGCTCATCCTGGTCGGTTTTATCCCACCAGCACTAACCAAAGATATTTATCATGTGCTCCGTAGCATCTTGACCCTGCCTTGGTGGCAAGTACTCGCGGCCTTAGGACTCAGCGAGCTATTATCCAATAAAAAGTATCAAAAACTTTCTACTTTTACTTTGCTACTTTTAGCTTGCGAAGTAGTAATCTTTGTCTTTATCTACTTCGCCTGGTACCCCAATGCCTTTGCCAGGGACTGGCAGTATGGACACAAAGCTATCGCCGCATGGGTTCAGGCTAACGAGAGTAAGTATAAGCAGGTCTATATGACCAAAGCATATGGAGAACCACAGCTCTTCCTCGCTTTTTACAACAAATGGGATCCTAACTGGTATCAAGAAGAGAACAAAAAGTTAATCGAATACGAATCCCGTGGTTACCCGTGGCTAGATCAGCTACCAGAGTATAGTCTCGGCAAATACACTTTTAGAGATATCAACTGGCCCGTCGATAACGGGAAGAACGAAATGGTCTTTATTGGCAAAGGTGACGACTTTTGGCTCGATACCCCCCACCCACTAAGTATTAACTTCCCCGATGGGACTGCTGCATTTAGAGTTTCTGAGGGCAAATAGCATGAACTATTTCAGGCTATTCCTTGTAATACTTGCTCTAGGTATCTTCGCTATAACTCTCCCATACTATCGTAGTCATATTTTTGCAGTACATTTCGTAGATGAGGATGACAATATCGTGATCGGCAATTACCTTCGCGAAGGTAAAAAGCTCTACACGGATATTTTCTCTCAGCATCAACCAAGTATGTTTGTGTTGTCTGCTGCTCTGCAGGATAGAGTCTTCGTAAATAATGTTCAGATGGTCGTTCAGCGTCACCGCGAACTGATGATCGTTTGGAGTTTATTATGGGTAATCTTCTTGGTAGCTCGATTTGGTTTTCCACTACTACTAACCACAAGTGTAATCGAAATGTCGAAGATAGCCTTATTAGGCAACCTCTTCTTAGCAGAAAGCATAGTGATCTACCCACTCATCTATGTATTAGCCCATTATTTTTTTGCTCCCTCAATCATCAAGACTAGTGAAAAAATAATCTTATCAATAGTGTTCTGGTTTTTATGGTATAGCTTAACCCCGCTCTGGCCATTATTAATCCTTATATTCTTGATCTTTGGCTATAAAAATCGTAGTGATATTTCGTTACTCAAAATTTACATCACAACCGCGGCTATATTTACTTTGTTGCTCTTAATAATAACCAATTTTCGCGACTATTTTATTAGTGCTCTATATATTAACTACAAATATTACATTCCGCTAACAACCCCATTCGGATTCGCAGAATCGATCTACAAATCACTTTTTGCGCCCATCCTGGCTATATTCTCGACCCACACAGGGGAACTACTCATGCTAATTCGTATACTCTCGGTAGCTTTGATAATAAACATTGCTTACCTCATAAAATCAAAAAAATATATGCAAGTGGTGATAACTGTAATTTTATTATGGCTTACTTCACTTAGGTATATCGACCCAGCAGGTATGCTATATGGCGTGTTTCATATGCTGCCATGGTTTGCAGTCTTGACGATACTTTCATTTATAAATGACGCCACCCCAAAACTCGTTAACATCATTATGATGATCATGGTTATACTAGCAGCGTGCGGGGTCGCGCGAACAAATCTATTTGACAGTCGTATTCCAGAAAATGACTATTATATTAACTTTTCACCTAAGTCAGATATCAGGGAGGCGGTCAAGATTTTGTCCGTTTCTTCACCTCAGACAATCTGGGTCGAACCAGTAATGTATTACCCTCATTGGCGAACCAAAGCACGTCCTTACACCAAAATGGTCAACTATTACGGTTGGATGGATCAAACCGAGCCAATGAAGAGTGATCTTGATCACAATCTAGAGATAAACTTACCTACAATTGTCTACGCAGAAACTAAGCTAGGAATAGGTACTTATTTAGAAAAATATATTCCGATTACTAGAGAGGGTAGGCCAAGCGGGCTTTATCTGCGAGCCGATCAAGTTGATGGGTTAAGCAAAGAGACTCGCGCGCACCTGCTATATTATAGATTTGAAATTAACTAAGCTATACTAAATATATGAACAATACTATTAATGGGCTAAGCGTCGCCTTAGCTGTCTACAACGAAGAATCTAGTTTGGCTGAGTGCTTAGATAGTATCAAAGACTTGGCGCATGAAATAATAATAGTCGACGGTAACTCGAGCGACAATACAGTCCAAATCGCTGAAAGTTACGGCGCCAAGGTCATCCATGAGTCCAATCGCCAAAACTTTCACATTAACAAGCAGTTAGCAATTGACGCCTGTACTGGTGACTGGGTGCTACAGCTAGACGCCGATGAACGTGTCAGCTCTATGCTAGCTAATGAAATTAAGCAGGTTATTAGGGACCCAGGTGCCAAAGATGCTTATTATCTAAAGCGGCGCAACTACTTTCTCGGTCGTTTCATGAATAAAGGAGGAATGTATCCTGATCCAGTCATCCGCTTATTCAAAAAGGGGAAGGCCAAGCTACCTCAAGCTAGCGTACACGAGTTAATGGCGGTCGATGGTACTCTAGCCTGGCTTCACAACGACTTGATCCATATCGCGGACCCAACATTTACTCGTTATCTACTCCGTAGTAATAGGTACACCACCCTAACGTCTCTCGACTACGCGAGAGATAATATTGGTACGAGCACTGTCACTATCCTCAACTATATGCTCCTCAAACCATTTGTCCGTTTTGTAACCATTTACTTCCGACACAAAGGTTTCCAGGATGGTTTTCCCGGCTTTGTCTTTGCACTATATTCAGGCCTACATATCGCGAGTTCGTATGTTAAATACTGGGAAAAAAAGACAACCAACCAATCAACCTCTATGAAACATGATTGGAATTAGCATGAAAAGACTGCTGCAAAAATATTTTCCTATCCTACTTATTTTAATATCAGGTCTGTTTTTGACATCGAGCCTGCTTAAGTCAGGTTGGTACCTCTCTCACGATGGTATTTTTCACATCTACCGAACCGAAGAAGCACTCTCCATGCTCAAGCTTGGACACTTTCCGCTGCGTTGGGCAGGCAACTTTGATCAAGGATTTGGCATACCACTCTTTAGTTTTGTTTATCCACTCCCATACTATATTAGCGCCACATTATCAGTAATCTTTGGGACCATGTGGTCACTAAAGATGCTGACTATACTCGCTTACCTCCTAGGCGGCACAGGGATGTATTATCTGCTCTCCGCTTATGGCCGGAGTTTTGGTATCTTTGGCGCCCTAATCTTCCTATTAACCCCTTACCAGTTTCTAAATATCTTTGTCCGTGGCACAATCGGAGAGACTCTCGCCATTGGTCTCATGCCCTGGGTTTTGTATACCTACCAGCATCTCAAAAAGTCTGGTAATACGCTCGCATGGTACCATCCCATCCCGCTCGCGCTCGTCCTCTTATCTCACAACTTCCTTGGTATTTTATTCTCAGCTTTCTTGTTGGGTTACATGTTGACTGACAGGTCTTCGATCAAGCGCTCGATTGCAAGTCTCCTATTATCACTTAGTCTTAGTGCATTCTTTATCCTGCCAATGATCATTCAAAAAAATCTGCTTTACTCTTTTGAATACAAAGATTTGACTTTCCGTTTTGACCAACACTTTGTTACGCTAAAACAGCTCTTATATAGCAAATGGGACTATTGGTATTCGATGCCCGGCGATAACGATGGGATGTCATTCCAGCTAGGGATCGCACAGCTCGGGATCGCAGCCGTATCCATACTAGTCATCCTCTGGCGCAGTCGTAGTTTATCTAATATATATCTAGTGATCGCGTATATTGGCACGGTATTTCTGATGCACAGCAAGAGTTTCTTTATCTGGGACAGCTTACCACTTTTGCAGTCAGTCCAGTTCCCTTGGCGCTTCCTCTTTATGCCACTGATTCTAACCCCGATCCTCAGTGTTTCACTACTTAAGCTAATCAAATCAAAGCAACTTCGCTACATTTTAATGTTAATTTTTATATCTGTGGCGTTTGTGAATATCCGCAACTATCGCAACCCCCAACAATTCATGGACAACACCACTTACACAGACCTATATCGTTTGTACTACAACAAAACGAGCACTACTTTTAGAACCGAGATACTACCCAAATGGAGCGTGCCACACGAGAGGTACAAGACAGATGAAGTATTGATTAATTCTGGCAACATGACAATAGATAAGCTAAAGTATGACCCATTATCAATTATCATGACTATCAACAACAAACCTGATAGTAGCGAGGGCAGGGTTACAATTCTACGCAACTATTACCCCGGTTGGACTGTGACCATGGATAATTCAAAGAAAATAAAGATCGAGGCAACTGTCGATGGTATGATAATGCTCAAACCAGAGCTAGGTATTCATGAATATGAGATAGTAATGAAGAGTACAGTCGTTGAGATGATTAGCAACGCTCTATCAGGTCTCACTTTAATAACATTAGGATATTTATGGTACAAAAACAAAAAAGCACTGCATTCAAAGGCAAAGTCGAAATAATAGGCAAGAGTCCCTACGCAGGATCCGGCCCTCGTGGTATCGATGTCTATACGAGGCAGCTTAGTGAGCATCTATCTCGGGATCTCCCTCACGAGTCGCTGATCGTGAGTCGTGAAGTAACTAGCAACCTCCCAGTTAACTTAGTACATTACACATTTTTTGACCCATTCTTTTTGACACTTTGGGGTAAGATCCCGAGGAGTGCTCCGTTTATAGTAACTGTCCACGATCTGATACCTCTACGTTTCCCTGAGCACTTCCCAAGTGGTGTACGCGGCAAAATTAAGTATCTGCTGCAAAAGAGCGCGCTCAAGCAGGCATCGGGGATCATCACTGACTCTGTTGCCTCAAAAGCCGATATAGTCAAATACGTAGGCTACCCTGAGTCTAGGGTTCATGTCGTACCGCTCGCTGCCGGGAGTATTAGCGCTACAGTTGCACTTGGTCGGACTATTGCCAAAGAGTATGATCTGCCAGAACGTTACATATTGTACGTTGGTGATATCAACTGGAATAAGAACATTGTCGGGTTGATCAAAGCTTTTAGTAGTATCGTAGACGACAAAACTCAGCTAGTATTAGTAGGCAAAGCCTTTGCGTCAAAGTCAAATACTCCAGAATCTATCGCAATCAACGAGGCGATTTCGGCAAGTCCCAAAAAATCTTTGATAAAAATAGTAGGTTTCGTCCCGACTCATCACTTAAGCGCCATTTATCGCGGTGCCACACTCTATGTCCAGCCGTCTTGGTATGAGGGATTTGGTTTCCCAGTCATCGAAGCGCTGATTCAGGGTGCCCCGGTCCTTAGTAGTAATCAGGGTAGTCTCCCCGAAGTAGGAGGGGAGAATGTCCATTACTTTGATCCGAATGTCAGTAGCGATCTGTCAGACAAATTGAGCGTACTCATCAAGAATGGCAATCTTCGTACCAAATACCGCGACGCGGGTATAAACTGGGCCAAGAAATTTACCTGGAAAAACGTCGCCCACGAGACTATGCTCATCTATGAAAAATACTCACGCTAAACTTTCATACTTTCTGCTGTTTATATTCGCTTTGATACCAAGAATGTATGCGCTCGGGACTATTCCAACCGCGCTATCTCATGACGAAGTTGATGTAATCATACAAGCACATAGCATTAGACTAACCGGTAGAGACTTGTCAGGGAAGTGGTCTCCGTTTACTTTACTCCCCAATGATGGTTTGATGGCTGAGCTATCTCCGATTATTAATCTCCCTGCGCTTACCCTCCTACCAAACACACTATTTACAGCACATTTCACGACTGCTCTGCTCGGGAGTCTATACCCAATACTAATCGTAATATTGCTAACGTCCTGGGGTCTGAACAAAAAAGCTTCCTGGATAAGCGGAGTCTTGCTCGCACTCTCACCTTGGCATTTACTCTTTAGTCGGACTACTCTCGAGCAGCCTGCGAGTCTATTTTTCTATACTTTATCATGGATTATTCTCGCAAAAATATTTTCGACAAAAAATAATCCAAAAGTGCTGCTACTTTCTACTTTCACCTTTATAACTTTTTACTCGTTAGGCTTCTATACTTACCATGGTTACAAGTTTTCACTCCCACTATTAACAATCCTTATTGCTTTTTACAATTACATCAGGTCACTCCGTCATAATAAATTAATAATTCTTACAATTGTTCTGTCTGTTATCGGAGGTCTATATCTTCGCACATATGTAAACATGCGTAGCTACCTAGGGAGACAAAGTGAAATTGTATTTCTTGACCAGTCGCGTTTCTCAAACATCGTAAACCTTGATCGAAGTATAAGCGTCATGCCAGCAAAAATAAATGAATATTTAGTTAATAAACCACTTGCCATGGCACACCTAACTATTAATAAATACTTATCACTGCTATCGCCTCAACAAATGTTTATGAATGGGGAGAAAAATGGCGTGTTCTCAACCGGTCGTACCGGCTACTTATACTTCTTTTTACTCCCATTTGTTTTAATCGGTGCTGTTTGTATGGTTATGTCTGGCAAAAAAGAAGAAATATTCATCAGTATACTAATATTTCTTTCTCCAATAGCAACAATTATTCATAAAAACGATTCATTTGCATTTCGGTCTGGGATCTTTATTGCTTTACTCACCATCACTAGCGCTATTGGAATAGAGTATTTAAATCGGCGCTACCCAAAACTTAGGATTGACGCTGTCGCATTAGTACTAGCGATATTTAGTTTTACCCATTTTAGCTACACCTATTTTGGATTTTACCCTGTTGAGAGCTCACGTGCCTACTTTTTCGCAGACAGTACTCTCGCTACCTACTTATCTCACAGAGGTCAAGAAAGAATCTTAGTAATCGACCCACAACCAAGATACATCATGAGTTACCTAGTCTTAACAAATAAGAATGTTACTCTCGATGCAATTAATCCACTGATCGGGAGGTATAGCGTGAATGAAGAGCAAAACAGCTACGAGGTCGATAATCTAACGATCAGAAGAGATTGTCCATCTGATAGTTCTATTGTTTACGATACAGTGATCGCAGATTTTACCCTATTAGACGGTCTGGGGAGTTGTATACCGCTCCACAAACTAAAATCTACTAAGATCCTCACTCGTAATATTGTAGATCCATTAGATGGAGGGGTGATTAAGAAAATTTATGGAGACCGCATTTGTGGCGACACAGCTGTCGCTAGATACCTCAGTCTAACTGGGATTAACACTTTTGCAATTAACAAGATGTCTAAGGTACAATTCTGTTCTAGCTGGATTATTGAAAATTAATACTTCTATGAATTTCATCAAAAAACTAATTACGCCAGTATTCTTACTTTTGATCGCACTCATAATCATCTTTCCTCGTTTTTATCAGCTAGGTGACACTCCACACGGCCTACATATCGATGAGGTTAGTTTTGCTGCTGACGCCAAGTCACTAGCCGAAACTGGCAAAGATACATGGGGAGTGACTATGCCTAGGGTTTTCAAAGCTTTTGGCGAGTATAAGGCGCCCGGCCTCACCTATAGTATGGCATTTTGGGCCAAAGTAACTGGCGACATGAACAATTATGTTGCCCGTCTCCCATCAGCGTTCGCCGGTCTAACCATGATTGTAATGCTAGTTTTAACACTCAAAACACTTGTTCCCTCTATTAGTCCGATTCTCTTAGCTACTGTTGCTTTCATGCTCGCATATAGTCCTTGGCATTTTGATATGTCTCGTATTTTTTATGAAGCTTTTAGTGCCACGGCCTGGCTCTCTATCTCTATTTACTTTGCTACTAGACTATTACTACCATCTAAAAAAAGCTCCAAATATGACTGGCTCCTTATGCTCTCGACTGCCTCTATAGCTGGTTACTATTACGCTTCACTTCGCTACGTCATTATTATTTATGCATTAATCGTATCTTATCTGCTAGAGACTAGGTTTAAAGCTATTCTTAAGAGAAGTGTGATAGCACTATTAGTACTCACATTGGTCGGTGTCGGCTGGGTAGGCGACCTATTCTCCGATGTTGGCTTAAATAGACTCTACTACTATCAACAAAAAGCCGATTTTGGATCTGCCTTAGAGATCGATGAGAAACGTCAGTTCTGCTATCTAGCACTGGATCGTGATTCAGAAGCAACGAGAGGATGCTACTTACTTTGGAATAAGCCTGTCTCGCGGATCACTGGGATCATAGCTACCACCTTGACCTATCTTGGTACTGATTTTCTGTTTATAAAAGGCGTGAGCGAGTACGGTTTTGATAGCCAGTACGGAGCGTATTTACCTCCACTTGTGCTTATTTACTTGATAGGGCTGTATTATGCTCTAACGAGCTTTGTACGCTTCATGACATCTCGATTAAAGAAGGAAGATAATTTGCAAATTAATCGAGAAGATAGGGTATTTGTTCTATATCTAGGTCTTACACTGCTTTCGCTAGTTCCTGCAGCTGTTGCAATGAATCTAAATATGCGAATGGCAATGGTTAGTTTATATATAATCTCTATTCTAATTGGATATGGCATATATCAGTTGAACGAATACCTTGTGCGTACAGTCAAACCAACTATTCAAATACTATCTTATTGCTTGCTCGGTGGAGCATTTCTATTTTACGCATTTCAATCAACGATCCATTATTGGTTCGTATTTACCAAAAGCAACGACCTTCAATGGACATCAGATGCAGGATCAATATTTCATTATGTTAAGAGTGTCTCTAATAGTTATGACCGTATTGTCGACACCGAACTACATGGTCCGTTGGCCCCATATTTTTACGGAGATATTACAACAGCTGAGGTTCATCATGGGGAGTACAGCAAGCCAGATGCAATAGGTTTTACATACCTAATAATGGCAGGTAAATATGAACTTAACCATATCAATATCAAAGATCTTGCATGCGAAGTAGTTAGTAAAAATGATAAGCGGAGAACTCTCTTAATTACAAATCCATACCCAGAACTCGTTTCTATGCGAAAATATGAATCACGTTCTTGGAATGGAGCACTCCTGCTTCACGAAGTCTACGATCTTGCAGACGTTATCGCATATATGCAGCGATCCGAGCCAAACTTTATGAGTCGCTGCGGGCCAAAATAATTATGAAAAAATATACTCTTGCTCTCATTATTGGTATTGCCGCTCTCTTGCGTTTACCATTCCTCAACTCTCACATGGACACTCTTTATGGCGACGAAGTGGCACTTGGCTACAACGCCTTTGCGATCCGTGAGACTCTCCGAGATGAGTTTGGGCGTTTTATGCCGCTCCAGTTTGAGTCTTGGGGGGATCAAAAAAATCCAGTGTATATTTATGCAACAGCACTGACTCAGCTAGTAACTGGTCCCACAATGGCGAGTGTTCGCATCCCCTCTGCTATTGTGGGAGTACTCGCAGTCTACCTAACTTACCGGCTAGTTATACTCCTTAAGCTGGGTAGTAGCGTGGCATTATTCTCAGCACTCCTCCTCGCTGTGAGTCCGTGGCACATCCATATTAGCCGGGGTGGGTACGAGGCTAATGTGGCACTCACCTTAGGCCTCGGTAGTGTAGTCCTACTATTCTCCCGACGCTTTGCACTATCTGCACTCCTCCTCGCACTCTCCGCCTATACCTACTACACCACTAAGATGTTTGCGCCAATCCTCTTACTCTTTGCCTGGGTCTACATGATTGACTGGTCCAAGTACAAAAATAGTATCAAGCCATTCGTCAAATACTGGCTACTGTCCTTATTTTTTGTGATCCCAATTATTTATCTCGCGCTCTTTAAAGGTGGGCAAATCCGTTTTCAGAGTATTAACATATTCGTTGATAAAACTGTAACACCTAGGGTTGAGCGTGCCCGCAACTTCTTTGATAACCCAGAGAGTCTGGGGGCAAAACTCAGCGAGAACAGGTTCACCTATCATCTGAGTGACTTTGTCATGTACTACCTAGAGAACTTTTCTGGGCAATTCCTCTTTGTAGGCGGGGATAGTAATGTGCGTTACGGTCTCGCCGGCCATGGCATGCTCTATTTGCTAGATGCACCACTTATCTTAATGGGTCTGATACTTCTGTATCATAAGAATCGGCGTGTTTGGTACTTCCTCGTAGCCTGGCTGCTGCTCGCCCCACTCCCAACAGCCCTTGTTGGTCGAGCGTATGGCTTGCGTAGTCTCGCCATGCTTCCAATCCCCCAGATCCTGGCAGCCTACGCCCTCACGTCTTGGGTAACAAACATAAAAAAATCCAAATTTACATTGTTGCTTTTTTCATTGTTCGTTATTCTCTATACCTTCTCCGTAGTCAATTGGCTCCATCGTTACGTCTATCAATATCCCGCCTACGGGCGATACTGGTACGATGCCCCTATGCAAGATGCAGTAACTTATGCCAAAGAACGAGAGGATAAATATGATCAGATCATTATCAGTCAGAGCTACGGCGAGGTCTCGATGTATTATGCATTCCTAAACAAGGTTCATCCCGACGTCTATAGGGCAGCCAAAGCCAACAAAGTCACAGTCGACGGCGTACCAATGGTCAAGCTTGGCAAATACTACTTTGGCGACATCAGGCCACGTGGACCGATTGAGAAGATGGATATCCCATACAATACTCTGATCCTAGTCCAGCCATATTTTGAATACGGCGAAGGCACAATTATAGCTCGTGATGACGGCCGCCCTATTTATCGAGTCTTTGAGTTTCCAACAGTCCACATGAAAGCTAAAGACCAATGAAGCTATACGTTGTTGTGCCAGCATATAACGAATCAAGATTTATTGGCGCCTTCTTAGATAAATTATCCAAGAAAACTAAAAACATTATTGTAGTAGACGACGGAAGTCGCGATCGCACAACTGACATCGTCAAATCTAAGGGGATCAAAGTGCTTACGCATATCACCAACCTGGGCAAGGGTGCTGCTTTAAAAACAGGTTGCGAGTACGCGTTTAATAGACTCGGCGCTGATGGAGTTATTATTATGGATGGAGATGATCAACACGACGTCTCAGATATCTCACAGTTTGCCAATGCACTAAGTAGAGGCGCACACATAGTTCTAGGAGTTAGAGCAATGGATAGCAGGATGCCGCTGACCCGGTTACTTGGCAACAGATTTACTTCTGTTCTGATAAACGTTCTTTTCGGTCGCTATATCTCTGATGTCCCGAGCGGCTTCAAGGCTATGACAAAGAGTGCATACAAAAAGCTCTTATGGCACAGTAGTGGGTACGAGGTCGAGACCGAAATCGCAGTTAGGCTCGCAAAAAGTAAGATTAATTATGTAGAGATACCTATCAATACTATCTATCATGGCAAAGAGTACGGATTTAACTTGATCGACGCTGCCCGTATTATAATAAAGATACCTTACTGGATATGGAGCTAAACACTATGATTGGTATACAAATGTTCTCGATCGTATTTATCTTCATCATGTTATATGTCGTACGTATCCACTACAAAAAACAAGAATTGCCACGCGTAGAAGCTATGTTTTGGAGCATAGTCCTCCTATCTCTAGCTACGATCGTAATAGTCCCTGGTAGTGCTGATGCAGTTAGAAACCTTTTTCAAGTATCGCGATTACTAGATGTAATCATGATAATAGCCTTTATGGGAACATTTATATTCTTAATCGAGAATCGAATCCAGATAAGCAAACTCCGCTCCAAACTAGAGCTGTTGACTAGAGAGAAAGCCATGAAAGAGTAGTATGAAGTTGCCAAAAATTTCTATCGTTACTCCTAGCTACAATCAGGCTAAGTATATAAGAGCTACTATCGATAGTGTCCTTACCCAAGCCTACCCTAATCTCGAATATATCGTAATGGATGGAGGTAGTACGGACGGCACAGTTGAAATACTCAAAAGCTATGGCACTAAAATACGATGGGAGAGTAAAAAAGATAATGGTCAGACTCATGCAATTAACAAAGGGTTACGCCGAGCTACGGGACAGGTACTCGCATATCTCAACTCTGACGACATATATCTCCCTGGCACGCTTCAGACAGTAGGGGAGTATTACGCTCGGACCAAAGCCGATTGGATTACAGGGGATTGTATAGTAATAGATGAACACGGTAATCCTAGTCGTAGTAACTGGCTGATCTCAGGATATAAGCGTTTGCTTATGAAATTATATAGTCGTACTACACTTATGATCGCCGATTCGATGTTGCCGCAACCATCGACTTTCTGGTCCCGCAATGCAGCGAGTGTGGTAGGTGAGTTTAATGAAAAATATCACTACGTCATGGACTACGACTATTGGCTCAGATTATCTAAGCATTATCGTCCTCATGAACTCAAGGTTGCACTCTCTGGCTTTCGCGCCCAACCAGACAGTAAAAGCGAAACTAGTCGTCCAAAGTTAATGGCAGAAGGAGAATTGGCATTAGTGGCAAATGGAGCCAAACCCTGGCATCTCACTCTCCATCGAGCACATTCAGCAGTTGTTCGCCTAATCTACAACTTAATCAAGCAGTGAATACTTGATAGTAAATTAAATTAATGAAATTAAATAAATTAACAATAATCGGAAGTGTCATTCTATGTATAGCTTTTGCATTATCAGGGACATTTGTTTCAGTACACCGATTCTATCAATTTGATTCCTTTTACTATGATTTTGGTATTTTTGATCAAGCAATTTGGCGAGTCTCACAATTTAGTGCGCCAATAATAGATCATTATGTTGTTGGTGGATCATGGATATTTGGCGATCATTTTAGCCCAGCTCTAATGTTGCTCGCCCCCATCTACTGGGCTACACACGCTCAAGAGGCCATATTCTTAGTTCAAGCTGCATTTGCAGCCTTAGCAGGGCTTGTCTTGTACAAGACAGCATATGCACTAACTAGTAATAATATTATCTCTCTCACAGTCCAAGTGGTTTTTTATCTATTTACTGGCCTACAAAACGCAGTGATTACAGATATCCATGAGTTAACATTCGCTACTCTCCCGATCTCAGTGGTTCTATATTCCCTCGTCACGCGTAATAAGCATATGTATATATTCTCATCACTATTTCTACTCCTCTTCAAAGAATCAACATTCCTCGTTATTTGTGGTATTCATTTCTATACTTGGTTAAAAGTAAAAGAATGGCGAAATACGGCTATTTTGCTCTCTATACTTAGTATTATTTATGCTTATTGCGTAATAACCTTTGTAATCCCAGCTTTTTCAAACTACTATCAATACAACTTTTTGTCTGGACACACCATTCGGAGTGCGATCAGCTCGCTCTATGACAACCCCATCAAGATAAAAACGGTGGTCGATAGTCTCACTAGCTTCTCATTTGCCGCGATATTTACACCAGCACTCTGGCCAACATACTTAGCTCATTACTGGGCACGATTTTTATCCACCGCTGGTTCGCGCTGGGAAATAGGACTTCACTACAACGCTGAAATTGCACCTATATATGCTTTCTCATTGATGCTCATCTTACATAAAATAACTATTCACAAGAAGATGGCAACTCAGTTAGTGGTTGCTTTAGTTGTTGTAGCCATTGCACTCTATCAAAACTATGTTCGGCTGAAGATGCCCTTCTTAATGGCGACCAATCCCGCACTCTATCTTGCATCAGATCGAACAGTCGAAATACGAAAATATCTTAAACAAATGCCATCAGATCAAATAATTATGGCACCAAATCATCTAGCTGCCCATCTCACACATAAAAAAGTACTGCTCGCTCGCGATAAATATAAGGATTACGATCCAGAATACATAATATTTGATACTAATCCAGATCAAAGTGGTAATAACTGGTACGGTTTGAAAGATAAGGAGCAGTATATTAAAAATGTGTCTGCAGATTTTGATTATATGCTGATACAATCAATCTCTAGTTACCAAATTTATAAGAAGAACTGATATGTCTAATGACTCTTGGGCAAACAAGCGAGTAGTTGTAACCGGCGGTGCAGGGTTCCTGGGATCGAATGTAGTTAAACAACTAGAAGATTTAAGCGTTAAGGATATTGTAATTCCTCGCTCAAATACTAACGATCTAAGATCTCAAGAGGCTTGTGCCAAAGTGGTAGAAGGAGCAGATATAGTCATTCATTTAGCTGCCAACGTCGGTGGTATTGGATATAACCGCGACTTCCCTGGGACGCTCTTTTACGATAACCTCCTAATGGGTGTACATATGATGGAAGAGAGTAGGAAGGCAGGGGTTAAAAAATTTGTCGCTATCGGAACAATTTGCGCCTACCCAAAATTCGCCCCAATCCCTTTCAAAGAACAAGATCTTTGGGATGGTTACCCAGAGGAGACAAATGCTCCCTATGGTCTAGCCAAAAAGATGATGTTAGTCCAGAGTACTGCGTACAGGGATCAGTACAACTTTAATAGCATCTTTCTCCTACCAGTAAACTTATACGGTCCAGGTGATAACTTTGAGCCGGGCAGTAGTCACGTGATACCTGCGCTTATAAAAAAATTTGTCGAAGCAAAACAAAATGGATCCAATAGCGTCGAAGTATGGGGAGATGGCGCTGCTACTCGGGAATTTTGTTATGTTGATGATGCTGCAAAGGGCATTATTCTCGCAACTGAAAAGTATAATAAGAGTGAGCCTGTAAATATCGGTGCAGGCTTCGAAATATCGATACACGATCTCGCAAACAAAATTTCAGATTTGATAGGTTACACTGGTCAAATAATCTGGGACAAATCCAAACCGAATGGTCAGCCTAGACGAATGCTAGATGTGTCACGCGCAGCATCCGAATTTGGTTTTACTGCAAACACTACCTTTGACGTAGGATTATCAAAAACAGTGAGTTGGTATATCAATAACGTCTCAAAAATATGAACTGGTATAGGCATTACATCGGGCTATATCTCAGCGTTTTCTCAGTGTTGATGGCTGCCATAGAAACCTACAAATATCCTGGATTTATATTCAAGCATTTCAATTTTTTGCCGATGATATTTTATGTTATTACTGGTATAGCAATAATTGCTATCAAGCTATACCCTCCGCCAACTCCAGAAAAATCTCTCCTAGCCATAACATTTAGATTACTGGCAATTTATGCCATCATTTTGACAGGCGTGTTCTATATTATCGAAACAATAACTTATCCGAACTTCATTTTTACTTACCTCCATGTCCACCTAGATGGTTTGCAGATCCTAACGGGTATGCTTTTTGTATACTTTGCCTTATCAAACCTCATGCATAGACACTATGTCGCTATTCTAAACAGCACCTTTCTTCTGGCCATATCATCACTCTTAATAAACTATGCGATCATCAATACGATAGATGTAACAAAATTAGTGAAAAAAGAAGTCAAGGCCATGCAGATACCTGCAAAAAATGACGAAGAAAAAAACGAAGCAGGGTGGGGAACAATCTATCTATATGCACAAATGCTAAAACAAGCTACCCCTGAAGATGCGGTTATCGCAATGCCACCGGCTCAAAATCACTGGCTATACTCTGGCAACATAGTATTGATGCGTTACTTTTTGTACCCACGGACTCTCGTTAACGTCAAAGAAACCGCCGACCCTTCAACACTCCTCGAACTACCCGATCAAGAGTATGGTTATGTCGCACTCGTTTGGGGTGAGTCAAATGAGCGTGATATGTCTCCCTATGGTTGGCCAAAGACTAGTATCAGCGCAGAATATATAGACTACTTTGACCTAAGTAGTAAGACCACTAAACGTGAGGTTAATACAGAATATCTACCCACTGTTTTAAATGAGTCTATATGGGGAGTAATTAAGGTTAAGCAAGAGGAGTCGCAATGATGTTAATATTGATCACGCTACTCGTCATTATCGGTGGGTTCATCCTAGGTAGATATTTATACCCAGCCGCAAACACTCCTATCTCTATAAGTATTGGTATTCTCCTAGGAACAGGTCTCTATATTATCTCGATGTATCTACTCGGATTGCTAGGAATTTCGTGGACTCAACTGAGTTTAACTCTGTTGGCATTAATCATATTTGTTGCCTCACTACCTCTCGTTAGGTTGATTACAAAACCAACCAATGCCCCTAACCAAACTCTAGGAATTGTTGTAGTTTTGCTTTTTACTAGTTTTTCGATGATAGTTAATTCGTATTGGCCAGTTCGAGACTGGGATGCGCTTACTCTCTATGATTTTAGAGCCAAAGTATTTTCTGAGAACCAAGAAATAGCTGGTATCTTTACTCCCGAGCTCAACTACTATTTAGCCTACCCTTTCTTTACTTCTTTAGTTCATACAGTATCTTATGTCTTCGAATATGCGAGGCCTGCAATTTACTACAGTTTGGTATATGCAGTACTCGGGTTATTTATCTTCGGCTTTTTGAGTCAAAAGGTGTCAAAAGTTCTTTCAATTATCTTTACCATCTTAGTGATGCTGAGTGGTGACATCTTTAACCATTCATTCATTTCTTATACCAACCTCACTTATACTACATATTTTGTAGTCGGGATGCTTACCTTTTCCGAAGGGATAGCAACTAAAAAGATCAAGCTATTGATCTTGGGTTCAACGTTGATAGGGGTTATGCAGCACGTTAGATATGATGACCCATTTTGGATCATACCAATGCTAATTTCTGGCTTATTATTTATTAAGAGTAAAAACTACAAGCCATTACTCATCTCTATTATAATAGTTTTACTATTTAGATTTCTCTGGTCAGGATACAAGAGCGCCATGATGCATGGGTATATGCCAGTTGGGTCACTAACTACACCTAATTTACTAGAAACATTGCTCTCTACCGATATATTACAACGAGTCGTTGATGTCTCGACATTTTTATATAAAACACTCTGGCTAAAATATGGAATCCTGATTTACATATTTATCTTTTCAGTTCTGATCTCATGGAGAAAAAAATCAGAACTTCTCCGCCTTAGCCAATTTACTACATTTCTCATCCTTGCCATACTTTATTTTGGGACCATAGCAATGAGCTATTTATACGCAAAATGGAACGTAGTTGGAGGGTCCGTTGCACGAATGATGATGATCCTAATCCCTACATCATTAGTCTCAGCTTGCCTCGCTCTCGGAGAATATTTTAATGAAAAAAAGTAGAACTTTAATCTTGGGATATGGCTTAAATCCAGATCGAACTGAGGCGATCGCTAAATCAGCAATCAAGCTACAACGTATTCATGGGAAAATTGGCCTAGCCTGCGACATCGTGTCGATCGACCAAATAGTAGGAACTGAATCTCTCATAAAATGTATAGTTAACCATCGTAAAATTACAGAGAGATTAATCCAATTAATATCAAATAATCACTACACGCATATTGTGGATGTTTTTGCCTTACCTATCTCTTCACTCGTTTTTACCAAACCCATCTTGGCGAAATTTCCTGGCATAGTATTTATCAAGGAAATTCAAAATGATTATGGATCTTCTCGTCATTTAACCTACGAAACACTTATCAGGATAATCGGGAATAACAAAATAATATTTGACTATGTCCGTAAAGCAGCAAATATCTGTTTTAGTCGTAATCTAAATCTATGCAACAAATACTCACTCCACTACCTACCAACCTCGATACCCACAAAGCCACTTATGGAAAGACGTTATAAGTCTACTCTGAGTGTTTGCTACTTAGGGCACCCTTTAGCCAAAAAAGGCATATCGATATTTCCAGAGATCTTCAAAGACTCTGGGTTCGGCAATAAATCTATAAAATACAGCTTCGCTTTTAGCGACATTGGGCCTAGAGACGAAGTGATCAAAGAATTTACAGTCGTGGCAGAGGAAAATAATATAAAAATTAACATCGAAGGTAAAGTAGATCCGGCTACTTTTTTCCGTAAGAATGATATCTATCTCTTGCCTATCCATGACCAGTTTGGTGCTGCCTCTACACCCAATACTGTGTTAGAAGCGATGGAGGCGGGGTGCGTCGTTATGACTACTCCTATAGAATCAGTGCAGGGAGTCTTAAATGATCAAAACTCAATCTTGCTAAAAACTATAGATACATCTACGATACATGAAGCATTAGTTACTTGCCAGAAAGACATAAAGACCCTACTCAACAAATCAAAAACTGGCAGGAGGGTTATAATTAATAAATATTCTGAAAGTAATTATATTTTACATTTAAGGAAATTATATGAAACGAAAAAATAAAAAAGAAATTCAGAAGTATTATCAGATCAACGATGTTGCATCTACCTATGACGATCGACGCTTTGTAGGTAAAGGTGGGGAATATATAAATAGTACCGAAGTCAAAACTACGCTAAACATCATGAAAAAATGTTTGCGCGTCGACTCTCCTAAGATTCTAGATTTAGGATCAGGTCGTGGCAGGCTCTCTATACCTCTAAAAAAAGCCGGTTATAACACATATTGCCTGGATTCAAGCGTTAGTATGTTATCATTTTTGACTAAAGAATTTGGTCGAGAGCATATCTATATCCAATCGGTATTTGACAAACTAGCCTCTAATAACAAATTTGACGGAGTTACTTCTCTTCGTTTTTTTGATCACTTTGACGAGGC
Source organism: Candidatus Woesebacteria bacterium (assembly GCA_018060845.1). Classification (GTDB taxonomy): domain Bacteria; phylum Patescibacteriota; class Microgenomatia; order UBA1400; family UBA12108; genus GWF. The sequence goes on from JAGOVG010000002.1 coordinate 50,289, forward strand.
TGATCAGATTAAGATACTGATCAATGTCTCCAAATCATTAAAAAAAGATGGCAAGTTCTTTTTGAGCGGTCTAAGCAGTAGCTCGCTCGAGTATCTGGTTTCATTTCTCTATCCTTACGGTAGATACAACTACTACCTACCACCTTCGGCCTACTCCAAAATATTCGCCAAAGCTGGCCTTCGGCTAACTACTTACGATAGCGCGTTTTTTATACCACGCGGCGTATTTTTGCATACCAATAATTATCCTAAATTGCAGAGCATCTTAGTAGCTATAGACTCCTTTATGATCAGATTACTGCCATCACTAGGGGCTATGAAAATTTTTGCACTAGAAAAGTAATACTATGATCGCAGTTATCTACGGGACTCGACCAGAAATAATAAAGCTGAGTCCGATAATCAGATCGGCTATCGAGCAGGAACGTGATCTTGTTACCATTCATACTGGACAGCACTTTTCTCGTAACATGAATGATGTTTTTTTTGACAACTTAGAGCTTCCGCGTCCCGATTACGAATTAAATGTAGGCTCCAAATCGCATGCTGAAATGGTCGCCGAGGCACTAGTTGGGATCGAAAAAATATTATTAAAACATAAGCCAACTATTGTTTTAGTCCAGGGTGACACTAACTCTGCTCTCGCAGGTGCTCTAGCCGCCGCAAAATTAGGGATCAAAGTCGGTCATATCGAGGCTGGACTTAGGAGCTTTGACCGCCGAATGCCAGAAGAACTAAATCGCGTCCTGATTGACCATATGTCTGATCTGCTTTTTGCACCTACCGATATAGCCTCTAACTTTTTGCTTAGCGAGGGGATAGATAAGGATAAGATAAAAGTAGTCGGTAATACGATAGCTGACGCTCTCAAATATGGTCTTAAAAAATCAATCAATACACCACTACCACTCTCGCAAACTTCAAAACAATACTACCTAGCCACTCTCCATCGTCAAGAAAATGTCGATGATCCGATCATCCTCAAACAAATCATAACTAACTTCAAAAGCATTACAAAAGATTTTTCAACCACGCTAGTATTGCCGCTTCATCCTCGAACTAAGCAGCTACTCAGCACGAACAACATCAATACCACCGGGATTAGTGTAATCGAACCCCAGGATTACTTTAACTTCCTCTCTTTACTTAGTAACGCGAAATTGGTACTTACTGACTCCGGGGGTATCCAAGAGGAGGCATGTATCTTAGGGATTCCATGCATCACTCTACGTGACAATACCGAACGACCAGAGACAGTAGAGCTAAAGTCGAATATCCTCGTAGGCAGTGATCTAACTCAAACAATTAACGCGATAAACTATTTCGAGTCTCACCAGGATGGCTGGAAGCAGCCATATGGCGAAGGTGATACAGCTGAGAGGATACTTTCGTCGCTATGAAAATCCTCTATATGGTCGACTACTATCAGCCGCAGATAGGGTACAACGAGTACTATCTCCCATCTGAGTGGTCGCGACTTGGCCATGATGTCACAATCCTGACTTCTGATCACTACTATCCTTTTCCTAACTATGAGGAGACTGTAGGTAAACTGCTCGGTGCACGTCGTCAAAAACCAGGGATTTATAAGCAAGACAAGATCACGGTTATTAAAAAGCCCATGCAGTTTGAAGTCTTTACTAGAGCAGTATTCGGTGGTCATGAGTCAATAATTAACAAAATACGACCCGACATTGTAATCGTAAATAAGTCATCTAGCTATAACTCATTCCAAGCAGCTAGGTTAAAAAAGAAATATCACTACAAATTAATCACATATGATGCCCATTTGATGTCTGGGTACAACGCCGTCGGAAATGTTGCGTTCAAAGATTTTGTTTATTGGCTGTATCGCTTGACCATATCGAGATATATGAACAAGAGAGTAGACAAATACATCGCAGTGCAAGAAGGCACGGTTGATGTGATGATCAACTTGTATGGTCAAAAACCTGTAGAACACATACCGCTTGGTACCGATCCTGAGCGTTTTAGGTATGATATTGCAGCAAGGCGGGAAACAAGAAAAAAATATCAGATTCCGATCACTGCGAGCGTTGGGATATATACTGGCAAAATAATCCCTACTAAAGGCGTATCTATCTTATATGAGGCATTTGGTAGACTAGCCAAAAAAAATCCCAACCTACACCTCTTAATCGTTGGTTCAGGAGGTGCTGACTACATCAAACAATGCGAAAGTCTAGTTGACTCAAAATATCTCAAGCGAATCCATCTAGTTGGATTTAAGGAAACCAAAGAGTTATACAAATTCTACTCAGCATCAGATTTTGGGATCTGGCCTCTAGAAGAATCTACTTCAATGAATGATGCTGCAGCGTGTGAAATACCCTTTATAGCTAACGACGAAGCCGGGGTGAAGCAAAGGTTCAAAAATGACAATGCGCTTAAATATCTGAGAGGTGATAGTAGAGACCTCTCAGTTAAAATGGAGTACCTAATTAACAACCCCAAGGAAGCTAAAAACATGGGAAAAAGGGGTAGAGAGTTAATTTTGAATGAGCTTAGTTGGAACAAGATCGCAAAGCAGTATTTATCTGTCATAAAGGGTGACGTAGAGCAAGACCTAAGTAAAACCCTTGATTGGCTAGAAGAAGCGCAGCGTGTAACTGGAGACGGAGGTGTGTCAGCATACCATATGATAATCAGAGGGTGGGCACCTTCTTTTATCGAAACGACTGGATATATTATATCGACGTTTCTAGATGCCGCTAAACATAAGAATAATAAAATATATCTTCGTCTCGCTATCAAGATGGGGGATTTCATTATCAGCAATCAGCTAGGTAATGGTGGGTATCGAACTTATACCAAAGGGCATGTTGAATTATCTGAACCTACGATCTTTAACACAGCTCAAGACATTATTGGATTAGTCGACCTATATCTTGTAACTAAAGACAAAAAGTATCTTAACTCAGCTCAGCTAGCCGGAGATTTTTTAGTTTCTTCTCAAAATCAGGATGGATCATGGACTCAGTTTACCCATAATAGCGTGCCAAAAACATATCACTCACGAGTAGCTTATGCACTCCTAAAATTATATGAAATCAATCGCAAGTTAACATTTAAGAAAGCAGCGATAAAGCAGCTAGATTGGGTGCTATCAAGACAGCTAAAGAATGGTTTTGTCACTAATGCCGAGTTGCCAGTCGCTAAATATCCTTTTACCATCACTCATACGATTGCGTATGTCGCCGAAGGATTGTTATACAGTGCAAAAATCTTAAAATCAAACAAATATCAAACAGCAGCTCTAAGAATTATTGATAAAGTTCATCGGCACTATCTCTCATACAACGAACTCCCGTCATATTTTGATCAAAACTGGAAACCACAGGAGAAGTTTGGATGTCTGACTGGTGAAGCTCAGTTTGCGATCCTATTTATGGAGACGTACAAAATCAAGAACGATCAGTCTTATCTATCAAGCGCATACAACCTTATTAATAGAATAGGGGTAGACATGTCGGCTACGGGTGGTATCCCAGGTTCCAGACCAATATACGGAGATTTATTGCACAACCGGGGTTATTGTCGCTTATCTTATATCAACTGGGCAGCAAAGTTTACCGCTGATGCCGAAATGTTATTCTTAAGTATATGGAAATAATAATAAAAGCGTTGATTCGCGTTTACTCGCACCCTAATAATCAAGGAAAAATATTCCTCACAACCTTACGACTAATCTGGTGGATGATAAACCGACACTTCCTTAAATTGAATGTAATTGTCGAAATGTTGCCAGGTGCAAAGCTAATCTGTGATCCTAAAAGCTCATATGGTAGTCTAGTTTTCTACAATTCCTTACCAGAGTACGCCGAACAAATGTTTATGTATCAATATGTGCAAGCAAATGACAAAGTAGTCGACGTTGGCGCACATATCGGCAGTGAAACGGTCTTACTTGGCTCAAAGCTAACTGGAGGGCGTATGTACAGTTTTGAACCAACGCCTTCAGTTAAACCTCTCCTCGTCGCAAATATTGGCATCAACAATTTGCACGATCGGGTAGTGGTCGAAGATATGGCAGTGTCAGACCATGTTGGCTCAACCCAATTCTATCTATCGACCGAGTCAGAGGTGAATAGTCTCCACAATCATGAGGGATCAAAAGCGATAAGCATCAAAACCACCACATTAGATATCTACGCCAAAAAACTTAAGATAGACCATATACATTTACTCAAAATAGATGTCGAAGGTCATGAGCTCGCTGTAATCTCTGGTTCTAAATCTCTCTTATCTAAACACAACATTGATGTGATAGTATTTGAAGTTAATGATCAATCAGGTAGCTGTTACCAGGATAACCTTAAGGCTCGAGAATTACTAACTCGCTCAGGATACAAGCTCTATTTAGTCTCGCAAGATGGTGTGTTATCTAACTATGTACACTGTCCCCAGGTGCATAATTGCATAGCTATCTCCCCAAAAATTAAACCATCACGGATGAAAAATCTCAGGTATGAATAACGCGCTACTAATGCACCCAACTTATCTTTTTTGGAAAGGCATCTTAAACGATCGCTTTAAGCATGAGCAGATCAGTGTTCTTGATTATGGGTGTGGTAATGGGATACTGCTAGATCTGCTCGACGCGTCAAGTCTTAAAAAGTATCAGGGATACGACACTAGCTCCGATGCAGTTACTGTTGGTAGCACTAAATACAAAGATAATAAAAACGTCAAATTAATAGCTATCAAGCCTAATTCGCGGCCAAATTTTGGTTTAGCAAGTTCATACGATTTAGTAATGCTAATCGGCGTGTTTCAATATTTAGAAAAAGGTGAAATCGATCATGTCATACACGATGCCAAACGGACGCTTAAAAAAGGCGGTTACCTTATGTTTAGCACTGTTCTGGATGATGGTTTTTATAAGTTTATTAATCTATACCGATTTGTTTTTCCCAACCACTACGTTAATCGAAATAATATGGAGAATAGCCTGAAAAATGCTGGCTTTAAACTAAGAGTCAGTAAAGCCAGGGGACTCATACTAGGTCCTCTAGTCTCTCACGGTCTGGTAATTCCGTTTGATGCGATTGACCACTATATTTTTGGGGTTAGGGGCAAAATAGGCATGCTCGGCAAGTTAGTTCGCTTGCTAGCCTTTCCGTTTATGTATCTCGAACTGCTAATACCGATTGACCGCGGATATACCTGGTACGTCGTGGCCAAAAAATGAAAAAAATACTCTTTCTTTTAGCCACAGCTTTCATCTTAATCTTTTGGCAAGCACTACACTTGCCATTCGAAATACCTGACGAGCAGTCGCACTTTGCGACAGTCAACTTTTTAGTCGACCAGGGGCGTATTCAAGGAGAAAAAGAGTATGACCTCTCTCGCGAGCAAGAGCAGGTAGAATACATCTTTGGCGTTATGACAGATGGAACGAATAAATATGCTCACAACCCTGGACATCGTATTGATTACTCCGAAGAAGCGAGTGCAAAAAATGAAGAACTTATTAAGTCGCTAAATACTCCTGATAATCGCTCGACTTACACACTACATCAAGGAGCTGTATATCCACCACTCTATTACTATCTAACAGGGCATTTTTATCGCTTAAATTACGGATCAGATATCATTAGTCGGCTCTACACATCACGATTTTTTTCGACGTTCTTAGTCATAGCCACGATCTACGTTTACTTTCTGACTGGTAGGCTCATATGGTCATCAACTCAGATGGGATACTTTTTTGCGAGCCTAGCGCTTTTTTATCCGATGACAACGTACATCGGAGCAGGTGTAAATCCTGACAATCTACACAATCTACTCTTTTCATTCTTCGTTTATGTCTGTATACGAGTAGTCAAGGGTGGTCTAACTTATATCGACACATTCAATTTAGCCGTACTCTTGGTCCTAGATCTACTTACCAAACCACAGGCGTACATCATGATCCCTCTAACTGTGGTTGCAATCTTGCTCTCTAACTCCAAGTTGAGTCTAAGAGTGGCACTCAGGAGCGGATTATTATATTTTGCAGTCCTTTTGATCGGAGCAGGGTGGCACGAAATCCCAAAATTTTATAGCGGTAACCCATACATTGCTGACTCGAGCGCCACCTCAATCTCTGGCATCTCGCTGCTTAGTTATCTCAAAATGATCTTCCACAAATTTACCAGCGAGTTAGTAGTCTGGTACTGGGGCGTGTTCAAATGGACTACAATCATTGTTCCAAGACTGTGGTGGTGGAGCGGGATACGGTTGATACTACTTTCTATCCTAGGATTAGTATATTTGTCTTATCGAGCTCTTAGATCAAAACACTTTGAATTTATTCATAAAGTAATAATCTTTGCGGTTGTTGCTAATAGTATTTATGTCGCAGCTCTTGTGTATTATGACTGGAACTACTATCACCTATCAGGTAGATCGCTCGGTTTTCAAGCTCGATACTTTATGCCACTCTTATCCGCTCAGCTAATACTTATCGTGGAAGGCGTAAGAGCTTTCACTACTAAGGTGCATCTTGGCAAGCTATTACTAGGGCTGATATTTACATATTTCTTCACACTTCAACTAGTCGCAGTATTTACCGTTGCCTCAAGCTACTATAAAACCTCTAACATCACATCATTTATTGCTCAGGCGAGTAGGTATAAACCGCCATATTTCCAGTCTGACTTTTGGTATTTATGGCTAGGCCTATACTTAGTCAGCATGATTTATGTAGCAACATTAATCATTATTCAGATCTCAAGAGTCAAACTTAGCTCAAAAAAAGGATAATCAACGAATCGATATGCGATATATAATGCTGGCCGTAGTCATCTTCTTAAGTTCTGCAAATCTTGCTCGGTCTGCCGATTATAAGTACTCTCAGTACTGTTTGATTGAGTTTCGTAAACAGTTTTCCCTAGATACCCATTACCCAGAGTATAGTAGAAACTGTAGTGATGGTACCGAATTTCGTGGCAATATCGACGACCCCGAACTTTATGTTTTAGCTGGCCAACATTATATGCGAGGTGAGTCTCCAACAGCTATTAACTGGGAGCTGCAGCCGCTAATAAAGTACTTTTTTGGTATGTTCGCCCAAAATCCTTTGGTTGCACAGTATCTCTATGCTCTAGGTGTATTTTACTTACTGTATAAGTTATCAAAACAAATACTGTTGCGCAGAAATGTTTTAGTCCATCTAATACCCGGTCTACTTTTTCTAACAGACCACTTGACTATGGAGCAATTAAACAATCCGTATCTAGATCTAGGTCAAACTTTCTTTATCTTGTTATTTATCTATTATTTATGGCGCTATCTCGCTACAAATCATAGAGTCTCTTTCGTCGCACTGGTACTAGGACTAGTTGCACTCAGTAAATCATTCTCAATTGGTATTCTGCTTGGTTTATTCAGCATTATTTCCATCTATTTAATTGACAAAAAAAAGCTGGGAAAATATCTCAGAAGCCTATATATTTCGGTGGTTGTGTACCTTCTAGGTTATGCAGCTTTCTTTGTATACCATAAGCCTCAAGACTTTATAACCCTCCACATAGATATCTTGAGATACTACAAATCATACGTCCCTGAGTATCCTAAAGGTGAGATTTTTCGCATTATCTTTACTGGTCAGTGGCGGACTTGGTGGGATAACCACGACTTAATTAGTGTAAGCACTTGGAGTATCCTGTGGCCAATTTCCATACTTTCAACGCTAACAATAATCAACCAAAAGCTGCGTCAGAACCCACTTATATTTATGAGTTCGATCTGGATAGGATTATACTTACTATTTGTCTCTCTGAGATTAGTTTTTCCTCGGTATCTACTACCAATCTTACCGTTTGCTTACCTAAACTTAACTTACCTGATATTTAACGTTATCCCTGGGATAATTAAAACTAGGGAGTCTTCACGTTCTTCATGACGAATAGGTTAATTTAACTATGCGTAGTAAAATAGCCGCATGGGAAAAATCTTAGTGACAGGCGGGTGTGGGTATATTGGTAGTCATGTTGTTTTGACACTCTCAAATGCAGGTGAATCAGTTATAGTTTTTGATAATCTCACGCAAGGTAGTAAATCAGCATTAATTAACGGTGGAGTCTTAGTTGAGGGTGATATCCGAGATAAAAATGCCTTGGCTCAAGTCATGAATAATAATGACATAGAAATAGTGATACACCTTGCTGCGCTCGTCAATGCCGCAGAGAGTGTCTCCAAGGCAGAACTCTACAACGAAGTCAACTCTACTGGTTCTAGAAATGTCTGGGAGTGCGCAATCAACGCTCAGGTCAAACATATTATTTACGCAAGTTCTGCTGCAGTATACGGGACACCTGTAAATGGCGATCCTATCAAAGAATCCGCCGTAACTATACCTACTAACCCATATGGTGAGAGTAAGCTTGCAGGAGAAAAATATCTGATCGAGCTATCACCAGAAAAGTACAACTACTTATCCTTTAGATTTTTTAACGTTGGCGGAGCAGAGAGTCAGGGTAGGTTAGGTCAAAGTCTAGAGAGTAGGGCGATTATGCAGCGCTTGTATGCGCACGCGCTAAAATTAGACGATAGCGTGACAATCAGCGGCAACGACTATGATACTACAGATGGTACGGTAGTTCGTGACTTTGTGCATGTCCAAGATATTGCAGATGCAATCATAAAAGGCATCAAATATCTTAGAGTTGGCAATAACTCCGCTGTAATCAATCTTGGTGGCGGAGTCGCTCACTCTATCAAAGAAGTGATTAGTATAGTACAAGATCTCGTTGACCACCCCTTAAATATTATCTACGGTCCACGAAATCCTGGGGATATCAGTTATTCTCTCGCAGATATTTCATTAGGCGCAAAAACACTAGGTTGGAGACCGACTAAAACCATCTTTGATATCGTTAGAGACGGGTACCAGAGCTTCAAAAATAGACAATCCAATAAGGCATAATTACTATGCCAGTTTCATTTTTATCCTTAAATATCGAAGCCGATAGGCATCTAGATAAAGTTGTTAGTTATCTAGCAGCTAACATGCCCGACGTCGTCTTTTTGCAAGAAGTCTACAAAATCCATGCCGAGGAACTAGCTGCACAGTTTGAATACCAATTATCCTTTGCTCCTCACGTCGACTTTAATATCTCCGAACACATCTTTAAACCACTCGGAGAGTGGGGTATCGCAACGCTAACCAAAATTAAACCTGTTAATGTACAGCTAGATTACTACTCAGAGCATCCTGTCGTGATCCCCCATGAGTTTATGAAGACATTAAAGCATCCTCGGGCACTACTAGTCTCCGAGATAGTGATCGAGGGTAAGAGCTACTTTTTTGCTAACACTCACTTTACCTGGGCTCTCACGACCGATGCCGATGTGGTACAGCTCCCAGATTATCAAAGACTGCAAAAGTTGCTAGACAAAATGCCGAGCTTTGTCCTCGCTGGCGACCTCAACACTAACCGGGGATCGAGGGTTTATCAGGAGCTCGCTAGTCGCTATATCGACCAGCTCCCAAGTGATGTTAAGTCTACTCTCGACCCCATCTTGTTTCGCAAACCAGAGCTAAAACTAGTGGTAGATCACCTCTTCTCGACCCCTGACTATCATATGGAAAATGTTCAGGTTATAAGTGGTTTATCTGATCATTGTGGGATATCTTGCCAAATAACCAGAGTCTAATGATAAACTAACTGCATATGGATCCAGAAATCAAACCTCTCTTACCAAAAGAACCACCAACCACTCCTATCCTACAGGTGGTGGGTGAAGTGTCACCTAGCACTAGCGGGGTAGAGTCAGTTATCGCAAAAAAACCAATCGCCAAGAAAACTCTTTATCTCTATATTGGTCTCGGCATCTCCGTCATGTTAGTCATCGGCTTAGTAGCATCAGCGCAGGCCAAGTTTGCCCGCTACCAAAATAGCCAAAAAGTAGCTGTGGTCACGCCATCTCCTACTCCCGCCGCCACGCCTACCGCTACCCCCGAGCCCACCGAGGAACCAACTCCCTCACCCTCAGTTAAGCCCTCGCCATCACCTTCGCCAAAACTATCGCCATCCCCCAAGCCCTCACTCTCTCCCTCACCTAGTCCAACTCCAGTGGTCGTCGTCGACAATACTTTTACCTGTGGTACCTACAGTGGTGATAGCTATCCCGCACTCCCCGCCTACGGCAAGACTCCTCTATACGCCACCCTCTACCCATCCGGTGGTACCTCCGGCGGGATTAGTCTCGCTGGATTTGAATGGGATTTTGATGGCGATGGTGTCTGGGAGGGTGGAGTCGCCAATAGTAAGGTCGGCCGCACTTTTGATAAGTCAGGGACAGTCACGCCAAAGTTCCGCGCCAAAGGCAACAATGGTGCCGTTGGTCCTACCTGTACCTACCCGTACCAGGTGGTCGCTGGCGGTAGCACGGCATTCGAGAATGATATTTTGATGGTAGATAAACTAAGTCTCGAAACAACAGTTAGCAAATCCAAGAACAATCATACTTTCACCGGGTCTCTCACCAAATTTAACAATGACAATAGCACCATCTATGTCCCATTTATCATTATCAGTACCAAAAAAGATAATAGAACGATAGTGACCACCTATACCAACAATACGGCCGGCGGCAATTATGGCGCGACCACAGGCAACCCTTACATGGATGCAGGTACTGCCTACTACACCCAGCTCTGGATCAGTAAGACAATAGCCAATGGTACGTATGATGGGACCATGAAGATCCAGTACAAAGATGCTGCAGGTGTAGTAGTCTCGGATGCAACCAACGCGACCTACAAAATTACTGTCACAGATTAAAAAATCCCTCTACTTGCAGTCTTTTCTCAATTTGCTATTCTTTATTTATGGTAGTTAATCTATCTGAACGTGCTAGTGAGACAAAAAGAAAGATCGGTAGGAGTGTCTCGGTTAACGGGGTGCACGCAGTCGACGTAGACTTGATCAAAGCCGAAAATCTAAATGACCCCTTGCTAGATCTTAACATCAAAGTGAACAATCCCATCGGGCGTCTGTGGTTAGCACTCAAGCGGATGTGGAAGAGCCAAAATACCGTGGTCGCTCTGCGCTTTACAATCCCCCTGATCGTTTTGCCCATTGCTCTCTATGTCGGGTATCGTCTGTGGCAGGGCAGGGGAGTGAGTACTCCGATGAGCAAGCTGGGGATTATCCACGAGGTTATTGTGACAGGCTCACCTAAAGATGTGTTGGTCTTGCCAACCAGTGATGTGTATATGCTGTCGTATGACCTTAGCTTTAACACGGCTCACAGGGTCACCGAGAAGCCGGTCATCGTGGTCGGTAGCTACAACCACCTAAATAACGAGCTATCCGTCCAGGACATCATCGCCTACAAACCCCTAGATATCCCGTCTACTCCCGTTAATCCAGCAGCACCAAAAGAGACTTGGGAGACTATTCTCCAGTTTATTTCGCAGTTTCGCTAGAGGTGTGAGACAATAGAGATATGTTATCTACTGTCTTAAAATTAGGCAAATCTAAAGGGTTAAAATCTGCTATCCTCATGACTATTGGCAACGTTGGTTCAACTGGTGTTGCTGCCGTTGCCATGATTATTTTTTCTAGACAACTTGGTCCTGAGCAATTTGGCATTTTCTCTGTGCTCTTTTCGCTTATGCTAATAATCTCTCGAATAGGAGATATGGGTATTAACATCGCAGTCTCTCGGGCTATCGCCCAAAATCAAGAGAACAAAACCCAGAGCCTCTCTTATGCTCAAAACGGATCCTACTTAAAAGCCATCATTATGGCAGCTGTAATAATGATTGGTCTGCTCACTACTCCATTTATCACCGAGACACTCCTGAGTCTAACTCCTGATTTTTTGCCGATGGTACGAGCCGTCATAATACTTTCTACATCTGTGGTTGTCTACGAATACATCAACTCTCTCCTTCAGGCTAGACAGTTCTTTGGTCTCTCAGTCTTAACCAACACAGTTCAATCTTCACTCAAGCTACTCTTGGCGCTTGCGACATTAGTCTTTGCAGGAATTAACTTAAACACTATCACCCTAGGATACATGATCTTGCCACTTATCGGAGCAAGTGTTGGCTTTATGGCAATAAATGTGCGCGAGCTCTTGCCTAGCTATAATCCAAAAATCACAAAATCGATACTAAATGTGGTTCGATGGACCAGTATCTCTATCCTAGCTAGTGCTGTCGCCGAGAATGTCGATGTTTTAATCGTCCAGAACTATCTCTCAGCTCATGAGACAGGACTTTATGCAGCCGCAACTAGGATTGCGACTGTTGCTTCGCTAATCGGTTGGTCGCTCGGTACGGTCCTAAACATGCGAGTTGCAAAATATAAAGACAAAGTAAACCTTGATCGCTACCTAAAAAAAGGCATCATGCTCGCTATCGTTTCGCTCCTTGCGACTATCGCTCTCTGTTTTATTTCGTACCCTATTGTTACATATACTATCGGGTCAGCCTACCTGAGCGTCATCCCAACCTTAAATATTCTATTAATATCTACCGCCTTCTTAACAGCCACTACACCGTTTGTTGCTTTGTTTTATGTCTTTGATTACCCAAGATATTTTGCAGTCTCTGGGATTATCACGGCACTTAGCTTGCTCATCTCTGACATAATCTTGATACCTTCCTACGGGTTAATCGGTGCAGGGTGGGCGAGAGTGATCACTAGACTAGTAGTCGGTATCTATACTTTATATATTGCTTACACCCTATACCAAAAGACCTATGGCAAAAAGTAAAATCACCGTTCACATGATGGTCAAAAACGAGGACCAATGGGTCAGATATAGCCTGCTCTCGATCCTCCCTTATGTTGATATAGTTCTCGTGACAGATACAGGTAGTACAGATCACACGATCGAAGCAATCAAGTCTATCGATTCCCCCAAAATCAAGTTAACAATCTCACGTGCCGCAACTTCTATGGACGTCACTCGCATCCGTGAGGATCAAATAAATAACACAAAATCAGATTGGTTTTGGGTAGTCGATGGGGACGAAGTCTATCCAGAAAAAACAGCACGCGAAGTAGTTGCTGCAATTAACACAAATAAATTTGAAGGGATCACTGTCCGACGCTATGACCTACTAGGTGATATTTATCATCGTCAAAACGAAAGTGTCGGTACCTACAAAATGTGGGGTACTAGTGGTCACCTAGTGCTCAGATCACTCAATAAAAGCAAACTCAATGGGCTACATTTGCGTGGTGGTTACCCAAACGAAGGTTACTATGACAGTAGCGGAATCGCAATTATCGATCACGACCCTGCTCTGCACTATATCACTGACAATTACCTCTACCATGCAATGTACCTGAAAAGAAGTAGTTTAGGCGGTAATCTGGATATGTTTAATCGTTCAAAAAACAAAATCGAACTAGGGATTCCACTGGACTCTAACCCGCCTAACGTTTTTGACTCTGCACCTCTTCCATGGGAAAAAGACCCAAAAAAAAGTAGGTCTCTCACTTATCTAATACTTGCATCTCTGATTACTCCGATCAAGTATCTCAAACGTAAAATTATATGAAGATACTCTTTCTCAATCTTACTCAGGGGTTGGTAGATCGAGGTCTCGAGCGTGTTGTTGATCTATATGCCCATGCACTCTCAAAAAATAATCAAGTGACGGTAGTTCAAGCAGGTCCTGTTAAACCAGAAAAAACATATCAAACTATTCGTAGCCTGAAGCTGGAGTCTGCTCCTCAGGCCGCTCCCTATAATATCTTCGAAAAACTATTATTTAGACTTGAGTGCGACCCAGCTAGTGTCGCTGCTCTCAACTTTACCAAAGCATCACTTAGATCAATCAAGACAGTTAACCCAGACATTGTAATCGCATGTAACGGCGCACCTCAAATAAAAATACTAAAGAGAGAGTTGTCTTCTCCGAAAATAGTGGCATTTGGTCAAGCAGGTATGGGTCACCATGATCTCAAGACTTTGCTTACAAAACCAGATCTCTTTATTGCTTTAACCGATGCACAAGCTATCTGGTGCAAAAAATACGCAAGACCATCGACTAAGCTAGTAGTTATCCCTAATCCAGTCGACATTTCTAAAGTTTCAAAAAAGATCGATCTCAAACTGCCTCGCCCAGTAGTCCTAACTGTCGGCGCACTCTCCCACTACAAAAACATCACCAGAATTGCCAAAACTCTAAAATCGCTCCCTCTCACTCATATAATTATTGGTGATGGTGAGGAGCGCAGTGTATTACAAGACATACTATCTGAGCGCAGATATGACTTTCGCTGGATAAAACATGTCAGCCCAGATGAGATTTCTGCCTACTACCGCTATAGTGATGTGTTTTGCTTTACTCCAGACCCAAGAGAAGCTTTTGGGAATGTCTATATCGAGGCTATGGCAGCAGGACTGCCCATTATCGCAACAGACGATCCCATTAGACGTGAGATCATAGGCAGTTTAGGATATTACGTAGACCACAACGATGATCAAAGTATCCGTTCAGCAGTCATAAAAGCCGCCGAAGCTGGTAGGGTTGACTATTCCTCACAGCTAAGCAGATACAATATTAAGGTAGTCTCTAAGCTATTAGAAAAAGAACTCTATGACCTCATCAAGTAAGTTGAACACCAACAACAAATCTAATAGCGTGAAATCCCGACGCACGTCGGGACCAGTCGCCTCAGCCATCCTCGCTGCCTACAATTGTGACAAGAGTATAGTCCCAGCTATCTCCTCCCTCCTGACACAAACTATGGAGATCGAGATTATAGTAGTGGACGATGGTAGTACCGATAAGACCAGTGAGATACTCAAGCAGTTCCCAAGCTTAATCTGTCTCAATCAGTCGCACCAGGGACCAGCTAAGGCTCGCAACCTAGGGGCAGCGCATACGAACTCCGAGATTCTGCTCTTTGTTGATGCCGATATGACCTTCGCTCCAGACTACGTCGAGACATTGATCAAGCCAATATTAAATAATGAAGCTAAGGGTACATACTCAGTCAAAGAGCTGGTCGCCAACTGGGAGAGTCCGCTTGCTCGTTGCTGGAATATTCAAGAAGGCTGGGCAGACACACTTCGCTTCCCCCCCAATCCTCCAAAATATGGCACAGACTATCGTGCGATCCTCAAATCCGAGTTTGATAGGGTAGGTGGGTTTGACAACATTGGATACACCGATACTTGGAGTCTGTTTAACAAGTTAGGAGTCAGACCTCTATCAACCCAGGCAGTTTGCTACCACAAAAACCCAGATAGTATGGCCGCAGTCTATCGTCAAGCTCGTTGGGCAGCTAAGCGTCCCTACAAACATGGATACCTAGGGTTCCTCTATGCACTTATTCGCACTTCATTGCCAGTTTCGGTCTGTATTGGCTTGTACAAATCAATCAGGCATCAAAACCTTCACTTCTTTTTTTTCAAAATAGTATATGACTTCGGTCGTTTTGTTGGTATCCTCGAGATGCTCTCTACTGGTAAACTAAGTAAATAGTATGGTTTACATCCTAGGGCTCGCACTTATTCTAAGACTAGTGTTAATCAACCAATCACTTTGGTTAGACGAGGCGATCGAGGCACTCGCCCTGATGGGGCGCATGGGGCCGCTGCTTACATATGCCCTCGCAGACTTTCAGCCGCCCTTCTACCATCTCATTGGTTGGCTCTGGACTAGTATGGCTGGCTACAGCGAATTAGCCCTCCGCACACCATCGCTCCTAGCTGGTCTAGGTATCGTCTACTTTGCTGCCAGACTAGGTAAAGAGTTTGGAGGCAAAAAGATAATGTATCTAGCTGGACTACTAACAGCCACCAACCCGCTCCTTATTTATTACTCTCAAGAGGGTAGGACATATGGTCTAACCACTTTTTTTGTTACTGCCGCTATCTACTATTTCTACAAGGTACTTACCAATCCCAAAAACAAACTATTTACTATTTACTATGTACTATTCACCGTCGCGTTCCTCTGGACCTCCTACCTCTCCTGGTTCCTCCATCTTGCACTCTTTGTCTATGCGCTATTCCTCAGGCGCCGTGACCTAATAATATCTCAGATTCTAGCTGGTCTAACACTTATTTTTTGGTTACCATCACTCATCAGTTCGCTCGGTATAGGGCTCAGCACGGTCGCAAGTAGTCCAGAGTGGGGGAGCATTGTGGGTGGGATATCGCTCAAGGCTCTAGCTCTCACCTGGGTCAAAGCCAATATTGGCAGGATAAGCATAGAAAGCGATCTCTTATATGGCACAGTTGCAGTCTCCCTACTCTCACTTCATATATTTGTCTTGTCCAGGGTCAAACTCAAGTCGTATCTCTCAAACAAAAACTACCAACTCCTCTTGGTCTGGCTCTCGGCCGTCCCAATCGCTGCGGCCGCCTCCCTCATTCTCCCTGTCTATAGCTACACTCGTATCATGTTTGTAGTCCCAGCATATTTACTAGTATTAGCACTAGCTCTATCACACACTAGGCTCCGATATGCTGCACTCATTATTTCACTTCAGCTACTCTCACTCGGCTACTTTTGGGTCAATCCTGAGTTTCATCGAGAGGGCTGGCGAGAAGTTGTTAGAGATCACGGCCGAGGTGCTACCTATGCGCTCCCTAGTCGTGCGCAGAACGCGCCTTTACTATACTATGGTGTGCCACGTTCCCAGATTATCGAACCAAAAACAAATGTAGAACTAAAGTCAAAGAGCATTATTTATATAAAATATGCCGAAGAAGTTTTTGACTCGTCGCATGTAGGGGGGAATAACCTAATCGAGGCAGGCTATACGCTCGGGAGTCAAAAAGTGTATCCTGGATTACAGTTAGATTTATATGAAAATAACAATTGACGTCTCTCAGATGGCTTATTCGGGTACTGGCGTAGGTCGCTATACCTTTGAGCTAGTCAAAGCTCTACTAAGTTTACCCTCTAGGCACGAGTTCATCCTCTGGGCTGGGGTGCGCAAACAGCGCTTTTATTTTGAGGCACTCCAAAAAACTGCGCCTTGGAATAAAGCGACCTGGGTCTATTCTCACCTTTCACCTAAGCTAGCGGGAGTGCTCTTTAATTATTCTCCACTGCATCTAGAGTATCTTAGCGGTGAGACAGATCTCATCCATCTCTCAGACTGGACTGCTCCTGTTACTCGTGTACCAACAGTCACGACCATTCATGACCTGGCTTACGCCAAATATCCAGAGACTGTTCATCCTCTTATTAGACACACTCAATCACTTAGACTCTCTCGGATCGTCAAACACGGCAACCATATTATTGCAGACTCACTGAGTACAAAAAATGATCTCATCGAAAAATATCAACTACTAGACTCACAAATAGACGTTGTTTATCCAGGTCTAAGTCAGGAATATTTCCCTCAATCAGAGTTAGAAATTGAACGAGTGAAAACTAAATATAACTTGCCTAATAAATTTGTCCTTAGCCTTGGTACTCAGGAACCACGCAAAAATCTAGAACGTCTTATCCAAGCTACAGCTGGTCTGTCGATCCCTCTCGTCATCGCTGGTAAATACGGTTGGGGCAAAAAGATCGAAAACCCGTCACATGTAACTGTGCTCGGTTTTGTAGACGAAGCTGATCTACCTGCACTCTATAGTAGTGCGACGGTTTTTTGCTACCCATCACTATATGAAGGGTTTGGTTTCCCCGTGCTCGAAGCTATGGCCTGCGGCACCCCGGTCGTGACCAGTAATATTAGCTCACTCCCCGAGGTGACGGGTGAGGCAGCTGTCTTAGTAGACCCATTAAATATAGAGTCTATTAGGTCTGGTATTGAGCAAGTAATAGATTCAAGTGAAAACATGACCACAAAAGGTATTCGACATGCCAAAATGTTTAGTTGGGAAGTAACTGCTAGACAAGTTATGACAATCTATGAAAAGCTAGGTAATAAGAAATAGGTACTTTATGACTCAAAAAATTGGTATCGATGTTAACGAGGCAAACGTTGGTAGTAGGGTAGGTACTGGACAATATACTTATCATATCCTCAAGAGATTAAAAGACATTTCACCTCAGACTGATTTTCATCTTTACCACCGTGATCGACTGGTCTCGGATATGCCCACAGAGGGTTCCAACTGGCATTACCATCATGTTGGCCCAGCACGTGTATGGCTCAGGCTAGGTCTCCCACTAAATCTCTTTATCACCCGCGCCCACTATGACTCGTTCTGGTCACCCGCCCACAATGCTCCATACTATGTTGGTAGTCCGTCGGTAGTCACGATTCATGACCTCGCGTATGAGTACTTTCCTGATTTATTTCTTAAGAGCGATCTCTACAAACTAAAAAACTGGACTCGTACAGCAGTCAAGGCTGCGGCTCGTGTGATCGCAGTTTCTCAGGCCACCAAAGACGATCTGGTTAAGCTGTATGGTACCGACCCCAACAAAATCACAGTCATTCACAATGGCTACGACTCAGATATTTTTAATACTAAAACAAAAATCAAATCTTCACATCTAGATAACTTTAACCTTGTCCCTTTCAACTATCTTCTCTTCCTCGGTACCATCCAGCCTCGCAAAAACGCTATCAAGCTAGTTCAAGCTTTTCGACTCCTCAAAGAAAAGGGGTACAAAGGCAAGTTGGTTTTGGCCGGCAAAATAGGATGGATGTCAGAAGAGTCGCTGCAGGTTATTAAAAACTCGCAGGATGCCAAAGATATTGTCATGACAGACTACGTTAGCGACGAGACGCGCCTCGCACTATATCGTGGCGCCGACGTCTATGTCCTACCGTCTCTTTACGAAGGGTTTGGAGTGCCAGCAATCGAAGCAATGGGTTGCGGAGCACCGGTTGCAGTCTCAAACAATAGCAGTCTCCCCGAAGTAGTTGGAGATGCTGGGGTATTGTTTGACGAGCGCGACCCAGCAGATATCTCAAGGGCAATTATGGAGCTCAAAAAAGACCGTGATACCTGGTCCAAAAAATCTCTAAATCGAGCCAAACAATTCTCCTGGGACAAATGTGCCAAGGAAACTCTCGATGTATTACTAGGAAAACAAATATGATTAACTGCACATTTGAAAACGGCAACGTTGCACTCCCAGGTATTAGGCACGTCACTACCTCTAACATTATTTTGAATGATAAGAATCAGGTAATAATGTGTTTGCGAGGTTCAAAAAATGGCATACCAATACTAGAGAGCGGAAAATGGGGACTACTAGGTGGCTTTGTAGATCGTGACGAAACTGTCTCTGAATCAGTTAGACGTGAGGTAATGGAAGAATCTGGCTGGACGATTGATGATGTATCCTTATTCTGCATTAACGATAACCCCAACCGTCCCAAAGAAGATCGCCAGAATATCGATTTTGTCTATATTGCCCGGGTAGTTAGTCAAAAAGAAGTTATCGACGAAGAAGTCAGAGAACTCCGCTGGTTTGATCTAGACAAGTTGCCGCCCGATGACCAGATCGCCTTTGACCACTCACTCGCACTAAAGCTATACAAAAAGCATCTAAAAAATCCTCTCGTCCTACCCATCTTTGGGTATGGTGCGCTAGAATAGACATATGAACTTCCCCCTCAAAGACAAACACGGCAAGAGTTATACCTGGAGCGAGGCCTTTTTTGGCAAGGCAATCCCGAGACTCGAGTCGTATCTCCTCGACTTTACACTCATGTGCTTGGATGTAACTACTCACATCCCCAGCCATACTCTCCGTAACTTTATCTGGCGCAGTGTCGGGATTAAGATGGGTGCTAACTCCACACTCCATACAGGCGTCAGGGTATACGACCCTCGCAATATCAAGATCGGGGAGGGGACTATCATCGGCCGCGGTGTCTTTATCGATGGCAGAGATATGGTAACTATCGGCAGTCACACCAGCATCGCGAGCGAGGTCATGATCTATAGCAGTGAACATGATCTAGCTGCTACTGATTTTCGCGCAGTTAGTGAGCCAGTCAAAATCGGCGACTACGTCTTTATCGGCCCACGAGCGATCATCCTCCCAGGTGTCAGTATCGCTGATCGCGCTGTTGTTGGAGCTGGAGCAGTCGTCACCAAAGATGTCATGGAGGGCGAGATAGTAGGTGGTGTCCCTGCAAAACTAATTGGAGAGCGCAAACTAAAGAAAGCCAACTATCGCCTAGGTCGCTTTAAACTATTCCAATGAACAAATTAGTCTCAATCATTATTGTCTCCTACAACACAGCTAATCTGACTCAAAAATGCGTAAAACATGCACTTGCGAGCTCGGGAATAGATGCAGGCCAGCTCGAAATAATCGTCGTCGATAATAATAGTAGCGACAATACCATCCAGCTTCTCAAAAAATCTTATCCAGATATAAAAATAATTAGTAGCCCCAAAAATCTCGGCTTTGGTGGCGGCAACAACCTCGGTGCTAAACATGCTACAGGGGAGTATGTTCTCCTCCTCAATACCGACGCCTTCCTCAATCCGGGTTCACTCTCCGAACTCGTAACCGTGTTGGACAAAAACAAATCTATCCTAGCTGTCGCCCCCAAATTGACGTACGAAGATGGTCAAATACAGCAGTCAGTCGGTTACTTTCCAACACTTGCTAGGGTTGTGGGCTGGATGTGGGGACTAGACAAGTTACCAGGGATCAAGCTCCTATTCCCGACTCCATACCACTTTTATGACGTATCCAAATATAACAAAGATCTCTCCCCAGATTGGCTAATGGGTGCCTGTGTCCTTGTGCGTAAAGACGCATATCTCAGTGTGGCTGGGTTCGATGAGAAAATCTTTATGTACGGCGAAGAAGTCGAGCTATTTTACCGCTTAAAAAAGAAGCATCCTGATCAATTTGTGCGTCTTGTCACGTCTGTATCTGTTACCCACCTAGGCTCATATAGCTCAAATGCCGCAAATACTTCTAGACTATTGTCAGAGCTCGACGGTATTATCACTTTTTATAATCTGCATTTCCCGAGCCTTACATGGGTGATTAAATGGGTCATTAATCTCGGGGTAATCATGCGGATTATTATCTTTAGTCTAATCCCAGCAAAGCGGAGTAGTGCAGGGCAATACCTTAGCTATCTTGGACAAGCCAAGCAGAGCCGGGTACAATAAACGCTATGCGGCGCATCTTAGCCTGGTTAGACAACAATCTCCTTACACTCCTGACTGGTTTTTTGATTGTTTTTATTCCACTATATCCAAAGATCCCGATGGCCGAGCTCATCCAGGGTTATATCGTGCGCATGCGACTCGAAGATTTAGTAGTTATGGCAACGAGTATACTCTGGCTTGTCCAGCTCCTGAGGCGCCGGGTAAGTTTGCCTAAAAATTACCTCACCGTCACGATCCTCGCGTATCTTGGTTTTGCGCTCTTATCTGTCCTCTCGTCCCTCTTTATTACCGAATCAACTCCTCTAGAGAAAGCGCATGTTCTCAAGCTAATCCTCCATTACTTTAGGCGTATCGAGTATTTTGCTCTATTCTTTATTACCTATAGCGCGATCAGGACCAAAAAAGATCTAAATCTATTCTTAAAAGTCGCTCTTATCACAACTGTTGGTATCGTGCTCTACGGGATCGGTCAAAAATACTTTTACTTTCCCGCATTCTCTACCATGAACAGGGAGTTTAGCAAAGGTGTGAGACTTTATCTCCAGCCCAATACTCGGCTCTTTAGTACCTTTGGTGGTCACTATGACCTAGCTGGGTACTTAACCATCGCCTTGAGTTTCGTCCTCCCCGCCGCTTATTTGGCCAAGCAAAAACTCGCGAAGTTTGGCTTCTATACTCTCTCTGTGATCGCCTACTGGTGTTTGGTCTTAACTACCTCACGTACCTCATTCATTGGCTATCTTGTAGGCACCACTATTATTTGTTATCTATTAGTCAAATATCGTGGCTGGTGGTGGAGCATACGGCACTACATCCTCACTATGTTTATGAGTCTGCTAATCATGTTTAGCTTTAGTACGCTCCTTGAGCGCTTTACCCAGGTTATTCCTGACCAAAAAACCCGTGATACTATCCTCACTCTCCAAAAAATAATCAATCAGCCATTTGTCAGTGAGCCTCAAGGTAAAGATACAGTTGCAGAATTGCCTAGTCTCTTCGCGTTTATTTTTAACAACAAACAACTCAAAACCATTGATCTAACCGATGCCGAAAAAACTCAGCTCGATATAGTCGCCTCTAGTTCCGATATGCCACCAAGTCCAGTCAAGCCTACACCGACCCCTCGCTCTGATCTCCCGACCGATGTAAGCGATGAGTCTGAGGCTATTAGAGTCCAAACCGCAGAAGATGAGGGGCGGGAGTATACAGGACCACAATATAGCGCCAACGCCCTCAAATACGGACTATCCATGGGTATTAGACTAGACGTTCTCTGGCCTAACGCCATCCGAGGTTTTATGACCAACCCACTCCTCGGTACCGGGTATGCGACACTGGTTAAGAGCAATGTAGGTGAGTTTACTTATGCCGAGAGTACAGACAATGACTATCTACGAATGCTGGGGGAGACTGGGATACTAGGTACTATCGCCTTCCTCTCAACTATCTATCTAGTAATCAAATATAGCTACCAAATACTCAAAACAAATAATGACAAGGTAGACCTCCTGGCGCTCGGCGCAATCGGGGCCACTGTCGCACTCCTAGTGACCGCTACCTACATCGACATTTTTGAGAGCAGCAAAGTAGCCTATACGTACTGGATGCTAGCCGGCATGGTAGCTTACCGCTACGACAACTTAGCGAGTGTTAAGGATAAAAAGAAATGAAAAAATTTAACTTAATTATAATCTTCGTCATCATGGCACTCGGGGCTGCACTCCGACTATACCGACTAGACGCCCCTCTAGCCGACTGGCATAGTTGGCGACAGACTGATACAGCTAGCGTCGCCCGGGAATATGTAAAAAATGGTATAGACCTAATGCACCCCACTTACCATGATCTTAGTAGCATCCCATCGGGGTTAGATAATCCAAATGGCTACCGCTTTGTTGAGTTCCCGATCATAAGTGCTCTCCATGCTACACTCGCCAAAAACTATCCTGCACTCAGTCTTGTAGAGTGGGGTAGATTTCTCTCAGTGATAGCTTCTTCGATCTCAATAGGCTTGATCTATCTAATCATGAAGACCGTTAGTGGCAACTTAGCTGCCATGGTTGCAGCCCTGGTCTATGCCACACTCCCTTACAATATTTTTTATGGTCGTGTCATCCTACCCGAGCCACATCTTGTCTTATTTATGCTTACTGCCCTGTATGCCTTTATTCGCTATTACGAAACGGGCAAAATAATCTCTCTCATTTTCTACACTATCACCATGACCCTAGCGGTACTTATGAAACCGACAGCACTAGTAGTAGCGATCCCAATCGCGCTTTATGGACTATTTGGAACTAAAGTTAATTTGAAGAGGTTGGGAGTAGTTGCCTTAGTGAGTGCTCTTTCAGTCTTGCCTTATGCATGGTGGCGCAGCTACGTGGCTAGCTATCCCGCTGGTATCCCCGCTAACGCTTGGCTATTTAATGGTAATGGGATTAGGTTCAAAGGAGCCTGGCTCCGCTGGCTCTTTGGCGATCGCATCGGTCGCCTAATCATGGGCTACTGGGGTATGATCCCGCTTGGTTTTGGGCTGTTGGCCATAGGTCAAAAAAAGTCTGAGACCACGATTGTTGGCGGCCTCGCACTCGCTAGTCTCATATATATGACTGTTATCGCAACTGGCAATGTTCAGCACGATTACTATCAGATCCAGATCATCCCGAGCTTGGCCATGCTGATCGGGGTCGGTGTTAGCTACGTCTATACTCTTCGCAAAACATTATTATCAAAGATAACTTTAACCTTTTTACTTGTCCCTTGTTACTTAATTGCTCTCGCTCTCGGTTGGTACGAAGTCAGGGGTTACTTTAATATCAATAACCCAGCCATCGTGGCTGCAGGAGAGCGGATCGATGCAATCACAAATGCCGATGCCAAAGTCATCGCTCCTTACATGGGCGATACAGCATTTCTTTTTCAGACAAACCGGACTGGCTGGCCGATCGGTGGGGATATAGATCTAAAGATAAAATCAGGTGCTAGTTATTATGTAACCACGACTCGGGACGCCGAATACCAGGAGCTAAAAAAGAAATACACTTTAGTCGAAGAAACCGATCAGTACAGCATAATTAAGCTATGAAAATCCTGATGCTCACCCCTTATCTCCCGTACCCACTGGTCTCCGGGGGACAGATCAGGACTTACAATCTTCTTAAGGCTCTCAGTACCAAACACGAGATCACACTATTCGCTCTGATCAAAGAAGATTCAGAACGGGAGCACCTTGCTGAGCTCAAAAAATACTGTAGCAAAATAATCTTATTCAAAAGAACGCGTCATCCATTTGTGTTGCGCAATATCCTCCTCGCTGGCTTTACCGCTTACCCCTTTGTTGTGACTCGCAATCTCCCGCTAGGAATGGCTACAGCTATTGAGAAAGAACTCTCAACCACAGCTTATGACCTGATCCACGCTGAGACTTTTTACATGATGCCTAACATCCCAGATACCAAGATCCCGATCATCTTAGCTGAGCAAACAATTGAGTACCTGGGTTACCAAGATTACATGAAAAAAGCTAATCCGCTCCTGCGTCCCATCCTCGCGATCGATGTCGCCAAGATCAAATATTGGGAGCGACACTACTGGAAAAAGGCTGACAAGCTAATCACGATGTCTGAAGAGGATAAACAGTTTATCGAAAAAGAGCTGGGAACAACGACTAATACTAGTGTCGTTGCTAACGGGGTAGACCTAGCCTATTTTTCAGCTCTCAAAAAAAAGCTCCCCAAAGACCCCACTGTCCTCTTTGTCGGAACATTTAAGTGGCTACCCAACAAAGAAGCTGTCGAAGAAATAGTGACAAAGATCTGGCCGCTAATCAAAGCCAAGTTGCCGACTGCCAAGCTTAAGATAGTTGGTTTTTCACCTACTCCACGCATCCAGTCTTTTGCCTCAGATCCATCAATCGAAGTACTCGGGGCTATCAAAGATATCCGTGATGCTTTTGCGACCAGCCACATGCTCCTGGCACCGATTAGGAGTGGTAAGGGGACTAGGTATAAAGTGCTCGAAGCCATGATTACAGGCACTCCAGTGGTCGCGACTAGCTTAGCTGCGGAGGGGATTGAGCTCACAGACGGCCAAAATGTCTTGATCGCCGATACAGTTGCCGATTTGGCTGAGAGTACCGTCCGCTTGCTCAAAGACAATGCGCTCCAAACTAAGCTCGGTGCAGCTGGTCAAAGCGTGGTTAAGCGCTCCTACAGCTGGGATGGTATAGCTCGCCAGCTAGATGCAGTCTACCAAGAATTCAAAAATTCAAAGTATAAAAAGAGTTAAGATGATATGAAAAATAAACTTGATTTATCAATCATTATTGTCTCACACAACAGTCACAGTTTTTTGCGCCAAACACTCAACTCACTAGCTACTCAACAAAATATTTCATACGAGATCATCGTCGTAGATAACTTAAGCACTGACAAGACTCGTGAGATGCTAAAGAGTGAATTCCCCGGGGTTACTTTGATCAAAAGAGATACTTCTGTAGGCTTTGCCGCTGCCAACAATGTAGGGATCAAGCAAGCTACTGCGGGGACTCTGCTCTTCCTCAATCCCGATATTAGTTTTAATACTCCGACTGACCTCGCTCGCTGCTATGAACACTTGAACATTGATAACAAGATCTCCTGTCTCGGTCCCAAGGTGACTCTCGCCCTAACAGGTGAGATCGACGCTACCTCGCACCGCGGCTTCCCGACCCCTTTTGCGAGCTTTACTCACTTTAGCGGACTCTCTAGATTGTTCCCGAATGTTGCCATGCTTAATCAATACACCAAGAGTTATCTTGGCTACGATCACGAACACGAGATCGATGCGATCGGTGGTATGTTTATGATGCTCAAGCGAGAGGCGGGGGAGAGCATCGGATGGTGGGACGAAGAATATGATTTTTATGGTGAGGATCTAGACTTATGTTATCGATTGTGGCAACACAATCTGCGGATTCTTTACTACCCAACAGTAACTATCAAGCACTATAAGGGTGCGACCACCGGCATGAGCCGAGCTAGTCGCTCAGTCACTACTGCGTCAGTCGAAAAAACGCGCCAGGTCCGCCGCTGGTCTATACAGGCGATGGAGATTTTTTACCGTAAGCATTATCAAAAAAAGTATCCATTCTTGATCAACTGGATTGTCTTCCTCGGTATTCGCCTTATGAAGTTCCGTCGTGTCACCCTAGCATAAACTAACTTGGCCATTTCTCGTATACTATTCCAAGGCTAAGCATTTCTAAGCTGTAATTCAATACATTGCTAAAAAACGCCTCTCCAACCTCCTTATGTAAATCATGAAACTCGAGTAATACTGGCAACAAATCCGCGACAGCATAACTCGGAATCTTAGGCTTTCCGCTTATATACCTCAAACCATTGATTGAAAGTTGAAATAGCATATTTAGACCAGGTCCCTCCTTGTAGGTCGCCAGCTGACAAAATGGTCGTACTACGGTTTTCATATCTGGGCTAATAATCGTCCCTTCAAGACTTCTGTTAGTGTCACACCTAATCGCTAGATATGAAACGTGTGGATTCTCCTTCTTTATAGCAATCACCTCAGTTCCCATATTTTTCAGAGTTACAATCTGTAATGCCTGACGACGTTTGAAACTATCCGACATGTTTTGCAAGGTCATCATTTCCGCAAACGCGCACCCCGGATGATTAAATATGAGCTGTGATAGGTCGTATTGAGTAGGGGAAATTTCTGTCATCAATGCATTATACCCTATAATATAATAGATAGCAGGTGGCTAATCAGCTATAATCATCACATGGTCAGAATCGCAATTGATGCACGCTTTTATGGGACAGAGCACACAGGGCTAGGTCGCTATACCACTAACGTTCTTAGTTACCTCCCAAGCCACCTCAAAGATCATCAGTTATTTGTCCTCTTGCGCCGTAAATACTTTGAGACTTTAACATTGCCAGCTAACTGTACCAAGGTACTCTTTGACGTGCCACACTATACATTTGCAGAGCAAATTTTTTACCCTCTCAAGCTTGCTTCTTTAAATATCGACCTGCTCTACACACTCCACTTTAATACGCCTATTCTGATTAGAGTGCCGACAGTGGTAACTCTGCACGACCTCATCAAAACCTACTTTACTGGTCGAGAGACGACTACTCGCGCTCCCTGGCTCTACCATATCAAGCGAGCCGGGTACAATCTAGACGTCCGCCACAGCCTGGTCAACGCTAGTGCAGTGATTGTCCCGACTAATACAGTCAAAAACCAGATTCTGGCCAACTTCCCCCTGGTCAAACCAGAGCACATCCACCCCATCCCCGAAGCACCCGACCCCATGTTCAAAAGTAGTCCAAAATTGGACACAGGACATTCGTCACTAGACATTCCCTCCAAATACATTTTATTTGTCGGTAACGCATATCCACACAAAAACCTCCCTGTTCTGTTAGAAGCCTTCAAAAAACTAAAAGACCCAGCCCTAAACCTGGTAATAGTTAGTAAGCTATCGCCATTCCTCTCCCGTACGCTAGCCCCATACGAACCCAAAAATATTCATATTATGAGTGAGTTAACGGATCAAGAGTTGCACTTGGTCTATCAAAGCGCGTCTGCATTGGTTACTCCATCACTTATGGAGGGCTATGGTCTAGTAGGACTCGAGGCGATGATGCTCGGCGTGCCAGTGATCGCGAGCAACATCCCAGTCTATCGCGAGGTCTATGGTGACTTGGTTACCTATTTTGATCCAACCAATTCTGACCAGTTATCTACAGCTATAAAATCAGTGCTAGCTGACCCTGCACCTGTTCCTCTCAATTTTACTCGCACCTGGGATAACGTCTCACAATCTATCGCGGAGGTGATTAATGCGAGTTGCGCTCGTTTACGACCGGCTAAATAAAACAGGAGGAGCCGAGCGAGTCCTCGTAGCTTTTCACGAACTGTTTCCAGATGCCCATTGGTATACCAGCATCTGGGATCCGAGTGGTGCTTCCTTTAGCCGTGATTGGCATGTAACCTCTAGTTTTGTCAGCAAAATCCCATATCTGCGAAGGCGTCACGAGATATTACCTCTACTCATGCCATTTATTTTCGAATCCTTTGACTTTTCTCAATATGACCTCGTAATCAGTATCGGTAGTGCCGAGTCTAAGGGGATTATTACAAAGCCAGGTACTCTCCACATTAACTATTGTCTTACGCCTACTCGTTACCTCTACTCGCATAGTGAGGAATATTTAAATAACAAGCTATACAAATTCCTCTCAAATCCGCTGCGAGCTTGGGATCAGGTAGCAGCTAGACGCCCAGATAGAATGATAGCAATAAGTACTCAAGTGAAAAAAAGAATCAAGCAGTATTACAACCGGGATAGCGAGGTCATCTTTCCCCCCGTCGATACGAAAAAATTCTCGAATCTAGATACACTTGATTCACTTGTTTTACCTGATTTCCCATCTTTCTATTTCCTCGTGGTCTCCCGCTTGGTGCCGTACAAAAAAATCGACACACTCATACATGCCTTTAATCAGCTCCCCGATCACAACTTAGTAATAGCCGGTACAGGGAGCGAGATGAGCAAGCTCAAAAAGATGGCAGGGGATAATGTCACCTTTTTGGGAAGTGTTGCTGACTCTGACTTACCTAGTCTCTACCAACATGCGACATCATTTTTACAAGCTAACGAAGAAGATTTTGGCATTAGTATGGTCGAAGCTCAGGCGGCCGGGGTTCCGGTTATTGCATATAATCAAGGTGGAGCGAGCGATATTGTCAAAGACGGTCTAACTGGTATACTTCTCAGGTCTAACTCTGTAGAGAGTTTTGTTCAAGCGATTGACAATTTTGACGCTAAGCGTTTTGATAGGGTGGACTGCCAAAGAAATGCTAAGCGTTTTGAAACCGCTAAATGGATGCAAAAAATAATGGAAAGGATAGGTGGATATGTCGACACTCACTAATATGCGCATCGTCATCTTTGCAGGAGGAGTAGGTACTCGGATGTGGCCACTCTCGCGTAAGTCTACCCCCAAGCAGTTTGAAAAGATCGTCGGTGACAAGTCCACTCTGCAGCTTGCTGTTGATCGTGTACGACCTGAGGTAGATTATACAAACATCTATATCTCAACCGGCGCGCAGTATGTCGAAACAGTCAGAGCCCAGCTACCAGAGCTCCCACCAGAAAATGTGATAGGTGAGCCAGAGATGCGTGATGTTGGTCCTGCTGTTGGATACCTTATGTCTATCCTCGCCAAAAAAGACCCATGGGGTCCTGTCGCCATCCTTTGGAGTGATCATTTAGTCGAACATGTAGATCGCTTTAAATCTGCGATTGCTGCTGGTTCAGAATATATTAACCAAAACAAAGAAAACTTTGTTTTTATCGGGCAACATGCTCGCTTTGCTAACCAAAACTTGGGTTGGATCGAGCATGGAGAGAAAATCGCTGAGATTAATGGGATCGAGCTTCACAAATTTGTCTCATGGCATTATCGACCAGACCAAGAGACTGCCGAAAAATACTATCAGAGCGATAATTACTCATGGAACCCTGGGTACTTTATCCTCGCGCCCCAGTTTGTCCTAGATCAGTACAAAAAACACGCGAGTGTTATGTATGACGGATTGCTCAAACTCCAAGAGAGCTACGGCACTCCTGTTCATGAAAAGTTGCTAAGCGAGATCTATCCAACACTCGAAAAGATTTCTTTTGACGATGCCGTAGTTACCAAGACCGAGCCACAAAAAGCAGTAGTTCTGACAGTCGATCTAGGCTGGAGCGATATCGGGACCTGGGAAGCACTCAAAGAAGCTCTCCAAAAAACACCAGCAGAAAACTTGATAAAAGGTAACGTAGCTACCTACGAGACGACCAATACCGTTGTATATAACTTTACAGATCAGTTAGTCTCGACTATTGGTCTCGATGGCATGGTGGTTGTGGCAACAACAGATGTAATCATGGTTGCACCGCAATCACGGATTCCTATGATCAAAAAACTCTTAGAGACATTTGCAGGGACTCCTAACGAAAAATATGCCTAATAATTCATACGAGTTAGTCAAGCGCACTCTCGACGTCTCTGTGGCTCTTATCCTCATCCTTGTTTTCCTGCCTTTTTGGCTGATTGTCCCGACCTTAATTGTCCTAACTAGTCCAGGGCCAATCATTTATAGACACAAAAGAGTGGGTAGGGGTGGCAAGCAGTTCTTTATGTATAAGTTTCGCTCTATGGTGACTGATGCGGACTTTATCCTGCACCACAAAAATAAGGAGTTGCTAAAAAAATTCAAAGCAGGGGATTGGAAACTAGAGGCCAAGGATGATCCACGCATTACACCGCTCGGCCGGATCCTGCGCGCACTCACAATCGACGAGTTCCCACAGATCTACAATGTTTTGACAGGTGATATGAGCATGGTCGGCCCACGCGCTTATTTGGAGCGCGAGTTAACAGAACAAGTCAAAAAATATCCAAAAGCCAAAGCGTTCATCCCAACCGTGTTATCGGTCAAACCAGGGATCACTGGGTTGTGGCAGGTCTCGGGGAGAAATGAGGTTACGTTTGACAAACGTGCCGAACTTGACGCACAATACGTTAAAAGGATGAGTTTATGGACGGATCTATCAATACTCTTAAAGACACCCCAAGCAATGATCTCGAAATGGTAAATGGGTCGAGTGCTGCGACTGAACCTCAGTTTGACAAGTTTAAAAAAGATGAGCCGGTTAGTCTGGTCGAGCCAAAAAAATCTTCTAAGAAGCCACTCTACAAACGCCCCTGGTTCATAATTCTTTTAACTTTTATCTTGGTACTTTCGACTCTCTTTGGTTACCTCGGTTATATTGCCTTTAACACTTACTCAAAAATAGGTGCAGTCGAGTCGCATGGTCGCGGTGCTGCAGCAGCTTTTCAGGCACGTGATCTCCAAACCGCAAAGACCGAAATCGAAAATACCAAAAATGCTCTCGCCGAGGCCAACCAGACTTATCAATCAGTGAGACCATTCATGGCTATCCCCGTGCTCGGCGCCTATCTCAAAGACGGTGATAGGGTCTTTACTGCCAGCACACAGGGTGTAGAGGTAGCAGAACTCGTAGTTCGTGCAATTGAGCCTTACGCTGAACTCATGGGCTTTACCGGTGCCATCTCCTCTGACCCAGCGCTAGCTACTGCCGAAGACAGGATCATTTTCGTCGCCGAGACAGTCGAAAAATTGGCACCCGAAATGGACAACATCAGTGCCAAGCTAAAACAGGTCGATGAGGCCATCTCCCAGATTGACGAGAACCGCTACCCCAAAACCATCAATGGCATGAATGTGAGAGAGAATATTACTCAGGCCAAGGCTACTGTCTCTGGTCTCGCTAGCTCGCTCAGCAATTTTCAACCAATAGTCAAACTATTGCCTGATCTCCTAGGTAACCCCGATCCTCGCAAGTACTTGCTCCTTTTCCAAAACGATGCGGAGCTGCGTGCAACTGGTGGCTTCTTAACTGCTTATGCAACTCTCACTATCACCAAAGGCAAGATAGAGCCCGGTATCTCCGAAGATATCTATACTCTCGATAATGGTTTTAAGAAAAAAGTCCCAGCCCCAGATCCTATCAAAAAATACCTACCACTAGTCTATAACTGGAATCTTAGAGACATGAATCTCTCTCCAGATTTTAAAGTGAGTATGGATACCTTTACCACCTACATGCGCGAGAGCTCAGTGGCTCCCGAATACGACGCCATTATCGCGATCGACACCGAGGTGCCAGTTCGCATACTTAAAGTCTTGGGTCCTATTGGAGTGTCTGGTTACGGTGGCAAGTTTAGTGCAGAAAACGATCCACGCTGCGACTGTCCTCAGGTCATCTACGAACTAGAGAATATTATTACCAAGCCAACCTACGAGATTAGGGAGGGTCGAAAGAGTATCCTAGGGCCCTTGATGAACAGTATGCTAGCCAACATGATGGGTAGTCCTAAGGCCAAATGGGCAGAGTTCTTTAATATCTTTACCGAGAGTATCGAGCAAAAACATCTCCTTATGTACTTTAAGGACGAGAACAAACAGTTAGCCGCCGAGGCACTCGGTGCGGCCGGCAGACTAACTTCTTATACCGAGGGTGACTACCTCCACATCAACGACAGCAACTTTGCAGGAGCCAAGAGTAATCTGTTTGTCGAATCCGAGGTGACCCAAGAGATCTCGTTAAATGAAGATGGAAGTGCAACCAAAAAACTGACTCTAACTTACAAAAATCCCAGGAAAGGTGACAACTGTAATCTCGAAGCAGGTCAGCTCTGTCTCAATGGACTCTTGCGTAGCTGGACCCGGATCTATGTCCCCAAAGGCAGTGTGCTCAAGGGTGGACGAGGCTTTGAGGCAGACATGGAGACCAACGAGGATCTAGGCTATACCGTACTCGAAGGGTTCTTTACCTTAGCTCCCCAATCTGTCAAAAAACTAGAGGTCGAATATACCATCCCCGCTGGCACCATTAAGGGGAATGATTACAAGATGTTAATCCAGAACCAGCCAGGTACTGACCCCGTCAAACACACGATCACGGTAAGCGGTACCAAAGCCAAGGTAGTGACTATTGATTCTGATCAAGAGATTACGATAAGTAGATAATTTGTGAAGATTTGAGAATTTGAGATTTGTGTAGATTATAGGAGTATGAAGTATCACAAATATCACGCCATAGTCATCAATCGTCGAAATATTAAAGATGCAGATCGGTTTTTGACGCTTTATACTCTAGAGTCAGGCAAGGTAGATGTATATGCGAGGAGTGTGCGGAGCCTCAAATCTAAGCGCCTAGCGAGCCTAGATCTCTTTACCCACATCTCATGCGAGGCTATCGAGAAGAATGATCGTCTCACCCTCACTCACGTTGACTTATTGCATACCCACCAAGATAGTAAGACCAGTCTCGCCAACATTTCGCGCCTATTCCAGATAGGGGAATTAGTCGACAAACTGACGCCTGATGGTGATCCACATCCCGAGGTCTACAATCTACTATTAACAGCCCTAACCCACCTCCACCGCTTTGACACCCCCGAATACTTAACCAGATTCAAAAAGAAGCTCCTGACTGAGCTAGGCTTTGATCCAGATCCTGCCGATCTCGACGCATACATCGAGAGTTTACTCTCTCGCCCGCTCCGCACTAGACATATATTGTAGAATTATATAACTGTCCAATAATTTAAGGAGCAATATGTTTGTGCAATATCCAACACCAGATATGAATTATGGTCAGGCTAATATGATTGTCAGTGAATGGGAGAGAGCTGGGAGACCAGAGCCGATGACATCAGAACAAGCATTGGCATATGCGATGATGTCACCGATTCCTAAAGAAATAGATCTGACACCATTAGTCGCAGCTATCGGTGATGGGCCAATTCCTGAAGGTACTCCATAAGAACAGGTTAGTTTGTTGTGCTAAACTATTCACATGACAGTAACTCTAAACGACATCGTTAGTCTCGCCAAGCGCCGCGGCTTTTTCTACCCAGGGTCCGACATTTATGGCGGCCTTGCCAACACCTGGGACTATGGCCCATTAGGCGCGGAGCTTAAGAAAAAAATCAAGGATCTCTGGTGGGAGACATTTATTACTCACCGCTCCGACATGGTCGGACTAGATTCAGCCGTAATTAGTAGTAGCAAAGTCTGGGAGGCTTCCGGGCATGTTGCCAGTTTTGCTGACGCCATGGTCGATTGTAAGACATGCCACAGTAGAACTCGTGCAGATCATCTAATCGAGGGTCATTTTGAGAAAAAGGGGAGCGAGATCAAGGTTGAGGGCAAGAGTATGGACGAGCTCTCAAAGCTGATCAAAGACAACAAGATCAAATGTCCAACCTGTGGTGGATTAGAATTAACCGACGCCCGCAGCTTTAACCTACTATTCCCAGTCCATCTAGGAATCCTAGCCGAGACCGCCGACCTAGCTTATTTACGTGGCGAGACCGCGCAGGGGATATTCACTAACTTTAAAAATATTACCGACTCTACTCGTGTCAGACTACCTTTTGGGGTAGGGCAAATGGGCAAGAGTTTTCGCAACGAGATCACCAAGGGTCAGGCTATTTTCCGTACCGTCGAGTTTGAGCAGGGTGAGATCGAATACTTCTTTAACCCTGAGAGTAGCAACTGGGAAGAACTCTTTGAAACCTGGCTTACTTCCATGAAGAATTTTGTGACAGACACGCTCGGGATCAATAGCGAAAACCTAAGAACCAGAGAACACGACGACAAAGAGCGAAGCTTCTATAGCAAGCGAACCGTCGACTTAGAGTACAACTATCCTTTTGGCTTTAAAGAACTCTGGGGACTCGCATACAGGACTGACTATGATCTCAATCAACACGTCAAGCATAGTGGCAAAGATTTAAGCTATTTAGATCCAGCAACCAATACCAAGTTGGTCCCTCACGTCATCGAGCCAGCAGTAGGTATCGATCGCCTCGTCCTCATGGTCCTGTGCGACGCCTACTGGAACGATACGGCTAACAATCGCGTAGTGCTCAAGCTAGCGCCCAAGCTGGCTCCTTACTCAGTCGCAGTATTCCCACTCGTTAAGAACAATGAGGAAGTAGTTGCAAAGGCTCGCGGTGTCTTTGACACTCTGGCCACCAAGTTTAGGGTCGCCTGGGATGATCGGGGCAATATCGGCAAGCGCTACTACTACCAGGACGAGATGGGTACCCCATATTGTGTAACGGTCGATTACCAGACCTTAGAAGACGGGACAGTTACTGTGAGAGATCGTGACACAACTGAACAAGTTCGCTTGCCAATCGAATCATTATCTGCCCACCTGGAGAAGTATTTATGAACAAACCACTAGTCGCGACCATCGTCGGTCTCATACTCGCCATTATTACTGGCTTCTTAGTCTTTAATAAAAAGGACAAGGCTCCAACCGAACAGGTAGACGAAGAAGAGCTCGATCTCCCGATCAATACCATCCCCCAGTCTGAGCGTCCATTTATTACCCTCTCACCCGATGAGAGTGGGCGTAGTCTCGACCTGTATGTCGCAGGTGCCCCGACCGAGGGAGAGCTAGAGTACGAGCTGGTCTATCAGACAGTCGAAGTCCAAGAAGGGGTCTTTGGTCGACTAGATCTAGAGAACGAAAAACAGCCTGTGATTAAAAGCCTGTTGCTAGGTAGCAAATCTGCTGGTGGCAAGGTGACCTATCACGAGGGAGTATCCGGTGGCACAGTGACAGTGACCTATGGCACTACGAGACTCAAAGAGAACTTTAGTTACCTCAAGTTTGATCCGGCAGACCCAACCCTCCTTTCGACCGACGGCAGGTTCGTCGTGACTTTACCAAAGACAGCTCTCAAAGCTGACACCAGAGTCTTAACAATGAAAACTTTTGGCTATCCGAAGGCTGGCCTGCCCGCCGAAACTGCGAAGCTGTTGGCGGGGCCATACTCTGCTGCTTATTCAGTCGAGCCAAAGAGTGTAACCTCAGTTGAGATCAAGCTCCCCGCTGGTGAACACACCAATCCAGCAATCTATGGCTGGGATGGCAAGACTTGGACAAAGTTACCAACTAAGCTAGGTAAAGACAGTGTACTTACGACTTCGGCTCTAGAAAGCTATGTAGTTATAACTGACTAACTACTATATTTTTGACCGCTACCCTTAATCTCTGAGCTAAATCCACTCTACCACTTTGTTCGAGAGAGTCAGCTTTTAAGTTAGTTAACGCAGCAAGATCGCTATTATGTATATCTCCGCCGTTAATTCGGTCGGGATCAACGGTATTCCAAATGAGTTCGTACAATATTGTAGTATTCTCAGAAATCTTACTGGGATCACCGTCACTGAAAAACTCGATAGAAGCACACCATCCGAATAGAGTACCCAGATCAAATGGAGTGGGGAGACGTTTCACATCTCTTCCAAAAATCGGCTTTAATTCAACTGGTATTTCTGGCAAATTACTACTAATCATAACGACTCCTAGTTAGATTATAAACTACTATAAGTCTATTATTATAACCTATAAGTCAATACGTCACAACACGCAGTAAGTTACGAAGAATTACCAAACAAACATCTTATAATATCTAATTCGGGTACTGTTCGGTTTTTATATCAAACCACTATTTCCTAGTGCTAAATAGTTGACAACTATATCAATATGTTCTTTAATAAACGAAGTGGGACAAAGTGGGAGATAGTCTTATATGTTTATCGGCACACATTATCATTCACTCGACGATAAAAAGCGTGTTGCCGTCCCCAAATCATTTCGTAGTCAGTTAGAGTCCGGTGCAGTTACAACTTACGGACTAGATGGCTGTCTATTTATCTTTACCGCCGATAGTTGGGCCAAGCTAGCTGACAAACTCCAAGCCTTACCACTAACCAACAAAGCCGCCAGAGATTTCTTACGCCTACTTACTTTCAACGCATCACCCTTAGAGTTAGATGCTCACGGTCGTATGCTACTTCCTGACAACTTAAAAACCCTCGCAGGCCTCAAAAAAGATGTCGTCTTTGCCGGAGCCCTAACCAGAGTCGAAATCTGGGACAAAGACCGCTACCACACATACGTCGATGGCTTAACCTCACAAACTGGCGAACTAGAAAATACTTTATCTGAGCTAGGGATCTAATTATGGACAACAAACTCCTCCACACCCCAGTATTACTCAAAGAAGTAACGCAGATCTTAAGTCCTGAGGCGGGTAGGTCCTACATCGATGCTACCCTCGGCTTTGGTGGTCACACCCTAGAGCTCTTAAAAGCTGGTGCCGCGGTAGTTGGAATCGATCAAGATGCTGACATTCTCGAAAAAGCCATGGAGCGGATTACCGAGTCAGGCTTATCAGCCAACTTTACCGGCATCCACAGCTCATTCGCCAGTGCACTCGGTAGTGACAGGCTCGAAGATGGTCTCTATAACGGAGTCCTAATGGATCTGGGAGTTAGCTCTTACCAGCTCGATACACCTGAGCGAGGTTTTTCTTTCCGCCACGATGCACCTCTTGATATGCGCATGAACAAAGACTTGGCGGTTACCGCAAAAGATCTAATTAATGGTCTAGGCAAAAACGAACTAGTCGCACTTTTCTCAACATTAGGCGAAGAGCATGCCGCCAAAAAAATAGTCGCCGCAATAGTCGATGCCCGCAAAACCAAACCAATTGAATCAACTGCCGAGCTCGCAGCCCTGGTTGCTCGTAACGTTACTCGTAGCAAAAGTCATCTCCACCCCGCCACCAAAGTCTTTCAGGCTTTGCGCATGGCGGTAAACACTGAGCGTGAGGAGCTCAAGGCCGCACTGCCCTCGGCCTGGAGCAAACTCGCCTCAGGGGGAGTCCTCGCTGTTATCTCGTTCCATAGTCTCGAAGAAGAGATCGTAAAGAGCTTCTTTGGTAGCCTCAAAGACGTAACTGATGTAAGCGACGCTATAACCCCAACACTCGACGAGCAGTACGACAACAAAAGGTGCAGGAGCGCCAAGCTCAGGTACGGGAGGAAGGTATGAAGCTAGTCAAACTACTCTCTGTCCTCATCTTTATGTTAGTGGTAGGCAATGTCGTAGTTGCCAACGCCGCAGTCGACGAATCAGTCACAGTCAAATCAATTAATGCTGAGATCACTTCGCTAAATGAGCAAAATATTGTTCTTAAGCAGCAGATTGCCTCACTCGGTTCGCTCAGTCACATAGCAGTCCTAGCCGAGGCACAGGGTTTTGTCGAAACACCTCAGATCGTTAGTCTGACTAATAGTACAGTCGCGCTGCGCTAGAGTTGCGTGTTAACTTTATGAACTTTCTACTTATAGCTTTATACTAGTGAGGTATGCGACCAAGGATTCAGGTTTTCTTTCTCATCATTATTCTCCTCCTCGCGGCAGTGACTGTCCGCTTGGCATATTGGCAGCTAGTCAGGGGTACAGAACTACGAGCGGAAGCACGCAAACAATACAGCGATCGCGATGTCGAGATCACCAAACGTGGCGAGATAGTATCATCTGACGACGCAGCACTAGTTATCAATCGACCAGTCTATAACCTAGGGGTGTACCTGCCTGGCTTTACAGGCGAAGCTAGATCCTTGCCTGATCTACTAAGCCCTCAGCTAGAGTATGAGATTACAGACCCAGTGATCGCGACTGACTCGCTGCGTGCACCACTCTATTTAACCGAGCTCAAAGAAGCCGCAAGAGCCACGATGAGTGCTCGGTTATCTCGGAGTGATGGCTACGTTACGCTAGCCCAGAACATTAGCGAGTCGGTTAAATCAAAGATCCACGAAACTGGGATTACTGGCCTCACTTTTGACCAAGATTTTACCCGCGCTTACCCCGAGGCTAGTTTATCTGCTCACGTCACTGGTTTTGTTGGTCGCGATGATAGTGGCGAGCCACTCGGTTATTTTGGTCTCGAAGGGTACTATAATCGCGAACTAACTAGCCGCTCTCGCGTCGAAGCTCAGGAAAAAGATGCCTTAGGTAATCCGCTAATTACAGGTACTTGGGAGCTACTACAGGGACGGCCAGGACGCTCACTCAAACTCCATCTGGGTCGCGGCGTCCAATATGCGGTAGTAACAGAGCTTGCAAAAGCGATCGAGCGCTACGGAGCTAGTAGTGGCGAGGTAGTCGTGATGGATCCACAAACTGGTGGCATCCTGGCTATGGCCGCTCTGCCTACCTATGACCCTTCTCGATTTTATTTATATGACAGCTCGCTTTACAAAAATCCGAGTATTGCCAACACATACGAGCCAGGGAGTACCTTTAAAGTCCTAGTCGCAGCCGCCGCGCTAAACGAGGGGGTTATTAAAGAAGAAGATAAATGCGATATCTGTGGTGGTCCTGTCCAGATTGACAAATACAATATCAAAACCTGGAACGGCGAATATAGGGATGGTGCTACACCTACCGATATCATCACACACTCTGACAATACTGGTATGGTCTGGATGCAGAGGCGTCTCGGTGGCGAAAAATTGGTAGATTACATCAAAAACTTTGGTTTTGGCGAAAAAACAGGTATCGATCTCCAAGAAGAAGTCTCCTCTCCACTCCGCAAAAAATGGGGCGAAGTCGACTATGCGACCAGTTCTTTTGGCCAAGGTATCGCTGTCACTAGTATTCAGATGGTAAGGGCAGTGGGGGCGATCGCAAACGGTGGCAAGCTCATGGAGCCACATGTCGTAGACACAGTACTAGGCGAAGAGAACCTCCCCATCCTACCCAAAGTAGTCCGGACAGTGATCTCCGAAGATGCAGCCAAAAGGACGACTGACCTCATGATCAAAGCTGTCGAGTATGGCGAGGCCAAATGGGCTAAGCCAAAGGGTTACACCATGGCTGGTAAGACAGGTACTGCCCAGATCGCAGTCGATGGTCACTACGACGCCGAAAATACTATCGCTAGCTTTGTAGGCTTTGCTCCTGCCCACAATCCCAGATTTGTTATGCTGGTCAAGCTCAGGGAGCCTCAGACCTCGCAGTGGGGTAGCGAGACTGCCGCTCCTCTTTGGTTTGCGATAGCCAAAAGATTGCTCCTACATTACAACATTGCCCCAGATCAGTAGGCGGGGTGCTAAAATACTAGAGCGAATATGCAAAAAATTAGACGTCAGCTCATCATGTTGCTAAGGAGGCTCCGTCCACTTTTTCCACAGTGGCTCGTTAATCATCTCTATCACCTGCCGCTGGCCCTACTCGCTTCCCGGATGTATGGCAACCCGAGCATTGGTCTAGAGATCATTGCCGTAACAGGGACCGATGGCAAGACTACGACCACTAGTTTGATTTATCACATCTTAAAGAGTGCCAGGCGCAAAGTGGCCATGATTAGTACCGTTGAGGCTAAGATCGGCAAAAAAAGTCTCGACACGGGCTTTCATGTCACGACCCCTGACCCTTTTATGCTGCAGCGACTATTGCGTCGTATCAGGTCTCAGAAAATCCGTTATGTAGTACTCGAGGTGACTAGTCACGGCTTGGATCAATTCCGCTTCTATCCCATCAAGCCTGCAATCGCAGTCCTCACCAATATTACTCACGAACACCTCGACTATCATGGCAGCTACGAAAAATATCGTAGTGCCAAGCTAAGACTATTCAAAGGAGCTACACACGCAGTCATTAACAAAGATCAGCCAGATTTTAGCGTCATCAACACCTCTCTCCCTAAGACATTATTCTCTACCTACTCGCTAACTACCGACTCTCAGCTGCGGGCAGAAGATGTCGTCGAGTCAGTAGATTCAACTAGTTTCCGCGTCGGTCGCACAGTGTATAAGCTGCCGATGACCGGCTTATACAATGTCAGTAACGCTCTAGCCGCAATCAGTACTGCGCTCCTCTTAGAGGTCCACCCCACCGATATTAAGAGAGCTTTACTCTCTTTCCCTGGTGTTAAAGGTAGATTGCAAGCTATCCCTAATAAGCGTGGCATCAATGCCTATGTTGATTTTGCACACACTCCTAATGCTCTGCGTGAGGTTTTAGGTAATCTCAAAAAAAAGTTAGGCAAAACCGAAAAACTAATTGTAGTCTTTGGCTCAGCAGGGCTGCGGGATGTAAGTAAGAGACCACTCATGGGCAAGTACGCTGCCCAGTTTGCGGATCAGATCATCATAACTAGCGAGGACCCACGGACTGAGGACCCCAAAGATATTGTCAAAGATATCATGAGCGGGATACCTAGTGGTACACGTCGCAAAGTAGTGGTCGAACTCGATCGAGCTATCGCCATAGATCGTGCCATCAATGAGTTTGCACAACCTGGTGACTGGGTGGTATCCTGTGGCAAGGGACACGAAAACTCGATGAACCTCGATGGCTGGACCGAGACACCATGGTCAGATCAAAAAGCCATGGAAGATGCGCTAAACAAAAAAAATAATAACTAAAAACTTTCAATATTATGAACTTAAACACTACCGCCGCAATCGTCCTAGCTGCTGGTCGCGGGACCAGGATGAAAGCCAAAAAGAAAAACAAAGTTGCCTTTAACTTGCACGGCAAACCCATGGTTGCCCACACCGTAGACAATCTTATTGAGTCAGGTGTTGCCCAGATTATTGCCGTGGTTGGCTTTGCAGCCGAGAGTGTCAAAGAGGCGTTAGGGGATAGTGTAGATTACGCGACCCAGAGCGAGCCGCTAGGTACAGGTCACGCGCTAAAGGCTGCCCTCCCTCATTTGGCTCAGGGTATAGATACAGTTTTAACAGTATATGGCGATGACTCAGCTTTTTATCCAGTCTCACTCTATCAGGAGATGGTCCAAGAACTGAGAGATAAAAAATGCGATCTCCTTTTTTTAACTATTCACAAAGACGACCCCACTGGGCTCGGTCGTATTGTCCGGAGCCAGAGAGGGGGAATTGAGCGGATAGTCGAAGAAAAGAATGCAACCGACGAAGAGCGAAAAATCCAAGAGATTAACACTGGCTTCTACTGTTTTGACAGATCATTCTTAGAAGAATACATCGACCAGATTCAAAAGAACCCGTTGACTGGCGAGTACTACGCAACCGACATGGTCGAGATCGCACTGCGTAATCAAAAAAAAGTTTCTGCGTATTTCCGACCGGATAGTTCTATCTGGCACGGAGTCAATAATAGGAGCGATTACTCTAGAGCTCAAAAGAAAGCAAATAATGCCTAAGAGTGTGTACTTTATCGGGATCAAGGGAGTCGGCATGACTAGCCTTGCACTCTCGATGCAGGACTCTGGCTGGCACGTCTCAGGGTGTGACACGACTGAGATCTTTATCACTGACGATGTCTTAAACAAACGCCAAATCAATATATCTTTACTCACAGACCCTATTCCACCCTGCGATCTCATCATTCACTCCGCCGCTTATCCCGTACCCACAACTAATACCCCCACTAAGACATTAGCGCAGGCTCTCGCTGACTTTGTCTCTAGCCGACGAGTGATCGCAGTTGCCGGGGTTGGAGGCAAAACCACAACTAGCGCCATGCTCGCCGCACTTTTTCATGACGCTGGTCGGGACGTTGGCTACTACGTTGGCACCAGCACCATTGCCGGGCTGGGTGGCCCAGGTCATTCAGGCACTGATCCCTACTTTGTGATCGAAGCCGATGAATATGCGATCAGCAAGACCGATCCTCGTCCCAAGTTTGCACTCCTGAGTCCTGAGATCGTGATTACCACCAATATCATCCACGATCACCCCGACATCTATCCTAGTGAGGGCGACACACTAAAGGCATTTACAGATCTTATCGCTCGCATCCCCGCGACTGGTACCTGGATCTACAACGACTCAGATCCGCTAACTCAGCAGATCCTCAATAACCTGAATCCTGTGTGCAAACTTTTACCTTTTAACTTGAACCTTTCACCTCTGTCGCTCTCTGTCTTTGGCGACCAGAACCAGCTAGACGCTCAGGCTGCAGTGAGTGCTGCGGTTGCAGCAGGTGTGAGTACTGAGCAGGCGAGACAATCGATCATGGCCTATCGTGGAGCAGGTAGACGTCAGGAGAGCCATGGCGAGGTGGCAGGGCGACACCTGTATGACGACTACGGTCATCATCCAGCCGAGATTGGCGTCACAGTAAACTCGTTTAAACAAAAATTCCCCAACAGTCGAGTACTTTTAATTTTTGAGTCACATACTTACACTCGCACCGAGAGTTTGCTACCTGAGTTTGCAGCGGCTATATCTACTGCTGATCTCGCTTTTATCATGCCCATCTTTGAGTCAGCCAGGGAGAAAGGGCAGCCACACCAGGTCACTCCCGAGTCCTTTGCAAAACTCATCCCAGGAGCCACTGCCTTAACCTGGGACAACGCGGCAGATATAGTTTGGCAAGCTAGTCGGGAGGGTGATATTATCCTCACCATGGGGGCAGGTTTTGTCTACAAACTACACGATCAATTTAAGAAATTATGAATATTCAAAGTCAAGTAAATCTAGCCAAACACACCTATTTTAAGCTCGGTGGTCCCGCAGATTATTTTGTAGAAGCAAAGACCAAAGAAGAGTTAGTCGAAGCAGTCAGATATGCGATAGATCAAAAACTACCTTACCTAGTGCTAGGCGGCGGTAGCAACGTGTTAATCGGCGATCTAGGGTTTCGTGGATTAGTTATTAAAAATAGAACAAGCAGCGTCAAAATCAAAGGTTTTGCAGGTGGGGTCGAAAAAGGTAAATTGGATCTCAAAGAAGCAATAGTCGAAGCCGATAGTGGGGTCACCGCTAATTATCTAATCCGCTACACTCTAGACGAGGGACTAGCCGGACTCGAGGACATGCTCGGTCTGCCAGGCACCGTCGGTGGTGCTGTCTATAACAATAGTCATCACTTAGACAAACTCTGGGGAGATCACATAGTCGAGGTCGAGGTTTTAGATCTAGAGGGCAAGATCAAAAAATATACTCAAAAAGAATGTCAATTTGATTATGATTATAGTATTTTTCACAAGACCAAAGAAACTATTCTATCCGCTAGTTTTCAATTAAAGCGAGAGGACAAAGCTAAGCTGTGGGAAGTAGCGACCGAGGCCGTCAAACGACGTAGCTCTACCCAGCCACTTGGCCTGCCTAGTTCGGGCTGTATGTTTAAGAACATTAGTCTTGCCGACCGGATGCGCTTGGGTGTTCCGACAGCCTCTGCTGGGTACTTAATAGACAAAGCTGGGCTCAAAGGGCTGAGTATCGGCGGAGCCAAGGTTAGTGACGTCCATGCCAACTTTATCGTTAACGATGGTACTGCCAAAGCATCAGATGTAAATGAATTAGTTGCTCTTGTCAGGAGCAAGGTAAAAGAAAAATTTGGAGTCGACCTAGTCAATGAGGTTATCCTAATTGGCGCAAATTAGCTTTGTCAGTTACAATTGGACCCGCTATGACCGATTTTCACATCACCGGTGGCACACCCCTCAAGGGAGCAGTCAGGCTAGGTGGAGCCAAGAACGCTAGTTTCAAACTCCTAATCGCTGCTGCCTGTGGCGAGGGTGAGTCACGTCTCCTAAATATGAGTAAGATCGGCGATGTCGAGGTA
The DNA here is from genome assembly GCA_018060845.1 of Candidatus Woesebacteria bacterium. Lineage (GTDB taxonomy): Bacteria > Patescibacteriota > Microgenomatia > UBA1400 > UBA12108 > GWF. Next base: position 94,359 of record JAGOVG010000002.1, read on the forward strand.
ACCTACAAAACACTCGAAGCTATCGGGATCAAAGTCAGTAGGCCAGGCGACAATACAGTCTATGTCGTGGGCGACACCCTAAGTACCCATGTCATCCCCAAATTTACTGGTGAAAAGACCAGGGCAGCCACACTCTTTGCTGGACTCCTCTTAAACAAAAAGAAAAAAGCCATTATCCCACTCCCTGGTGGATGCGCTCTCGGTGACAGACCTATCGAGCGCCACCTCGATGGTTTTACTGCCATGGGTGCAAACGTAAACTTGACCGAAATAGGGATCGAGATGACAGCGCCAAATGGTCTGCATGGCGCAACCTATAGATTTCCCAAAAAGTCCCACACCGGTACCGAAGCACTAATTATTGCTGCAGTTTTAGCAGAGGGCAAAACAGTGCTAGAGAATGCAGGACTAGAGCCAGAGATTGACGATATGATCTCGTTCTTTAACAAGATGGGCGCCAAAATCAAAAGAGTCGGGGATTCGATTGAAATAGTCGGGGTCGACAAACTCTACGGTGCCACTCATTACGTTATGCCAGATCGCAACGAAGCCGTCTCCTATGCCTGTATGGCCATTGCGACTAAGGGAGATATCATTGTCGAGGGCGCAAAAGCAGAGCACATCGGTGCATTTTTAACCAAACTCAAAGAAGTAGGGGGATGCTACGAAAACTCAGAATACGGGATTCGTTTTTGGTATGACAAACCACTCAAGGCTGCAGACATTGTTACCTCGGCTGAGCCAGGTTTTATGACCGATTGGCAACCTCTCTGGACTACCATGATGACTCAGGCTACTGGGGTGTCTAATGTGGTCGAGGCAGTGACCCAGCACAGACTAGCCTTTACCGAGCAGTTAGTCGAGATGGGGGCAAGAATTGAATATTTTGATCCTAATCCTAGTGACCCAGTCGAGTTTTATCAGTTTAACTACCCCGAAAAAGTAACCTATCCTCACGCCGCTCGGATCACTGGCCCATCGCTCTTCGTTGGACGAGAACTATCTGTCCCAGATCTACGCGGTGGTGCAACGCTTGTTATGGCCGCAATCATGGCCGAGGGTGAGAGTGTGATCCACAATGTCGAGTTAATCGACCGGGGATATGAGAAATTTGACGAGCGCTTAAGCCAGCTCTCCGCCAATATTGTGCGCGTATAACCTTTATTATTCACATAAATACTAGTTAGACGATATCAATCTAAGTCATGAACAAAAAGTATCAAAAAATTTGGGAGTTGGCTCTCCCGTACCAAGATGCTCGTGACGACGCTGGTCATGGCCAAATAGTTACGGACTATGCCGAAAAGTTGAGTGAGATCGAGCAGGTTGTTGTAGACATTGCCGTTCCAGCAGCGATCCTACATGATATCGGATGGAGCCAACTATCTCGATCCGAGAGATTTCTGATTTTCGATAAGCGCAACGCTGCCGAAGCTCGGTTGCAAGCAAGGTATCATCACCAAGAACAAAGTGTGAGATTGGGCCGCGAGATTTTGGAGCAAGTTGACTACCCTCAACAATTCATCGATCCGATTTTGGATATCATTTCCGAGCATGACACCCGCAATGGATATCATACAAAGGAAGAAGCAGTTATGCGCGATGCCGACAAGTTGTGGAGAGTATCTAAAATAGGTTTTTACGACGACATTAGACAATCAAACGACACGCCTGAGAACTATCATCATCAACTTGCTTCAAAAATAAGAGATCCAAATTTTTTGTTCCTGGAATCATCACGCAAGATTGCAGAAGAAGAGTTAAGTGCCCGTCTTCGGGAGTTTTCATCCTAGATTAACTCAAGGGTACGCTGAGCTTTCGCTCGTGATGATCTTGAAAGGAAACTTTATCACCTCTCGCTCAGGTCGCCTAACTAGCGCGTATCTGGTTCACTTCGTTGTACTCGTTCTCCCATATTGCTCGCACGGTTAGGGTATAATTCATACTAGGATATGAAAATCTCACATACAAGCGTGAGGTTCGATATAACTGATTTATTAAATATCCTAAATGACAATCACATATATATGAGAATCTACGTAACTCACTCCACGAGTTTCGATTACATAAAGGAGCTTTATCTTCCGATTCGCCAAAGTGATCTAAATAGTCAGCATGACTTCATACTTCCTCACGAATCTAGTAATGAGCCCTACGATTCCAACTCATTATTCACTACAGTGCAAGTCGATTTGGTTGTCGCCGAAGTTTCGTACCCATCGACAGGTATGGGTATCGAAATAGGCTGGGCGGATAGTTGCGGCATTCCCATTGTTTGCGTACATCGATCAGCCTCCAAACCATCGGGCTCATTGAAGGTGGTTACGGACAATATAGTTGGGTACTCATCAAATAAGGAATTGATTAGTGTAATAGAGGTCTACATCCGTAATCTGTAAGTGTTTATAATACAATCTCAGTTGCTGTATACTACCTCTATATGCAGAACAAAATCATCGCATTTTCGCATGCTATCCGTGGGGTAAAAACAGCGCTCATTACCCAGCCTAATGTCCGCATACATCTAATTATCGCAGTTATGGTCAGTCTCTTTGGTTACTTTCTTGGCCTAAGTACCGAAGAACTAATCGAAATAATCCTCCTAGTCGGCCTCGTCTTAGTAGCTGAAATGATCAATACTTCAATTGAGTTTGCCTGTAACGCCATAACAACAGAGATCCATCCAGATATCAAAAAAGCCAAAGATGTGGCCGCAGGTTCAGTGCTAGTTGTCTCAATTCTAGCGATTATAATCGGCGCTGTAATATTTATCCCAAAAATACTTGCCCTTACCTAATATATGAATACACTCCTCGGTTTTTTACTCTTTAGCTTTACCATCAATGCCGCTCTCATTGTCCCATTTATCAATATTCTCTACACCCTCAAGTTCCAGAGGCCTAGCCAAAAGACATCCGACTTTATGGGTGCGATCAATAGTGTCTACAACAAACTCCACAAAAAGAAAGCCGGCGTCCCAGTTGGCGGCGGCCTCTTAATCATCGTCACGACCAGTCTCCTCTATATCTTAGTTACCGGCATGCTCAAGTTAGTTGGTGCTCCCATGGGTAGCGTGTATCCTATGCAGCAAGAGGTCAACATAATCTTTGCAACTTTTATCCTCTTTGGTTTGCTCGGTCTCTATGACGACGTTATGAAGTTCTTTGGCAAGAACTCCGGGCTCGTCGGGATCAGCATGAAAGCCAAGCTGGCGATCCAGGTGTTCCTAGCCTTAGGTATTAGTTATTACCTCTACAGCATCATGGGTATTAGTATTATCAACATCCCTTATCTCGGAGTCTGGAATCTCGGATGGTTCTTTGTTCCTTTTGCTTCATTTATCATCGTCGCCTTTAGTAATGCCGTAAATATCACCGATGGCCTAGATGGTTTGGCACCCGGTCTACTCATGATCACGCTTTTTGCGCTCACTCTAATCGCTGCCTCGATCCTCGATACTCCCATTGCTCTATTTCTAGCTCTCTGGCTGGGCGGCCTCATCGCTTTCTTGTACTTTAATACCTATCCCGCGCGTATTCACCTAGGTGATGTTGGAGCCCTATCTTTTGGGGCAACACTCGCGGTTATTGCACTACTTCTTGGTAAAGTAGTGGCTGTTGTAGTGATCAGCGGTGTCTTTATCTTAGAGATAGCAACCTCTAGCATCCAGATGTTTGGCAAACGATATCTAGGTCGAAGACTCTTGCCTATCTCTCCATTCCATCTCTGGCTCCAGCTCATCGGCTGGGAAGAGCCTAAGATCGTCGCTCGTAGCTGGCTAGCTGGCATTATACTGGCCCTATTTGGTCTTTGGTTGGCCTTTATTTAGTTATGTTAAAGAGTCCTCTAATTGTTTTTGATTCTGGTATTGGTGGCTTTTCTATTCTCAAAGAACTACTTCAGTACGATGTCCCGATCCTCTATTATGCCGACCAAGCGCACTTCCCCTACGGTGACAAATCCATTGATTACTTAAACAATCGCTTTGTCGAGCTGGCCAAGCTGTTTAAAAGCATGCAGCCTCTCGCCCTAGTTGTTGCCTGCAATAGCGGCACCGTCACTGCGCTACCATATTTGAGATCTCAGTTATCTGTCCCCGTGTTTGGGGTCGAGCCAGTGACCAAGATGCTAAAGGATCACATAAACCCCGTTGTTTGGGGGACCAAAGTAACTACAAGTTCAGACGTTGCCAAAGAGCTCCGGCTCACGCATGGTGAGCACATCCGATACTACACACCCGTTGGTTTAGCTAGTGCGATAGAGCATGACGAAACAAATAAAATAAAGAGCATTCTAGACTCAGCCAAGGAAGAGTTAAATCAAATCGATGCCATCGGCTTGTCTTGCACCCACTACCCACTAATCAAAGACATGATTCAAGCATATTTTCCGAGCGTCACGATCTACGACCCATCAAGTGCGGTTGCAGCACACGTCGCTCGTTCTCTAAAACTAAGCGCTCGCGCAGCGACTAAGCCGAGCCTAGTCGAGTACAACAGCAGCGCTAGCGTGCTAAGATTACAAGAGCTATCAAAGCGGTTTGGATTATGACAATACACGAGTATTTAAAAGATAAAAAAATCCTAGTTTTTGGTATCGGCCGCCAGGGTGGCGGGTTAGGTGATGCCAACTACTTAGCAAGCCACGGCTACACAGTCCGCGCAACAGACACAAAATCCATGACCGACCTAGGCTACACCGAGGCAGACTTTGATCCAAATCTAACATTGACTCTCGGAGAGCACAAAGAAGAGGATATCGATTGGGCTGATCTTGTCATCCAGAACCCCGCTGTCCCAGACGATCACCCACTCTTAGCTCGTGCCAAGTCCCGTGGGGTAGAGATCGCGACCTCTATCGCCCTATTTGTTAAATATGCTAGTGTCAAAACCATTGGTATCACCGGCACCCGCGGCAAAACTACCACCACTACCTTGATCCACCAGATCTTGGAGGGTGATAACCCCGGGTCTACCGTCCTCGGTGGCAATATCCCAGGTACCTCAGGATTCATGCTTTTTGATCAGAGCGTAGGTAAAGAGTATGCAGTCCTCGAGCTCTCTTCATTTCAGCTCCACTCATTCCACGATTTGCAGGTCTCACCAATGTATTCTGTCGTGACCAACCTATATCCTGATCATCTCAATCGCTACGCTGACATGGACTCTTATGCAGCAGACAAAACAGCAATAGTTAAGTATCAAAAAGAGCCAGGTTTTACTGTGTTCAACCAAGACAACGAGGGCAGTGTCCTAATATCTAATCACTCGCCTGTTACCAAATATCCATTTACTTCTACACTAGCGACTAACTATCCAACCTCTCTGATGGGCGATCACAGCCAGAGTAATATTGCAGCAGCAGTAATGCTATGTACAAAACTGGCTGTCAATGATGAGGTGATTAGGAGTGCAGTCACAGAATTTAAAGGTGTCCCATATCGACTCGAGTTAGTGCGAACGATTGGTGATATCAATTTTGTTAACGATACCACAGCGACCACTCCAGTAGCCGCGGTCATTGCACTTCGCGCCATAAAGGGAGATATTATCTTGATCTGCGGGGGAGAGAGTAAAAAACTTCCTCATTTAGAATTTGTTGATGAGATCATAAATAATGATCATGTGAAAAAGGTAATATTCTTGGGTAGCCACAATATCTCTGAGTTTACCGAGGCGATTGCTAGTGGCGCTCCCGCGAAGATAGCAGGCCAAGTCGACTCGATGGCAGAGGCTGTCACACTAGCTAGATCGCTTAGCGTCGCAGGGGACACGGTCCTACTATCCCCTGGTTTTGCCTCCTTTGATCTCTTCAAAAACGAGTTCGATCGAGGTGACCAGTTTAATGACCAGGTGCGTGCTCTGTCATAACCAGTCTGTGTCATATATCATGAGTTTATGAAGCTTGCTCGCCCGCTTAGTATTTCTTTATCCTCGCAAATAATAATCACCACTTTAGTGCTCCTCGCTTTTGGACTGGTTATGATTGGTAGTGCCAGTGTTGCCGAGGGTGCGCGTGATTTTGGAAACAAGTGGCACTTTGTCCTCCTTCAGCTCAAGTGGGCAGCAGCCGGGGGAGTCCTCTCGTTCGTCATTTCTCGCATCCACCCAGGGTTATGGCAAAAACTCGCAGTCCCTATCCTCGGTGTTGGCGTCCTACTCTTATTCCTCGTCATCATCCCTGGGATCGGCACCAAGGTGCTGGGTGCCAGACGTTGGCTGGTGCTCCCTGGCATCGTACTGCAGCCATCAGAGCTAATTAAGCTAGTTCAGGTGATCTATCTCTCGGCCTGGATGACAAGTCGAAGGGTCACTTTGACTCAGTTCATGGCTTACACCGGACTAATCGCTGGGTTAATCATGCTCCAGCCGGATCTAGGGACGACTCTTGTCGTTAGTGGTCTCGCGATCTCACTCTATTTTATAACTGGCTATCCCGTGAAGCAGCTTATGACGATAGTGGGTGTAGCTGTAGTCGCTGTCATTATGTTTATTGGTAGTAGTAGCTACAGGATAGACCGCGTCAAAACCTTCCTCGATCCGACCCACGATCCACTCGGTAGCTCTTACCACATTAGACAGGTTATCTTAGCTCTTGGCTCAGGCGGGGTGACCGGTGTCGGGATCGGGCGGTCTCGTCAAAAATATGAGTATTTGCCAGAGAGTACAACCGACAGCATTATTGCGGTGGCTGGTGAGGAGCTAGGCTTTGTTGGTATTAGTCTCGTCATGATTACATTTATTTATTTAATCAGTCGGATCTTCAAAGTCGCAGCGATGTGTAAGCATCCCTTTAACTCAGCACTCTCTGCCGGAGTCGGGAGCTGGATCAGCCTGCAGGTAGTCCTCAACCTGGCAGCTATGGTGGCGCTCACTCCACTGACCGGCGTCCCACTCCCACTAGTCTCATATGGCGGCTCGGCTCTCATGACTATCCTTATGGGTCTAGGTTTGGTGATTGCAGTCGCCCGAGTCGAAAAAGTTTAGTTAATCATTACTCTTATTGGTATATCATTAGACTATGCAGAGTTTTGTCTTTACCGGTGGTCACCACAATAGTGCTCTAGTTTTAGCTCAGTACATGGCTAAGAATGGTCACACTGTTTATTGGTATGGACACAAAAGAAGTAGTAGGGGAGACCTAAATGACTCAGCAGAGTATCAAGAGGTAACAGCTAGTCAGATTAGTTTTTTTGACCTGCCAGCCGGACGCGCCACGCTAAGTTTGACCGAACTACTCAAGATCCCCGTTGGGTTCATGCATGCTCTCAAGCTCTTAAGACTTCACAATCCAAGCGCAGTCATTTCTTTTGGCGGCTACTTGGGGGCTACGACTGCGCTTGCTGCCGCACTACTAGGTATTCCTGTATTTCTGCATGAGCAAACAGTTGTGGCAGGCAAAGCAAATCGGCTGATTGGCATGATTGCGCGCCGCGTTTATCTAACCTGGGATAGTTCGCGTCAGTTTTTTCCAGTCAAAAAAACGCGCTTAGTCGGCCTACCACTGCGCACGAGTATTTTGGAAGCAAAAGTTAAAAAATTCTTTAGTCGCAAACGCCCCACACTCTTAGTTATGGGTGGCAAACAGGGTGCTCATGTTATTAATACATTTATCTTTAATAATCTCGCAGGACTCCTCCACCACTTTAATATCCTTCACCAAACAGGCACAAGTAGCGAGACAAATGATTTAGACTATGCGACCACTCTACAAAAAAGCTTAGACTCTCTCTCAGACTGCTACCTACCTGTCGGCTATATCAAAGAAGATGAGATCGGGACCTACTTAAAGAGTGCAGATTACTATCTAGGTCGCTCTGGCGCGCATATTATCTACGAACTAATGCTTATGGAGCTTAGATCTGTCTTAGTCCCTCTACCCAACACTCATAAGTCGGAGCAGCTCAAAAATGCAGAGGAGTTAGTCGCGCTTAAACAGGCGATTATAATCAATCAGACAGAACTAGAGTTAAACAAAGTTCTCGCTGGAGTCGATAGCATAGCAAAAGCAACCCCTATCAAATCTAACCTGCCGAGTGATGCGACAAAAAGGATCTATGATGATATCCAATCCTGCCTCTAAGTACTTTGTCGCAACCAGCCAGTACTTGCTACCTACTGCTGTAATAGCTCTCTCAATAGCAACCCTCTATTTAACTTTCTTTTCGAGCTTTTTTAAGGTCACAAAAATAGATTGTTATCAGGATGTGGGTGAGCCGTGTCAAAACGGATTTTTACTCAAAGACCAGGATCGCTTTATAGGCAAAAACATCTTTTTATTAGATACAGCACAGGAGGTAGCTAGACTCAAAAAAGGCGATCCCACGATTAGGTCTATCGACTATACTAAGACATTGCCCGGTCAGCTCACCCTCCAGATCCAGTCAGTCTACCCCACGCTCGCGCTCGGCACCCTAGGTAGTGATAATTTGCTTATCCTTGACTCTGATTATCGTTTGATTAAGTCGAGTCAGGTATCATTCAATGTTCCAGTAATCAGTTATGACAAGGAATTGACTATAAGGGTGGGTGAGAGGATCGAGAACGAAGAGTTAAGAGCGCTCTTAAACGCTTGTTTAAAAATAGCGACAAAGGTTACTGGTACTACTACTTTTAGTCTCAAAGACAAAAGTATTACGGCCGACCTACCGCCGGGTGGTACTCAGGCACTATTCACAATTACTCGTGATCTGGATGAGCAATTGTCTGCCTTGCACACCATCCGTGAGGGAGTTACAATTTCACCTAGTGGCACAGTGATCGACGTTAGATATCTCCAACCGATCATTAAAGACAGTAGTAGTCTATAATGGGATTAAGATATGAAAAATTCAAAGGTCTATTGTGGTCTTGATGTTGGGAGTTCTAAGGTAACTTGTCTCATTGCAACCAGAGGTGACGGCGATACAGCGCTACGTGTAGTAGGTGTCGCAAGTGTTGCGAGTAAGGGTGTTCGCAAGAGCCAGATAGTCGATATCGAAGAGACCATAGATGCAGCAACTAGTGCAGTCGAGATGGCCGAGCGTATGGCAGGATTTTCGATCAAGAGTGCATCAGTTTCGATCTCTGGTATCCACATCGAATCACAAAATAGTAAAGGCCTAGTTGCAGTCCAAAATCCTGATGGCGAGATAGCTCGTAGCGATGTAGCACGAGTGGTTGAGGCAGCAAAAGCCGTCCCCCTCGAGAACTCGAGAGAGATCCTCCATGTTATCCCACGCTACTACCTCGTCGACAATCAGGAGGGGATCAGGGATCCAGTCGGTATGTCAGGCGTTAGGTTAGAAGCAGAGGCACACTTGGTAACAGGTAGCTCAGTTAATACCAAAAACTTGACCAAAGTAATGAGTGAAATAGGACTAGACTCAGAAGCTGTGACATTTGGCGGCTATGCCTCCGCTGTTGCAACAGTCACCGACACCGAGCGTGAGCTAGGGGTCGTCTCAATCGATATTGGCGGCGGTACTACCTCAGTCTGCGTATATGTAGACGGTGCACTCACTCACTCCGCAGTCATCCCAGTCGGCGCCAAAAATATTACCAACGACATCGCCATAGGTCTAAGAGTGAGTCTCGATACAGCCGAAGCAATTAAGCGCAATTTAGAGCCAGATGGAGTAGCTAGTAAAGTGCTAGATCCAAAAAATCCTCAGAGTAAAAAACAAGCAGACGAGATAGATCTCCACAAACTAGGGTTAAAAGACGCGCCAAGAAAAATTTCCAGAAAAGCCGTGGTCGAGGGGATTATCCGCCCTCGCATGAACGAACTTTTTGAACTAATCAAAGGTGAGCTAATCAAGGCATCAGTTGGTGGCAAAACTCCAGCTGGTATCGTCTTAACGGGCGGTGGCTCACTAACCTACCAGATCACAGACTCAGCCAAAAGGATACTTGGCATGCAGGCACGCATTGCTACTCCTACAGGTCTGACTGGTCTAGTAGACGAAGTAACAACCCCAGAATACTCAACAGTCACAGGTCTGATACTGCTCTCTTCCAAAGATAACGAATATCAAAACTCTCCCAGTTTCTCCATGCCCAAATTCAATTTAAAAATCAAAAACCCATTTGGTGGCGGATCATTCCTTGACTTTATCAAGTCATTTTTACCCTGAGTATGCCGAAGGGTCTGCCGTAGTGTATACTAATATTTATCCCTGCCCCTAGTTAAATCTTTCGATTTTCGATGATTCGAATTTCGAATTTATGGTATAAAGAAATTATGGGACTAGTTAAACCAGACATAAATGCAGTTGCTAAGATTAAGGTCATTGGGATTGGTGGTGGTGGTAACAATGCGGTCGCATCGATGGTCACAACAGGCAAGATCAAAGGGGTCGAATTTGTAGCGGTTAACACTGATGCTCAGGCGCTCCTAGCCTCTCCTGCTCCACTCAAACTCCAAATAGGCGAAAATCTGACCAAAGGCCTAGGTAGTGGAGCTGACCCTGATGTTGGTCGCCAAGCCGCCGAAGAATCCCGGGAAAAAATCAAAGAGCTCCTAGTCGATACAGACATGGTCTTTATTACAGCAGGCATGGGTGGCGGAACAGGCACGGGTGGCGCAGCCATCATTGCCGAGCTAGCCAAAGAAGCGGGCGCACTAACTGTAGCGGTCGTAACCAAGCCGTTTAGTTTTGAAGGAATACGTCGGATGAGTGTTGCCGAAGATGGTATTGAAGAACTCAAAGAAAAAGTCGATACGCTGATCGTTATCCCCAACCAAAAGCTCCTAGACGTTGTAGACAAAAAGATGACTCTCCAAGAGGCCTTTAGGGTCGCCGACAGCGTGCTCGGCCAGGGTGTACAGGGTATTTCTGATCTAATTACTGTCTCAGGGCTTATCAACGTCGACTTTGCTGACGTTCGAGCCATCATGACTGACGCAGGAACTGCTCTAATGGGAGTCGGTATTGGAACAGGCGAAAATAGAGCTCAGATGGCTGCGCGAACAGCTATTAGCTCACCTCTACTCGAAGTTAAGATTGATGGCGCTCGCGGCATTCTCTTTAATATCACCGGTGGCACTAGCTTGACCATGAGTGAGGTTAGCGAAGCAGCCGATATGATTAGTACTCACGCCGACCCAGATGCCAATATTATCTTTGGTGCAACCATTGATGAGAGTATGGGTGACCAGATTAAGATCAGTGTGATAGCAACAGGCTTTGATAGTAGTCGGAGTGGTTTTGCAGCTCTTCAGTCCGCTGGCAACTCCGCTCGTATCCAGTACGACGATAGTAGTAGTGATGATACGACCTCGCTTCCACCCAAGCCAACTACACCAACGAGCGACGACTCCGACCCTTTTGATATTCCCGCTTTCCTTAGGCAAAACTGACATGATAATACCAGAATCTAAGCAAACCAAAGTCCAAGTCACTGCAATCCCAAACAGAATGCAAATATATGATTACCCTTTTGCGATAATGGGTGGGACAGGATTAGGATTAATTATCACTGAAACCATAAAAACAGCACCTTTAATCAGTCTTGAAAATATTGCAGTTCCAGCAATTATGTTTATGGCAGGAATGGCATACCCAAAAATTTTCAGAAGTGGATTCAGAAATCGATTCCAGATAAGTTTTCGTTCTAGCAGAAGATGAGATCCAAGTAGTAATCTAGCAGACAAAATATCTATAAGTTGCTGATTACACATATTAAGAGTATGCTATAAGATATCCAAACACCTCAAAGTGAGTTACCTTCCAAAGCAAAAATTGAAACAGCAGAATTTGAATATTCAAGCTCTAAAAAATGGATGAGTTGGCAGATTTTTGCATCAATACTAGTAACTGCATTGACGGGAATTTCAATAGATCATTGGTCGAGCGAAACAACTACTTCCTTACTAATTTTTGATGCTTTTGTGCTTAGTTCTGATTTGTCTTCCTTATACTATTACTCAACGCGTAAAGCGGCTTTAGATGATATTAATGCTATTGGACGAGAATATATGAAAACACATAGCAAGTAGCTAACTACTTTTATATTATAAGACTCTCCATTCTCCATCACACCCTACTCAACCTCATTTCGCACCAAAGCTTTAGATACATAGGCTCGTAGAGAAGATAAATGTTTATAATATTGCAAAATACACATAGTTTTTGTATACTATAAGGTATGAGTGTGAATATTAACAGAGAGAAGACATTGCCAGAAGCTATCAATGAATATAGAGACACGGTAAATTTTACCTATATTTGGATGGCAGCAACAGTTGCAACAAATCTAATTTCTAATTTTGCGTTAGAAAATAATTTAAATTTAAAAGGCGTTATTGCAGTGGATATGCTTATGTTGTTTGTAAACTTCCTTAATGTCGGTCTATTAACTAGTCACAGAAATCGAGTCAAGCGTTTAGAAAATGCTCAGAAATAACATAGTGTTAAGTACAATCAACGTAGCTCAATTACTTGAATAGATATATTAGTCCAACAAATGAGTGATTGATTAGATATTATATCTCGCAACTTTTAGTCCATATCGCGTAGCATAACTTTCTATCAATCGACCAACTGTATGTTCCGGAGGAACAATCATTGTTATTGCGTCATGAAGCTCTGGTGTAAGATTTAGTAATTGTACTGCATTAGCAACTAATGAATTATCTAATATTCTGAACGGGGCCGTGATGGGATCAATTCTCTGGTCTTTAGGAAGTTCTGCCTGCATTAATTCAATTAAGTCGTGAGCTAAAGTACGCCCTATAAATCGATCGGTTTTATTATAACTATAGACATTTACAATTGGCTTTACGTCAAAGTCTGCGCCAACTTTAGGTTTCTTAATTCTGTCTTCAGGGCCTGCTCCCATTGAGCCTACTACGATTAAACCTGGCATAACTTCTTCAAGGTTGTATTTTTCCGATGGTAATAATCGCTCTTTTAACTTATCTCTACCTAATACAAACGCTCTAGATAAAGCATTCATTCGTTGATCGTACTCTGGTCTACTTAGGAATTCAGTCATATATCTATAAATTAATATTTAACCTCAAAGTCTCGTCCAATAATAGTTCATCAAGGTCCGACCTTGTAGGTTTGTCCATTCACCACCACCTCATCCCCAATCTTTTTACCCAACAGTGCTTTACCCATCGGGCTCTCGATCGAGATTTTGCCATTCATTGGGTCAGCCTCGTAGGTCCCGACGATCGTATAGCTAAATTCTATGTCATCTGTTCTGACTAATTTAACTGTACTACCCACGCCAATTAACCCATTAGTGAGCGGTGCCATTGCTTTGCCATATTTAATCTGGAATTGAAGAGTCCTAATCGCGCGATCTGTATCACCCAGCTCAAAGCGGGCTGCCTTATAAGCGCCGTTCTCTGACAGATCTCCCTGCTCTCTTGCCCTCTGTAGCTCAATTAGTACACGCTCTCGCTTTTTAAAGAGCTCATCTAGTTTTGACTGTAGTGCCGCATAACCAGCTGGTGTAAAGCGAATCGGTTCAATAGTTCTCCGAAATATCTTAGCCATATTTGTATAATATACCTCATGAACAGTAAAAAACGTCGCAAAGTCCTCCAGTACTACGCAGTTTTTCAACAACAAGAAGATGGAGGTTATTCTGTGGGTGCCAGCACTACCTGGATGTACGTCTCAAGGAGATACATTTGAAGAGGCTATTGATAACATCAAAGAAGCCGTAGGACTCTATCTCCAGGATGATACAAAATCTAAGTATCCCGATCGGTTGAAGGATGAAGTAATCTACTCTGGGGATATGCTCAACATCAGTCTGTGCAACTAACAAGAATATTACTTTGCTTTATATGTAATTCCACGCTCCGACAACACAAAACCTCCTGGCTTTACAATTTGAAAAATTCTAGACAGAGTATTGCTGTAAGAAATCTCTGGATACATGAGCGCAGATTTTACACAAAGCACACCATCAAAACGGTTTCTGTAGCGCTCTACAAGATTACTCTCAATAAGATGAAAGTCTCCCATGCTATAGTTTGATATACTTGAGTTCATAAGCGTTGCCCTTGCTGAAAGTGTAGTTAGTAGATCAATTACGGGTTTTGACTCGTGGTTACTATTAATCGCAGAAGTTATTAGGTGAGTGTAAATGCTGTAGTCGTCGAGACCGCACGCTGCTCTCAAGCTTACTGATGTTTCTAAACTCGCTGGATAAAACTGTGATAATCCAGGACCTATTTCAAATATATCTAGATTTTCTGTATTCTGAGGTAAACCGAGTCGGTAATAGTCATCATCACTCGCCCAGGTAACTGTATAAGGATGATTGTCAATCGATACCACATCATTTGGGTACACGGTTAATGCCTTGCGTTCGAGTGTATAGCAAGTAGAAGCTTCATTCTGACTTCTAACTACTGTATGACGTTCGTAGGTATATTTCTCTGTACTATGATGACCCATATAATTATATTATATACAACTTGATTCCCATCAAGCAAATCACACTATGTTATACTACATCCAACAAATGCGCTATTAGTCCCGCAATCACGGGACGAGCAGGGGAAAGAAATTCGCTTATGCGAATCTAGAATCCCCCGGGAACAGCCCGTTACAGCTTGTGTGAGTTAATTAAAAGGTGGCACCGTCTTTATTTATAAAGACCCTTTTTGTAAGGGTCTTTTTTGGTATTATGGAGTTAATATGGCCAAACTAAAACAAGTTGATACAACTAAGCCACTCAATCATTCAGAACACGAAGAAGATGTGCTCACCTATTGGGACGAGACGAAGGCGTTTGAGCATAGTGTAACCGAAAAAAAAGGTGACAAATCCTACGTTTTCTACGATGGTCCACCCTTTGCTACCGGCCTCCCTCACTACGGTCACCTCTTAGCTAGTACCGCCAAGGACGTGGTGCCACGCTACTGGACCATGAAAGGCTACAAGGTCGAGCGTACCTGGGGCTGGGACTGTCATGGTGTGCCTATCGAGAACATGATCGAGGGCGAGCTAGGACTAAAAGGCGGCAAAAAGGGTATCGAAGAATTTGGAATCGCCAACTTTAACAACGCCTGTCGTGCCAGTATCCTCCGCTACGACGCAGAATGGAAAAAGACGATTCGTAGGCTCGGCCGTTGGGTCGACATGGACAACTCCTACATGACCATGGACAAGACATTTATGGAGTCGGTCTGGTGGGCGTTTGCCGAGTTGTACAAAAAAGGTTTGGTTTACGAAGGTCGCAAGGTCATCCTCTACTGTCCCCGCTGCTCCACCCCGCTCAGCAACTTTGAGATAGCAATGGATAATAGTTACAAAGATGTCGAGTCGCACTCACTTACTGTCAAATTTAAGAAGAATGGTACAGAAAATGAGTATTTTGTTGCCTGGACCACTACTCCCTGGACACTACCTGGTAACGTAGGTCTCGCCGTTAATCCAAACGAATCCTACGTTCAAGTCAAAAATGGTGACGAGCTTCTATGGTTTGCCGAGGCTCGTGCACCAAAAGAACTAGAAGTAATAAAGACTGTTATAGGTAGCGAGCTCGTCGGCTCTAGCTACGAACCATTGTTCTCATACCTCCCAGTGGGAGACCAAAAAGCCTTTGTCGTGATCCCTGCAGATTTTGTGAGTATGGAAGACGGGACAGGTATCGTCCACACCGCCGCGATCTACGGCGAGGATGACTATAGAGTCTCGGTCGAGCAGGGCTTGCCCACTATCCCAATGTTAGATGACCAGGGTCATTTCTTAGATTTTGTCACAGATCTCAAGGGGCAGTACTACCTCAAAACTCAAAAATGGATCATCGAAAATCTTGAGAGTCGCAATTTAGTCTACAAAAGTGAGATGACCTCCCATTCCTACCCATTCTGCTACCGATGTGGAACAGCACTTTTTTACAATGCGCTCCCTGCCTACTTTATAAACATCCAAAAGATCAAAAATGATTTGTCCACTGCTAACGAGTCCATCAACTGGTATCCATCTTTCCTCAAAAAAGGCCGCTTTGGTAAGGGTCTAGAGACTGCGCCCGACTGGAACATTAGTCGCTCCAGGTATTGGGGTACCCCCATGCCTATCTGGAAAGGCGACAAAACTGGCAAAATCAGAGTAATTGGTAGCATTGCCGAATTACAAAAATGGCTCGTAGGGGAGGACCCCCGTGTCCGCCCACTAGACGACATCCACCGTGAATATGTTGATGATCTCAAAGTCTGGGTCGACGATGAGAAAACAGAGGAGGGGACTAGGATCAAAGATGTCTTTGATTGCTGGATCGAGAGCGGTAGTATGCCCTATGCGAGCGTCCACTATCCCTTTGAGCACAAAGAAGTCTTTGAGTCTCGCTACCCAGCGCAGTACATCGTCGAGTACATCGCGCAGACCAGAGCCTGGTTCTATACACTCCACGTCATGTCTGTGGCCCTCTTTGGCAAGCCAGCTTTTGAGAACGCAGTAACTACCGGCACGATCCTGGCCGAGGATGGCACCAAGATGAGCAAGAGCAAAAAGAACTATCCCGATGTTAATGTCTTGATTGGCAAGTTTGGTGTCGACTCGCTCCGCCTTTATCTAATGAGTAGTGTAGTCATGAAAGCCGACAATCTTAACTTTAGCGAGAGCGCAGTAGATGATGTTCGCAAAAACGTCATGAACATTTGGTGGAATATTTTTGTGTATTACCAAACATATTGTAATGATGTAGAGGTCGACGCCTCTGTCGAGCCAAAACACCCGTTGGATAGATGGTTGTTATCCAAGCTAGAGAGTTTGACCGAGCTCGTGACCAAAAGCATGGATAACTATGACGTAGTAGGTGCCACTAGACCACTCATGGCTTTTGCCAAAGAATTCTCAACATGGTATGTCAGACTCTCCCGCGAACGCCTAAGGGATGATAAGACTAGTCAAGCAGTCTTTGGTTATGCGCTCTCCAAATACAATTTATTAATGGCTCCTTTTACGCCCTTTATGGCCGAGCGTATCTACCAATTATTGCCTCACACCAAAGACTCGATCCATCTCGAGGAATGGCCAAGTGTAAATACAGAGCTCGTAGATACTAAGCTCGAATCAGATATGGATATAGTCATGGATATCGTTGAGTCAGCGCACGCACTGCGCAAAAACTCTAACCTTAGGCTCCGCCAACCACTAGCAAGCTTGACCATCAACCACGAGCTAAGCAAAGATCTATTAGACGTCATCAAAAACGAGCTAAATGTTAAAGAAATAAAGGTGGGGACTGATCTCATGCTCGACACCATCCTTACCCCCGAGCTCGTAGACGAGGGTAAAGCGCGGGACCTCATGCGTGACATCCAGGGAGCACGCAAAAAACAAGGTCTAAAACCTCAGGACAAAATAACAGTTGTAGTACCTGCCTTCCCTGAGTCATGGGCAGAAGAGATCAAAGCAAAAGTAGGCGCAACAAGCCTAACTATAGGGGACTCGCTCATTGTCACTAAGGTCTAAACATTATGCGATTGCATGCTGACCCACTCCTCCTTTTGGGATACGCTCTCGGCAGCTGTCTAAGCCTCGTCATGCTCGGTTCTGTCTCGCCAGATCGCTTTGTACAACAAGCCATAATCCTGGTCGTAGGTCTATTTATCTTCCTTTACTTATCGCGCCAAGAAGACAGTGTCTATAAATCTTTTGCGGCCTTTGGATACATCGGTAGTATTATCGCCTTGATCGTGACTATTATCTTTGCCGCTAGTACTCGCGGCACACTTAGTTGGCTAGACATTGGTGGTTTTCGTTTTCAGCCGTCAGAATTAACCAAGCCATTTCTAATACTCGCATTTGCCTATATCCTCGAGCACTTTCCACCAAAAAATATACTAAATATCTTGATTAACACGGCTAGCTTTGCGGTCCCAGCTGTCTTGGTCTTGTTGCAGCCAGACCTAGGCACCACTTTGGTCATTACTGCGATCTGGCTGACGCAGGTTTTTATCGCCGGCATTCCGTGGCGATATATTGCTATCGGTACGGTTATTTTTGTCGCCTCACTCCCACTCGTTTATAGCAATTTACAAGATTACCAGGTCAAACGTTTGACTACTTTTCTCGACCCTTTTGCTGACCCACTAGGTAGTGGCTATAACGTGATCCAGAGTATGATCGCCGTCGGCTCAGGTGGGATATTGGGCAAAGGGCTGGGGCAGGGGACCCAGAGCCACCTTAGGTTCTTGCCCGAGCGTCACACCGATTTTGCATACGCTTCAGTCGCCGAAGAGTTAGGC
Source organism: Candidatus Woesebacteria bacterium (assembly GCA_018060845.1). Lineage (GTDB taxonomy): Bacteria > Patescibacteriota > Microgenomatia > UBA1400 > UBA12108 > GWF. Next base: position 112,560 of record JAGOVG010000002.1, read on the forward strand.
CTCCTGGGATCCATTAGCATGCTCGCTGTCGCCGGGATCTTTATTTTTCGCCACCTCACATATCTAACTAAGGCCGATTCACGTCAAAATCGCTCGATTCTCGCAGGTGCTCTTGCCTATTTTACTTTTCAGTCGATCGTAAATATTGGCATGAACATCGGTATCGTTCCAGTTACTGGTATTACCCTGCCTCTTATCTCATATGGTGGCAGCTCCATCCTCTCGACCGCCATGATCCTCGGTCTCTCTAGTAGCATTATTAATGGTGCCAAACACAAACGCTTGCTAGAAATCCGGTAACTAGGGCCTGTGCCTCAACACTACCCAGATGCAAAATATGGCTGAATAAGCCTAAAAGATTGCCATCTGGTATGTGTGTGGTATATAATCCACATCTATGCACTACGCAATAATCAAGACAGGTAGCAAACAGTATCAGGCAATCGCTGGTAAGACTCTCAAAGTCGAGAAACTCGACATAGCAGAGGGTGCTGTTGTCTTTGACCAAGTCCTCCTCCATGTTGACGGCGACAAAGTCGAGCTAGGTGCTCCAGTCCTATCTGGTATCAAGGTATTTGGTACCGCCATGGGTACTCTCAAAGCCGACAAAATCCAGGTCTTCAAATACAAAAGTAAATCACGTTATCGCAAGCTCCGCGGTCACCGCCAACCCTATACTCTAGTCAAAATCGAGAGTATCGGTACAGAGCCCGCCAAAGTAGTCAAAGAAGTTAAAGAAGTCAAAAAGGTAGAAAAAGCTGTAAAAGTCGAAAAGGCAGAAAAAGTAGTTAAAGTAGCCAAAAAAGCACCAGCTAAGAAACCAGCAGTTAAAAAAGCCGCTGCTAAATAAACTTTTTATCCCCAGGTCCTTAAGAGGTATATACTCTCCTCATGTACTATTATTTTCTCGGAAATACTCCACCCCTTAGTCAATTAGAACTAGAGAGTGTTACCCATTCAGAGTTTGAGGCCGTAACTTCACATATTATTAGAGGAATAGAGGACGAGGCGCTCATGCCACGGATCTCGACAGTTGGTGGGCTACGCAAAGTGGCCAAGACCGTAAAGACCGGTCTCAAAAATGACGTAATTACGCTGTTGGAGGAGTCGCTAAAGGATGTGCCCAACAAAAATGTGGCAATAACTGATTATGCAAATGTATCTCTAGATAAGTCCGATCTCCACACTCTCAAAACAAATGTCACTCGTCCTATCCGCTTTGTCAGCATGGACACAGGTGAGCATGAGCTAGTCATGCTCTCGCACCAGCACGTCGCCGAGCTCAATATATTGCCAGATCCAAAAGAAGAGGCGAGTGTAGTAGTTGCTCTTACCAACTGGATCTTTGACGCCGAGGATTGGATTAAGCGTGACAGAAACAAACCATATCGTGACATCAAACGCGGTATGCTGCCACCAAAAGTGGCTCGGATCATGGCTAACCTGGCACTACGCGGTGATGATGCAAAATCTCTCTACGACCCTTTCTGTGGCACCGGCACAGTCCTGACTGAGGCGGCACTACTGGGTTCTAAAACTCTCTATGGCTCAGACACCAATCCCAACGCAATAACCGGGTCCGTAGCCAACCTAGACTGGCTCTGTGACATTTATCGTTTAGAGGGCACCAAATACCAGATCCAGTTAGCTGATGCGACTCACCCTCCATATGCATCAGTCGACTGTATAGCCACCGAACCCTATATGGGTCCACTCTTAGATGAGCGAAACCCACTACCCTTGGACAAAATCAAAGATATCGCCCGTGGCCTCGACAAACTCTACCGTGGTGCCTTTAAATCTTGGCATAATATCCTGCCAGTCGGAGGGAGGGTAGTTATGACTATCCCCAGTTTTGCGGTGTATGGCCGGGTGATCCCGACTATTTCCGTTGACACATTAGTATCTCTCGGCTACAATTACATCTCGTCAGTCGCTTATGGCAAACCAGGGGCGACAGTCATTCGAAACATTACAATATTAGAGAAAAAATAATACTATGTCACACGTCAAGTCAGGTGGAGCAACACGTCAATCAACAACTAGACCCGGCAAGCGTCGTGGCGTCAAGATCTACGGTAGCGAAAAGATCAAGACAGGCCAGATCATCCTCCGACAGGTTGGTACTCGTACCAGACCAGGCGTTGGCGTAGGTATGGGTCGCGATTACACTCTCTTTGCCATGAAAGACGGGATAGTCAAATTCTTTACTCGTGTAGGCAAGCAGTTCGTCTCAGTAGTCTCAAAATAATTTTCTGCTCTAGTCAGATCTACTCTGTCATCTTTTCACGCGTTGTCGTTTCATGCTAATCTCTTAGTATGAGTAACAAACCTAGTCAGCATTTAGCCGAGTTCGACATTAACCTAATCCAGCCCAATCCGCTCCAGCCCCGCGGCACCATTAGACCAGAAACAGTCGCTGATCTAGTTGAATCGATCAAAGAGCACGGTATCCTAGAGCCACTTGTCTTAGCTCATACTCCTGCCGGCTACCAGATCATTGCTGGAGAGCGTCGGTGGCGAGCTAGTAAGATAGTGGGCCTCACCATGGTCCCAGTAGTCATCAAAGAGACGACCCCTCAGGGTATGCTCGAGATGGCAATCGTCGAGAATGTGCAGCGCTCCGACCTCAATCCGATCGAGCGCGGCAAAGCCTTTATGCGACTGATGGACGAGTTTGGTCTAGCTAACGCAGATATTGCCAAGAGGGTAGCCAAGTCTCCTGCCTATGTCAGTAACACCCTCAAGCTACTAGATCTACCAGACGCACTCAAAGACGGTCTTATTGGCGGCCTGATCTCCGAAGGGCATGCAAGAGCGCTTAGTAGTATCGATGACACCAGACTCATGATCGAAGCTTACAAGCTAGTGCTCAAAGAAGGGGCGAGTGTCAGGAGAGCTGAGGAGATCGCGAGGCGCCTCAAGAAAGATTTTAGCGACAAAACAGGTAACACCAAAAAAACGATTATCATCTCAGACGAAATCTCTAGGCTCCAGGCCAAGCTCCAGGATGCCTTTGGTGATAAATCACTGGTCAAGCTAACTCGTAGCAAGCGCGAGACCAAGGTCCTAATCCGCCTCAAAGGTACACCAAAAGAAACCGAGCTCCACCTGCAACGCATTCTTTCACTAGCAAAATAAGAAAGGTGATCCATATGAGCTTCCTTGAGACAATTAGAAAAGGTAACCCTATACCAGGATGGTTTCTGGGTGACGGGCGTATATACGAATGGTCACAACCTGTTCAAGCAATACTTAACTTCATTAATGTCTTAATTAACGGATCAGACGGTTCGGAAAACAAAAACTAACGAATCTATTGTTGCCAACACTATCTCACACAGAGAATGTGTAATTCATTTTCATGCTGGATTTTCACTCGAAAGTGAAGATGCAAATACAGTTATCTCATCATCGATATATTCGACACAACCTCCACGATTGCTATCATCAATCTCGATGCCATAGCAGTACTTACCAAATAAATACGCAAGATTTACAAATTGCGTAAGTAGTTTTTCACCTATAGACATATCTGTTTCTATTCTCATGAAGAAATCATATCAGGCGAGTCAAGTACGCTACTGCAAACATGTGCTTAGTGCTCCCTTCTGGACTCGAACCAGAGGCCTCTTCAATGTGAATGAAGCGCTCTAACCAACTGAGCTAAGGGAGCTCTAGACTTGCACTATTTTACCATGCGCAGTATTCTTACCTCATATGTTCTTTTTACGTAATCTCTGGCTATTTTTCCTAGACTTCTTAGAGACCATCGTCGTCTCTCTCGCCATCTTTGCCGTCGTCTACATCTTCCTATTCCAGCCACATCAGGTAGATGGTAAGAGTATGGAGCCAAACTTTCACAACGCCGAGTATATCCTGACCGACAAAATCAGTTATCGCATTAGTAGTCCAAAGAGGGGAGACGTAGTAGTCTTCCACTCTCCCCAAGATGCAGGGACAGACTTTATCAAGCGCATCGTGGGTGTTCCTGGCGACATGGTCATGGTCAAAGATGGTTATTACTATCTCAATGGCACTAGGCTAGACGAAGAGTATATTAACGACCCAGGCAAAGTCGCTCCAGGTCGCTTTTTGCGCGACGGCGCAACCGCCGAGGTGCCAAATGGTCAGTACCTAGTCATGGGTGACAATCGCCTCCACAGCTCCGACTCCCGTGAATGGGGCTTTGTCCCACGTACTAATATCGTAGGGCGCGCATTCTTCCGCTACTGGCCCGTCGACGTCTTTGGCACCATCCCCACAGCCGAAGCCGAGCTAACCATGGGTAACGTCAAAGGCGCGATCGATGCCGCCAAGTAGCCTATGAGCTACTCTGTCAAACGCTCAGCAGTCCTCAACCTCACTAGTTACATCTACCTCTTTATCGCGAGTCTCGCGACCACCCCTACTCTGATCCGCTATTTAGGTCTCACCAACTTTGGCACATACGTACTATCACTTGGAGTCCTAGCCCTAGTTACTTCGGTCGACCTCGGACTCTCTCGCTCCGTCGTGTACCAGCTCGCACGGTCAAACAAAACCGTTCTAACCAAGCAGATACTATCCACATCACTCCTCTTGCATACTACTCTCGGAACTCTTTTTTCACTAGCTACTTTAATCTGGTTTTCACCATATCTCAGCTTCTTAATCTTCTATACCTTTATCCTAGGACACTATCAGGCGTATCACGAGTCGCAGGGGAACTTTGGGATGGTCAACCTGCGAGCGTTTGTAATAGGCACTACCAATACGTTAGTTGCCGCCTTTCTCGCCTATCTTGGCTACGGTGTTTTTGGTATTCTGATCAGCTTGTCAGCCTCAACACTCTTTACCATCCTGGTTATGGCGATGTACACGCCCGCAAGTATTACTAAACACTTATCAATGCCTGTCGCCAAAAAAATAATAAAATACGGTCTAAAACTACAAGTCGGCAAACTAGTTAACTCACTCCAGGCGCAGTACCCCAAACTAATATTTGCCAGTAACGCTGTCGCACTGACCGTCCTCTCTCTCAGCTCTAGCTTGATAGCCAAAGCCGCGGGAGCAGTCTCACAACTCGCGATCGCCATATTCCCATACAGTATTAATAGTCAGGATAAGTCCAAACTCAGGCGCTACTATACCTACTCACAGCTATCCCTCCTTGCATTAGGTATTATTGCTATATACCTCTATTCATACTTTGGATACAGTATTCTTTACTGGTGGCTAGGAGACATGGAGCTCGCTAGTAACCTCCATACATTTCTTCTCACCTATCGCTACTACGGACTCCTGCTAGTTTTAACACCCCTTGCTAGTACTATGTTAGATAGTCACAATATGGCTGGCAGATCCTCGCTCTACGCACTCCTCGCGCTCGTTATCGAGCTGGCAGTCGTCTCATTAACATACTCTGGGTACGGTGTAATGAGCATCGCCTATGGCAGTGTTACCAGTCTCTTGGTTATGGTACCAGTCCTCTTAATCACTACTCAAAAAAGTGTATCTCTTGACGATAATTAGCTTCGTTTAGTGCGCGCTTAATTATCTTTATCGCGTCAAATAATCTGTGTCTATATGGTTTGTGGCCTCCAATACTATGTTCCTGCTTCTTTAACTGCTTCTTTAGAGTCGCTTTGCTCCATAGCTTATTATTCCAGGCGATCGCTATAACGTGTTTGGGGTTTAACTTTACTTCGTTATCAAACGGCACAGATATTCCGAGTACTACTTTTTGCCATTTTTCTGGCACCAGAGTGGCTAGCCCATATGGTGTATAGCGGAAGTAATCAGATGGGTGCATATGGATGGGGAAGTTTTGTTGTGAAGACAGGATAACTGCCCCATTTTTCTTGACCACTCGCTTAATCTCTTCTGACATTTTCCATGGGTTATTTGCATGCTCCAGCGTCTCAAGGCATATTACTAGGTCAAAACTACGGTTAGGGAAGGGGAGGTTGTTAGCATCAGCTACCACATCTACTCCCACACCGTCCTGCATATCGAGCCCGATATATTTACTCTTTGGTAGTAGCGGTCGCAGGTCACAGATCTCGTCTTGATGATCTGCCACGCGTGAGCCGATCTCCAGTACCTTTAGTGGTTGGGCGCTCATGTTAGAGAGTATTACATCGAGCGCAGCTCGCAGTTCTTTGGTCATGTGCCTATAATACCACTCATGGCGACCAAAGTATTTGCTCTCATCCTCAACTACAATAATCCGCTAGACTCAGTAGAGGCTGCACGGTCTCTCCTATCGAGTGACATCCCCAGTAACACTCAGCTCGTCATTATCGACAATTCAGAGACGGATAATAAAAAGTACTTTAGTACTCAGTTAAAAGATATTGTATATACCAGTTCAATTGGAAACGTTGGTTTTGCCGCCGGCAATAACCTTGGTATCAATTATGCGTTGGAGCATGGTGCTACTCACGTCCTACTGCTCAACCCCGATGTGCGCGTCCCCAAAGTATTTCTTAAACCACTATTAAACTCACTCAAAGTTCACAAAAAAGCAGGCATAGTCGCACCAGCTCATAAAGAGCCAGGATCTTTAACTTATGGCCTAGGTGGCAGTATTAACTGGGCTAACTGCACATTCCCACTAACTAACACTGACAAGCTACCAAAGAACGAATCTGAGTACGATCACCTGACCTTTGCCTGTGTCCTAATGAGAGTTGATGTCTTTAGCAAGATTGGTCTCTTAGACGAGCGCTACTTTATGTACCTCGAAGATGTCGACTACTGCGTACGAGCAAAAAGAGCTGGGTATGAGCTCTGGCTCAATTCGACAGTTTGTGTCACACATAATACCTCGTCATCATTTGCAGATAAAAGAGGCAAGATCAAGCTAAGCTTAGTCAGCTGTCTCAAATTTATTCACAAGTGGTACCACTTCCCCGCGAGTATTATTCCCTCCCTCCGCGCTCTATATTTTTACCCCAAGACCTATATATTGTGGACACTTAAATTGTGGAAGAACATTTATTACCAGCGCCAATAATGTGAGTGGATATTTATTTTCTCTAGTTTAGAGGGACTACTTAGATTACCTGCTCGGTCTACCGCAGTCACTCTCACATATATCTGCTTAACTCTTGGTGTCGGTAGCCACTGCCAGCTGCTTCTTGATTCGATGCGGTTAGTTATTGCGTTCTTTTCTGCTCCCCACTCAACAATGTAATTTATGGCATCACGACTCGGTGCCCAGCTGACAAGGCTCATTGGTCGCATACCAATACCCCAAATATGTTTGACACTACTCGGAGGTGTCATATCAATATTGGCAGGATTACTCTTAAGAGTGTAGCTCTTGCAGTTTTTCAAGCTGTCGCACACATTTGCAGTGATAGTACATGTCTGATTCTTCCCCTCACGACTGATCACACAGGTTGGTGGCACAAACGCCGTAGGGAGATTTGGATCGCTAAACATAAATTTGGCAGTCTGCGCGGTTTTATACCAACCACTAAAGGTGTTGGTGCTGACGTATTCTGGCGGGGTAGTGTCTAGTGGGGTAATGGATGGATCACTACCAGTACTCACGTAGTTTATATTCCAGCTACTCTCACCAGTCGGAGCTGACTGATCAAGAATATCAACTTCACCAAGAGTGTTGTATGCATACACTTTAAACTGCGAACCAGTTGTTCCAGGAATATTAACGTTTAGTCGATAGCTTCCATCAGCTGGCTTTGGTAGCATCACCACCTTGGCGCTAGTTGTTGCACTACCACCGATATCATCATGTATGCTCTCAGTATATGAGCTACCTACGCTCGTGCCTGAATGTAGTAGCTCTAGCTCAGTATTCGACTCGCCCACGATCATCAGGTAGGATAAGTCTGTATCACTAGGGGTATAAGTATTTATACTAACTAATGGATCAGATTTTGCTTTAGATTGACGTGTCTCATCTAATGGGTCGTTGACAATGTAGTTTGTCTCGTCATGGTCGTAAAGGGTTACAAAGTGTCCACCCTCATTAACTATTGGGTACTGCCCACTATCAATCTCATCGGCTGCGCTGCCATAGCTCTTAACAAACTCTAGATCGGTGGGTGAGTTCCCCGCCACTCTAGACTCTCGAGCTAGGCGACTGATTGCCAGCCAGTTTAGTAGACCATTTCCAATATATCCATCTGGTTGCGTAGATAACCAGGTATTTAGCTTGTCTGGGTTAGCTACATCTCCATTTGGCATCTTAATGTCGTATTCTTTTAGTACCATCGCAACAGATGTGATCGCGCATCCCCAACGCTCGATACTATTCAATTCTGTCCCTGCCCACACACTCACACTATCATATGGCAAGTCTCTCCATGCAGGGTCCCGCTGAGAGTAGTAGGGAAAAGATGAAGCCACATTGTCTAGCGGGTCTCCGTATGAAATTGTAAAATTATCAATGGAAAAACTTTTCCATACTTGAGGATTAGTAGCTAAAACAGAGTTTCCGAAGAATACTCCATTAGGTAAATTTGTCCCATCATGATGAAATTCTCTTTCCAAATCATTCATTTTGAGAATTACAGTATCTTGATTGAATATCAATGATATTGTGTTCCATGTATTTCGAGGTACCTCATAAATAGCTCTTGAATAAACACTAAGACCACAACCACCGTAATAATCGCAAAGTGGAGAGAGTAAGTAATACTTGTCACCTATATTCCAAATACCAAACGTATAATAATCAAAGTCGTTAGGAGGTCTCTGGCTATATTCGGGCACCTTATCTGTAAGCATAAACCCTGCCCCTTGAGTCGGTGCGCCCGATCCACCGTAAAAATCAAAGCTTAAGTTAACCACTTTCTTATCAGACGACTTATGTCCTATGTAAGAGAATGAGGTAGGCGTACTGTTATTTAATGTGGAAATTGTTCTTCCTGAGATTGTTTCAATTAGAGGTATCGGGTGACCATCGATTGTGATCCAATCTGAAAAATCGCTAGATATGTTATCGAACTTATCAGAAAATGTATAATCTACTCTAGCACTAACTGAACCAGCATTGAACAATGTTAAAAGTAATGCAATTAAAGTAACAAAGTACTTCAAAATATAAGGCATTAATTAAGAAATACACAAAATTCATTGATATGTCAATATCTATTATCATAGTGACTTATAATTCTTCAGACCACATAGGCAAGTTACTCGATTCAGTTTTAAAACAGGATTACGACTTGGAGAATCTCAATATAATTATTGTGGACAATAATTCTAGTGACAAAAATAAACTCAAAGAACTTATAAAAATATATAGAAAACTAATTAAGATTAATATAATTTATAAAAACAATAATAAAGGTTTCGGAAGTAGTTGTAATCTAGGTGCACGATACGCTTCAGAAACTATATTGTTCCTGAATCCTGACACCTTGTTGCATCATAGTGCTATTACACTTATGTATAAGCATATGATCAGCTATGGTGCAAATATCATTGGCGGTAAATCAATGAAACCAGGATCCTCAGAATTACATAGAACCGTGTTTAGAAAACCTAGATTACGAACTATGATTTTAGAATTCTGCAATATAGGTAAGTTGACTGGAATACCAAGCAATTTCTACGTTCAACAAGAAGTGATAAGAAATGACCAGTATGTTGATGGAGTTGGAGCGGGTTTTATGATGATAGATCGAAATACGTTTCGTACGCTAAATGGATTTGATGAAAATTATTTCATGTATTTAGAAGATGTAGATCTATGCATGAGAGCTACTGCAATAGGTTCAAAGATAATGTATTGCCCGCACAGTGTAATTAATCATGTTGGTGGGGCTAGTAGTAATAGCAAATATAAAATATCACATGCCGCATGGTACAGTTCTCGTGAATATTATGCGTCTAAACAATTTAATACTTTCGTATATGTTTTGCTAATTGTAATTTATAGGTTCGAAAGATTAATTCTGTCAGCTAGAGAAGCTTTTATATCATGACCACATACATCATTCGTGCCTCCCATGCCAATCAGTACGAGCTACAAAACTACGAGCCGATAGCAGAGGAGCACGCCATAAAGCTGATCACTTCACGCCACCCACTCACTACCACCAGTCTCCCCACCATTCAACTATGGTCCCCAACAGATCTACCCACCTTCCCATTTCGCAAGCAGATTCTTAATAGATTGATCGGTGGTGAGCAGTGGCTACTAGGTCTAGAGAATCTGGTCAGTCAAGGTGACATCCTCCACACTGCCGAGACCTACACTCCCTACACCCACCAGGCTGTTCAGCTGCGGAGAGCCAATAAGATCAAAAAGCTAGTATGTACCTGCTGGGAGACAATCCCACACAACAATGAAAAATTCTCTAGATTAAGGCAATGGAAAAAAGAAGCATATCAATATGTAGACATCTTTCATACTCCAACAGAACGAGCTAAAGTGGCGCTGATAAAAGAGGGTGTTAATCCCAAAAAAATCAAAGTGATCAACTATGGTGTTAACTTAAATCACTTTAAGCCACCAACTAAGCGAGCTACTACATCTAATCCCATCGTTCTAACCGTCGCGCGGCGAGTTCCTGAAAAAGGCATAGATATCTGGAATCAGCTCGGACAGGAATTTGGGGGCAGTATAGACTTTAAGTGGATAGATTCTCTCCCATATAAAGAAGTAATTAAAGAATACCAAAAGGCTGACATTTTTCTGCTGCCGAGCATGGCTACTGCCACATGGGAAGAGCAGTATGGTATGGCTCTAGTAGAAGCGATGGCATGTGGATTGCCCATAATCACAACCAACACAGGTGCGATCACCGAAGTAGTAGATAATGCAGCTGTTCTATGCGACCCAGAATATTACTCAATTCGATCAAAACTCGTGGAACTCATCAATTCTCCTGCCCTGATAATAAAGTACCAGAAATTATCGATAGCGAGAGCAAGATCTAACTACGATCGCAATAAGCAGAGCGTAAAATTATCATCACTATATAATTAATCACATTCAAGATTTCAATACCGGAAAATTATAATCTAGACAAGTTTTTTACAGTAATAACTAAGAGCATTACCTTCTGGAAAACCCTCGAGCTTGCCATAGAGCGTGTAACCTAACTTCTCATAGAACCCGGGTGCCTGCCACGTAAAGGTGTCTGTATAGGCGATCGTGCATCCACGCCTAATATCCTCCGCCTCGACCATCGCCATTAGTTTCTTTCCTAAACCGTGGCAACGAACAGATTCATCCACCCACAGTGTCTGGATTGACATGCCATTCCACATAAACGAGACTATGACACAACCAAGTAGCTTAGCACTTTCATCTTTTACTAATACGGTATAAGACTCAGACTTTCGTGGATGTCCCTTGCTCGCATGGTACGCTAACATGCCATCTACCATCACCTGCTTATCTTCTGGGTTTGGCTCACCTTCTATGGGTATAAATTTTAGATCGGTCATTAGCATAGTATAGCAAGTCGAATATGTTGCTAAGAAAATTAGATATTCATTTGTAGCTGTGCTACAGTTAATATACTGCCCTATGAAAAAATCTACCAAAACTAAGCGTGTCTCAAAATCAAAGACCACCTCTCATACAGGCATGGCACTACTGTTCTGTTTCTTGCTCGCTAGTGTTGCCGTCGCGATCGCCCTCCGTCAGATTGCCCTAGAGCACAGGCTACGCCGCGAGGTCACCCAGAATCCAGCTGCCTCAAATATGCTCGGTAGCTATAGCGTCACAGTAACAGCAGGACGGCTCACCAACAAGACCATTAAGATCGAGCTAAATAAAGATCGAACAGCCACGCTCACATATAACTCTCAGACAGAAGACAGTCAGGTAATCGAATACGGCAACTGGAGCGGGGACAGTAACGGTACGATCATAACCAACTTTAAAGACAAAGTTTATGCATTTAGCTACTCACCCGATGGTAAGGGTACACTCAGACTCCTCAACCCAGATCTCGATCTATGGGGTGCCGCAACTCTCACACTGACTAAAGAATAGTTAACAACTAATCAAAGACTACTTGCCCTATATACGGCATCGATCGATACATCTCATCATAATCTAGGTCATATCCAACGACAAAAGTATTTGGTATCTCCCATCCCACGTATTTGAGTGGTACCGGGGTCTCGCGCCGGCTCGGTTTAGATAGTAGGGTGAGGGTCTCTAGGCTCAGCGGCTCTCTAGTTTTTAGTACTTTAATTGCCGAATCTAGCGATCTACCCGTATCAACTATATCCTCAACGATCAAGACGTGACGTCCCTTAATCGGATTCTTTAGCTCTTTGGTAAAGTTGACAGCTCCCGTACTATCCACGCCGCTCTCGTAGCTACTAATCCCAATATAATCTTTGTAGACTGTAGTAGTAAGGCCTGCTTTCCACAGTGCACGTGCAAAATCAGTAAGCAGTGCTGCCCCACCGTGCAGGATCCCTACTAGCACTAGTTCTTTGTCCTGGTAGTCACGGGCAACCACGTTTGCCATCTCTTGGATCTTAGTCTGGATCTCTTGTTCACTAAAAAGTACATCTACATGATGTGGTTTGGCCATAGTTTAGTATACAATACAAACATGACAAATCTCGTAACCTGTCCATCCTGTGGTCACAGTTTCTCTCCCGACGATATCCTGACTCACGAAATAGAGGTAGAGCTAAGAGCCAAGCTCGAAAAAGAGCTAAAGTCAAAAGCCAAAGAAGAAGCGCGCACCGAGATATTAGACAAAGAAAATCAAATCAAAGAGCTGCAGCAAAAAGCCAAAGTAGCCGAAGAAGCAGAGCTACGGCTGCGCAAAGAAAAGAGAGAGATTGAGGAGGCTCGCGAAAAGTTTGAACTCGAAAAAACTCGCCAACTAGATACAGAGCGGCAAAAAATCAGAGAAGAGGCCGAAAAAGCGATACTAGAAAAAGAAAAATACAAACTAGACGAATACGAAAAAAAGATCAAAGACATGCAAGCAGCGTTAGTCGACGCACAAAGGAAAGGCAGTCAGACCAGCCAGCAGCTGCAAGGCGAGGTGCAGGAGCTAGATCTCGAAAACACGCTCCGTAGGATGTATCCATATGACGAGGTAGGCGAAGTCAAAAAAGGCGAAAACGGAGCAGACATTAGGCAGACTGTCCGGACAGACAAAGGGACCGTTTGTGGCAAAATCTTGTGGGAGAGTAAGCGGACTAAGAGCTTCTCTGAGCTCTGGGTCTCAAAGCTCAAAGAAGATATGCGCAGAGACGGCGCGCATATCGGGGTTATCGTGACCCAGGCCATGCCACTAGGTGTTACCGATAGCATTACCCAGATCCAGGGTATCTGGATTCTCATGCCAGACTCAATTGCCCCCTTATCCGCCTTGCTTCGCAAAAACTTGATCGATGTAGCCCGCGAGCGTCACGTTGCAGCCCACAAACAAACAACCGCCGAGAGCCTCTACGATTACGTAACCAGCAATGTTTTTACCCAGAATGTAGAGCGGATGCTCCGGGTTTACCTAGACATGAAGTCCGCTATCGCCAAAGAAGCAGCCAGTGCCGAGCGCAGCTTTAAGGCCCGCAATATGCAGGTCGATGTCTTAATCTCTGGTATTAGCGGTATCTATGGCGAGATGCAGGGGATCGCCGGCAGTAGTCTCCCCAGCATCCCGCTGCTCGAAGAAAATTAAAAAATGAAAATAACAGTCATCATAATCCACTATGGCCTCATCGATACGACTAGGCGCTGTCTAACTAATCTCAAATCCAAAATTGGCGATCACCAGCTCATCTTAATCAACAATACTAGTGACGATATAAAAGATCTGAGTAATATTATTCAGGGTACGACCCTCATCGATAACCACGAAAATCTTGGTTTTGCTAAGGGTGTAAATAAAGGGATCACGCTTGCGCTCAAAGACAAGACAGTTGGTGCAGTATTTCTCATGAACAATGATCTAACCATCACTCGCGGTAGCTTTAGCCAGCTGACCCTGGTGTTAAATAAGATCCCATCCGCCGGCATAGTGACACCCATTCTTCACCACAAACGTGGTTACGACTGGGGAGCCAGATTAAATAAATGGACTGGAATGGTTAGGCACAAAAATTGGGACAACAAGCCAAAGACGGTTCAGCCTGCCCAGCATGTCGCCGCAGCAGCCATGTTGATCAGAAGAAAATTAATCGACAAAATCGGTTTGTTCGACGAGCGCTTCTTTGTCTACTACGAAGACGTAGATTATTGTCTGCGCGCGTATGACTCTCTCTCAACTATCCACATCACCCCTGATGTCGAGGCTGAGCACGCTGGCTCATCTGGCAGTAGTATTGCTACTCGCACACGGTACCAGTGGGTCTCCCATTTTCGCTTTGTAAATAAATACGTCTTTAAGCACGTTTACCCCACTGCCTACATATATTCGCTTATCATGTACCCGCTCTTTATGTTAAAAAATATGATAATAGGCAGTAAGTCATGAATATTCCAGGTCTCACAGTCCTCACTCTAAGTACACCCGATATCAAAGATTTTGCCCTAGAGCGCAACAAGATGCTAAGTAGCGCAAAGACAGATTGGGTATTATTTTTAGATAGTGACGAGGTTTTGTCACCTGAGTTAGAGCAGGAGTTAAAGGATGCTCTAAATTCTAAAAGGTCTCGATTTTACAGTGCATACCAGATCCGTAGGCAGGACACTTTTTTGAATAAAGTCCTCCATTATGGTGAGACAGGTAATGCTTACTTTGTTAGATTGGCCAAGAGGGACTGGGGTCACTGGGAGGGGGTAGTGCACGAAAAATGGCAGGGGAGTGGGCTGGTTGGGACGCTCAAGAACCCAATAATTCACAATCCCCATAGCTCTCTCTCTGTATTCGTCGACAAAATTAACAATTACTCGACCCTAGCCGCCAAAGAGCGTCATATGGCTGGTCAGCATAGTAACTTTTTTCATATCACGATCTATCCACTAGCCAAATTTGTCCAAAACTATCTCTTCCGTCTCGGGTTTCTTGACGGTGTCCCAGGTCTTATTCATGCACTTATGATGTCGTGGCACAGCTACCTGACCCACACCAAAAACTACTTATTATGGCAACAAAAATAACCAGGTTCTTACTGACTGCACTTGTTTTGTCACTCGGGTTTGGCCAGCTCCTCAGGTTTGAAATATCCGGTTTGCCGTTTTTTATCCATGATCTCTTGGTACTGTTAACCATCACTTTTAACCTAAAAAGTCTTGTCTCGGTCACACCAAATAAGGGGTTAAAAGTATTTGGGGTAGGGCTGTTGCTCGGCTGGACTTTCGCGCTCTTTAGTTACCCATCCGCAGAGTTCTTAGTACCTGCGCTCTACACACTACGTTTACTATCCTATCTCTGTGTGTATTTAATTACAAAAAGTAAAAAGACAGTGATTAACCCTAATGTATTTAAGATCTCTGGGATAATCATGTTGACGCTCGGCCTCGCGCAATATTTCTTGATGCCTGACATGCGCTGGGCGCAGTATCTCGGGTGGGACGATCATCTTAGTCGCCTCACACTCCCTCACTTTGACCCTACCTTCACCGGAGTTATGTTGGCACTCGCGCTCCTCTCACTTGTGCCTACTAGGTTGCATCTAAAATCTTTCAATTTTCTACTTTATACTTTCTACTTTGCGTGTATCCTATTTACCTATTCTCGCTCTGTCTGGCTCTCGCTCATGATGACGGGTTTCTACTTTATAAAAAACAAACTAGTCATATTAGTAGCTGCACTCGTCATGCTCCTAGCGATCACTGCGCTGCCTGAGCGATTTGGGGAGGGGACTAACCTACTTAGAACGTACAGCATCACTTCTCGCTTTGACAGTGATCTCGGATATGTCAAAAAGTATGGCTGGTCCCTCTTCATTGGTCGTGGTCTCAACACTCTAATTTTGGATCAAGAGACAAGGTCACTCCCTAATCACGCAACAGGCCCTAACAATAGCTATCTCTATGTCTTATCGACAACTGGACTAGTCGGGCTAATAGGGTGGGGGATGTTTATGAGGTCACTCTATCTAGACTCTAGCCACCGACCAATGCTAATCTTCTTCTGCATCGCCTCACTCTTTAACAATGTGATGTTCTATCCTTTTGCGCTACTCTGGGTGTTAATGGAAGAATCAAGCTGAAATAAATTTTTCAAGTATAGAGTTAAACAAATCCGACTGCTCCATTGTCAACATGTGACCAGAGTTGTTAATGACAACTTTTTTTATTGTTCTAACCTCATTCTGTAATATAGCAGCTATTTCTTGGTAATAGCTAAGATCTAACTCACCGGTAACTACTAGTACAGGGAGCGATATTTCAGCCAGTCTCGTAATAGCAGCTTTGTTGGGCCGTATTCTATACCCAGAATTTTGCCAGTGCCAGCCAGAGTAGTCGCCTACCATCATCTTTAACTGTGATAATACATCTGGGTACATATGTGAAGAACTAAACACGGGGTGGTTTAACCAATTTACTTTGGCTTGTTCTAGACCAACTTCATTTATATGAACATCCCAGTCAACTGTACTACTATATCCACCCAATGAAGAAGAAACTAAAGTTAATGTTTTGACGTAGTCGGGATAATCAAGTGCAAAATTTAATGCCTCTTCTCCACCTAAAGATAGTCCAACAAGATGCATTCTATTTATATCTAGGTGATCAAGTAGTGCTTTAAGATCTTCGTGGTAACTGTATTCACAACTAGGCAAACTGGATTTGCCGTATCCTCGCATATCAAGAGTTAGACACTGATAATTAGCTTTGAAATAATTTACTTGATCAACCCACATTCTAGAATCAAGAGAAAAACCATGCAAGAAAACTATCGTCTCTCCAGTCCCGCAGAGATCGTAATTAATAACTCCACCATTATAAGAGAAGGTTCCGTACATAATAAGCGGTTATGGTTCCCACCGCAGCTTAATTGTAGTCACAGCTTCGTTCCCGGCTAGATCTACTGCCTTAACCGCTACATCTTGGTCACCCTCAACTAGCTGGTAAGGTAGATTAAATGTCCCATCGCTCGAAAGTATTGCCATTCTCTCACCTACATAAACCTTGGTATCTTCTTCATTAACTCCACCCACAAAAGTAGCGATCCTCTGCGATGTCCCTCTAAACACATCTCCATCCTTTGGCGAATCGAGAGTCACTGTTGGCTTTTCGTTGTCTAGCGTTATTGTGTATTCTTTCGATTTTTCACTCATCATCCCCTGGGCAGTCGATGTATAGGCGTATACCGAGTTGTCACCACTATTGATTGGGACGTTCTGAAAAGTAAAAGTGCCTGATTCTGATGTTAGTTTGCGTCCGATCTCTGCACCGTTTAGATACATGACGACATCTATCCCTGGCTGCGCATAGCCATTGATTGCAACTGTGGCGCTATGTGTTGCTTCGGGGATATCAGAGATTATCGGGGGAGTCGGCTTGAGTTCATATTTTTGTGTTGGGGTAGAGTCTGTCGAGATCATGTTTCCTGCTAGGCGAGCGAGGGCTGGTAGACCCCAGAAGATGGTAACTAATACTAGTGCTAAGGCAATAACCAGGAACCACACTCCCTGCTTCCCTGCGCGCTTACTCCTGATCCTCTCTAGTCTTGAGCTCATAACTTAGAGTATACACTAGCTGATATTGAGCCAGGACAGGGAATCGTGACGGCAAAAGCAAAGCTTAAGCCTAATCCCCGGAGGGGAAACCTTGGTGAGATCAACTGTCCGTTGTCTGAGCCAGGACAGGGGATCGAACCCTGGACCTGCGGTTTACGATACCGCTGCTCTACCAACTGAGCTATCCTGGCTTAAAGGCTATTATCCTATTAACTGCTCAATTTGGCTACGATCTCACGGACTTCGGTTACATCTTTGGCGTAATAATCTGCATTTTCTGGTAGGGGTTGCCAGTCGTAGCCGTGGTGGTACTCTGTAAAGCAAATAACATGTGCCCCGCTCGCTTTGGCCGCTGTTACACCAGTCTGCGAGTCTTCTAAAATTATTGTTTTCTCTGGTTTTACTCCCAGTTTCTCCATGGCATGTATGTACGGGTCCGGCGCTG
Source organism: Candidatus Woesebacteria bacterium (assembly GCA_018060845.1). Lineage (GTDB taxonomy): Bacteria > Patescibacteriota > Microgenomatia > UBA1400 > UBA12108 > GWF. Next base: position 130,579 of record JAGOVG010000002.1, read on the forward strand.
GCTTAGATTTGAGAGTAGGGTGATTATTAACAGACAAAATTAATGAGATTGATTTATTTTCTGCGATCCGATCCACTAGTGTTTTTACCCATGGTAGCAGAGAGCTAGACACTACTCCGATTTTATATCCCTCGCCTGCGAGGTACTTTATTAATTCGTTTAGCTTCTCAGTTAGTGGAATAGTGCCATAGATCCGCTCGCCCATCTCTATACATTTTTTCTCAAATGGCTCGTAGTCGCCGCTCCATCCTGCGGCAACATATAGGTCAAAAATCCCTTTAATAGATACTCCTCCTCGAACTTCGACCTTCGCAAATAGTACATCACCAAAGTGCTCTTTGAGGAGTTGATCAAATCCTATTCGCTCCCATTCTGTCTCCGTATCAGCTAGTACTCCGTCCATGTCAAATAGAAACGCTTTATTATCTGCCATATGATCTGTATCTTAACACAAGGTATAATTGCAGTATGACTAGTCTAGTCTCTTTAATCACACCATTAAATCTACAAGAAGAAAAAGAAAAATTTCTGGGGAGCCACACATATAACCCAGTCTTTCACTACATTTGGCAGGATCAAGAGGTTGAAGACTTACAATTTAAGAACCCCTTAAAGCATGTTTTATACAATGCAATTACCAATCAGGACATCAATAACATCAGCACAGCTGCCCTCAACCTATTTGAAGTAAATATTGAGGATGAAACATTGAAAGTCGCAAAGAATAATGCTCAAGTAAAAGGCGAAAAATCTAAAGGGTCTGCAGCAGAATATGCTAGGTTGACACGTGAAGGACTCGACTATTTTGGACTGACTGATGTAGAAGTGATCCTAACCGATCAGGGAGGATTCAATGCACGTCCTCAGCACAAAGCCAAGAGTATTTTGGTCAGCAGCCACATCCAGTTCGAGTATTTTTCGATGGAGGGTGGGATCCATCATGAGCTAGTCCACTGTATTCGCTACTATAATGCCCTTCATAACAAAATCAAAAAGAGTCTAAACTATCTCCCAACAGAAGAGGGCCTAGCTAGCTGGTGCCAGGATAATACAAATAGCGATAATGGCTTAGCTCAGCATGCTATGGAATATGTTGCAACTAGCGTCGGTCTAGGTGGTGGGAGTCTACGAGATATATATGAATGTTTCCGAGACTTTGGAGCCAGTAGCGAGCTGGCCTGGAAGAGAGCTAGTCGTCACAAATTTGGCTTTATTGATACTAGTGTCGGGGGAGACATCATCAAACCAGCTATGTATTACGCTAACGAATTAAAAGTCGGACAGCTATCTGCATCTGAAAAACTTAGATTATTTGTTGGTAAAATATCTTTAGGTGAGTTGAGTAAGTACCCAGAGTATCTAGGTCGCTGGAGTGGGGATCAAATCACTCATTACTTTAAGTTATAAACAATAGAGAAAGTATATATGATTTCTTGGTCACAAGATAAAGATCGTAGAATATACCCAGTGCACTACCGAAGAGCAGTTAACTTTTCAGGTGCTTTAGTATTATTATGTGATCAGTATGCTCATCGGCTAACAGAATATTCGGTTTCCGACTTACTGAACGATAGAATACATACATTAGAGCAATTTTTAGATAAGAAAAAAAAGCCTAAAATTGTCTACAGAACAGATCAGCTAGATATCGAGACCTCCACACAAACAATTATTTCATTATTAGCAGTTTCTCCGATGATAAATACGCTACTTTTGCTGGCTCAAGATGCAGACGCACTTAGTCAAAGATTTGAATGTACTACTATCAACGAACCTGACAATCGGATTTTCGGACGGTCATTGGGTGCAAACCAATTTACCAGTGAGTATATCTTTAAAGACTAGTTAGCTATCACCACCAAGTTCTCGCCACTCTGTATATCTGCTCTCTTTCCTGCACGATCAGCATAAAAAATCTCTTCTACAGTCAGACCTGCATCAGCGCATAGCTCCATCATCTCAGGCAGCTCATATGCCACGCAGTATCTCTTCCAGGTTTTGTTATATGGCACTTCTACATGCGTCCCTAGGTGATATTGAAGGAACTTCTCTTGCCACAGGTTCCATACAGTTAAAAACATAAAACCACCTGGGTTTAGATGTTTCCTAATCTCTTTTAGTACGTACACTTGGTTATTTCGCGATGGGATATGGTGGAGTACTGCCACACAAAAGATGGCATCATAAGTCCCTAGTCCAGCCCAGTCCTCTTTTGATAGTACATCGCCATATATAAACTTATGCTCTGGGTGCAGCTGTCGGGCTTCGTTTAGCAGTGTCTCCGAAAAGTCGGTGCCTAAATAATTGACACCTGTAGGTAACGCTGTGACCAGCTTCCCATTACCACACCCTAGGTCTAGTACACTCTGCCCGGGCTTTAGTCTCGCTAGATACTCATCAGTCACCACCCAGTTAGAGCTGCCACTCCCATACTTTTTCTGCCTGGTTCTGCTAAAATGTACCCCTGCTTGGTTGTAAAAATCTTGCACACTCTTTATGACATCTTTATCTGAGCTCATATACGCTAATCTTACACTCCTTACGCCAACGACTCTACCTGCGCTCAAGCGCGTGGTTGGTAAAGCGATGGGCAAGACCCCGCGTGACTCAGATATTAGGGCAGTGTATTTGTCATTAATCAAAGAGGGCAAAATTAAAAGTACTCCAGAGCTACTTAGGCTCCTCACCACCCGCGAAGTACGCACACTCTCGGGTGTCACCCCATTTGCTGTGATGATGAAAGCGTATACCTGCCCAGGCCTCTGCACTTTTTGCCCGCTCGAGCTAGGTATGCCAAAGAGCTATCTTAGTGACGAACCTGCGGCAGCGCGTGCCAAAATGATGAACTTTGACCCTAAGCTCCAGATCGAGTCTCGCTTAACTCAGCTCGAAGAGACAGGCCACGTCACCGACAAAATCGAATTAATCGTAATTGGTGGCACTTTTGGTAGCTACCCAGACAGTTATAAACGGAGTTTTTTCAAAGACATGATCGATACTATCAATGGTGTAGTAAGCGAGACCTTAGAAGATGCTCAGGTCTACAACGAGACGGCCAAGAGGCGGATCGTAGCCATGAGTGTCGAGACTAGGCCGGATTGGATCGATGAAAAAGAAGTTAAGTTGTTTAGAGAGCTTGGTGTCACCAAAGTGCAGGTCGGTGTACAGGCGTTTGACGAAGAGATCTTAAAGCGAGTTAAGCGTGGTCATAGTCTGGATGCAGTAGGGGAGGCTACGAGGATGCTTAAAGACGCAGGGATCAAGGTCTGCTACCACTACATGCCCAACCTGCCAGGGTCTAATCCCGACAAAGATGTCGAGATGGCACATCTCATGTACGAGGATCCTCGCTTTATGCCCGACTTTTTAAAGGTCTATCCCTCACAGGTCATCCCCAAGACCGAGCTCCACGAAGAATGGAAAAGAGGGGAGTACCAGCCCTACAGCGACGATTTACTCAAAGACGTTCTCAAAAATATCTGCAAAATCACCCCTCCTTACGTTCGCATCGATCGCCTCGTTCGCGACATCAGTCGCAAGTGGGTAGCAGCTGGCACCCACACGACCAATATGCGTCAGTATGTCGAGGCCGAGCTGATAAAAGAGGGTACACCCTGCCAGTGTATTCGCTGTCGCGAAGTCAAAGCGGGTGAATACGATGTCGTCCCCGAGCTAATAAATCGAGAGTTAAATACCTATGGGGGGATTGAACATCTTCTCACTTTTGAAAAAGATCAAAGACTCTATTCTCTTCTTCGTTTGCGTTTGCCGAATCTTGATACTGTTACCTTGCCCCTTTTTCCTGAGCTTGCTGGTTGCGCCATCATCCGCGAGATCCATACCTACGGTAAGACCTTGAGCCACGAGGACAAATTAACTAAAAAAACACAGCATCAGGGACTAGGCAAAAAGTTAATGCAAGAAGCCGAAAATATCGCGCTCGCAGCTGGCTATAAAAAGATGGCAGTCATTAGTAGTATTGGCACTCGCGAGTACTACCGAGCAATAGGATATGCTAGAGTAGGTTTATATATGGTCAAAGATCTGACCAAGAAAGGGTGACATATGAAGTTCTCACTCAGGCTACTTTATCTCTACCTCTTCTCTTTTGTTGGACTGCTTATTACGATTATCGGCGGGATCCAGGTCATCGATCTAGGTCTAAAAACATATGTATTCAAAGTCGAAGAGTTTGGTTACTATCCCATGAGTCCAGTTTTAGACGAAAAAGGTAATGTTACACAGACCGTAGAAGAACAAAAAAAGATGCAAGAGATGGAAGCCGCCAACCAGCGCAAAAGGCAGATTAGCAACAGTCTCGCCATGATTATAGTCGGGACACCTGTCTACCTCTACCACTGGAAAACCATCAAAAAAGAATCTAAAAATTAGGTAGTTACTAGGTACTTTATTGCTTTACTCATTAGTTCGTAAGGCATCTCCTCGCCCAGCTTAAACTGGAGCGTTCCTTTGCCTGTTCGATGTTTTTCTAGCTCTGGTATCTGCCTTATCATGTTATCGCTAGCTGGATAGATCGCTACATGGTGTGGGTAGCCTCCAAAGTGGAGAGCGTTCTTACCCAATATCTTAATAGTTGGTATGCCATAGGTTATTGCCTCCGAGCTACCATCAGGCGCTAGTTCGTTAGCAGTAGATCTGATCCACGATAAGATCGTTTTAACCTTGGGTTCAAAGTTGGCGAGGTACTCACCTATATTTGTGTACTTGTTCATAGTTTTACTAGCTCACCTTGTCGCTTAACTATGTTCTTGTAGTCCCACTGTATTTTAGAAGCTTTCGTGAGCCACCTCACTAGATCATCGGTGTTTATCTGCTCTAGCTGGGTATAGGTTACTGAGGCATCCTTAAATTTGCCGGAACCAGGTACTAGTTCAGGTTCATCAAAATCGGCACCACTAAAGAACATTAGTTTTATGCCAGCTTTTAGCTTGCTATAACGAACGATGGGGTTACCATCGAGGAACCAGACTGGTGACCCGTGCCAGATCTTGTTCTCTACGCCATTTAGGTTATTGTTAATATACTTAGAGAGCGTAACGCAGATCTTCTTTTCCTCGCCTGACTGTAGTTCATTGTACTCAGTAGTATTTTTAGCAGTCGTAGATCCCATATTCAATATATTTTACCAGGAAATATTGGGTTATTTTGTTACAATCAAAAGAATGTTAAATCTATTCAAAAAGATAAATTCTCTTTCCGAAGTGGTATCAGATCTTAATCCTCTCCAAAAAGAGAGTAAATTTCAGAGGCTAAAGAACAAGCTGTTCCCGCATCAGGCCGAGGTAAAAAGACGGAATAGATTAATAATATTTTCTGTCCTATTTGTAGTCCTCAATTATGGTATCTACCTAGGCGCGTTCAAAGATTACGAATCGTTTGCCTACAACTCCAAAACTGTCCAGTACAGTCAGGCGAGTACAGATCTATTCAAAGTTAGAGAGATTTTTACTTCAGCGTTTGGCCAGGCAGGTGATTCACCATTTACCATCTACTCTTATGTTTCGATCTTCTCGTTAGTAGCGCTAGTCCTTCTGATCGAATACGTGTCACTAAACCGCGCCTATCAATATGTTTCCAAAAAATTTAAACATATTGTCTTCAGCATTATGGTATTTATCGCTTTTCAGGCACTCTATCTTGCTCCACTACTACTTATTGTTGTTGCTGAGACTCATGTGGTAGACAAATTAATAACAGTCGCCAGAGCAGAGGTTGCTGCTGCTCAATCAGCTATAGCCAACAAAACTGATCCTAACATTATCTACTCACAGGGTGACGCAGTCACAAAAATTGCATCAACTAGTGCGACTATTCATTTACTAAGCGGCGATTTTGAGCAATCAGTCGCCATCAACTACCTAGGTATTCAAGAAACCGATACCTTCTATCGAGCAGTCATCTTGCCATATATCGTGAGTGTGGATGAGAGTTTTAGTGTCCCACACAACGTCATCCTATTCCCTAACAACAATCTGGTTGTATCAGCCGATACTCCGCTAGAACAGCTAGAAAAGATCTTATCAACTCTAGCTCTCCAATCTATAAAAGTGTCTTTTGTTTCGGCCAACTTTTCTAGTGTCAAAGATCCCGCAATCACTTTTCTCGAAGAATCCAAATATAACCAAATTGAGAATAAAAAAGTCGAAGCCAGAAAAAAGCAGTATGTAGCCTACCTCGCGGCAGTCAATAAAAACATCAATATTAATAACCAATACATCAAAGATACAGAGATCGCACTTAACAACCTGCGGAGTGATAAGTCTGCATACGAGGCCAGGGTGCGGCCACTATTGTCAGACTGCATAAGTAGTTATGGTCAGGCAGAATGTAGCGAACCTACTCAGATTATTAACACCTCAGTTGCAGAGTATGATGCAGAGATTAAGCAGGTTGAATTATATTTACAGGAAGCAAGGGATCTAATCCCAGTTTTAATTAGACAGTACAGCTCAGCAAAGATTTCGTATGATCAATTCTTGGAATATCCGGTGACTCCCGAGCTCCAGGCTGGGTTATTTGAGCCACCAAGTAGTATCTTTATCAAGTATATAGCGAGCAGAAATACGGTATTGCCTAGTAGCTACTACTACACTCTGTTACATGAGCTAATACATTACTACTCATATTCTCCTCGGGATGACACACCCACATTTATCGAGGAGGGTGTTACAGACCTCTTAGCTCTCACCATAGGCGAGTCCTCCGCTGTTTCATCAGCCAAAATGGACGGCTACCCACAGGAGATAAAAATAGCCACTAGATTGTTTGAGATGTTAGGACAGGAGCAAGCAACCAAATTATTCTTGGCCAAATCAAAAGTTAGTTGGCAAAGAGGACTAGATAAAGTCTGCGGGAGCGGGTGTTACAAAAAACTAGAAAGCGTAGGTGATCAACTAACCTATACGGCTCTAGATGACCTAGAGACTAGGTCAGCTATTCTAAACGAAGCGCTAGACATTCTTAGTGCTGAGCCAAAATAATCTAAGCTATTCTACTCATACTTAAAGCTGATCCTAGCCATGTATAAGGTTTAACATCCCAGCACCATCTAGGTTGGGCTCATTCTTCACGTTAGCTAGTATTGGTTTGAACAGTAAATCCGTACCATTCTCGTAGCAGAGAATAATCGACTATATTTTTATCACAAAAAATTACTTAATCAACTTTTTTTGTATGAGTCTTGGTGTAGTGAAGTCTAACTTGTTAGCTTGATCGATAAATAGTTTAAGCGTTGATTCAAAATCAACGTATTCAGGCAACTCAGCCTCATCAACTACTCCCGACTCTCTCAATAATCTTAACACTTCATCTTTTTGTGTCTGATCACGTGCATATGATACCTCCATACCACTCCATCTTTTTTTCCCACCTGATCCAGCATCGTACCAAATAACAGAAACATTATTATTTGTATTAATCCCAGATACTTCCAAACCATAATCGGGCGTACCGCCCTCTTGATCCCATCTCATCATCCCTTTCATTAGAGTAGCCCAACTTCCATTAATGCTTACTTCTAACGCTGCATTTAACTGACCAGACTCGTCTCCTTCTCCCCAATTCCACTTATAAAACACCCACTTTCGACTACGATCAGAGTTAAAAAACTCCTTTTCATTCGTGTCTTCTTTGTGGACAACTCTATCAACTAAAGCATGCACAAATGCAAGCAGATTAAATTTATGATTATCTCGATTTTTGTTGAATTTCTCTAACGACATATAATGAATTATATACTATGAGACTACACTAACGATATGCAATTTAATAATCTGCAGCACGAAATATTAAAATCTAATTCACTGACAGCAACTATATTTCAGTGCAAGAAGAGTTAAATGCTTGTGTATGAAATATTTCGTCTCACACCATTTAAGTCAATAAAATACCCGCTAGCATTATCATGTGGAGGCTTGAAATTTAGGGCGTTTATATCGCGTGTCTTATGTGCATACGTAACATCTTCCATTATTTCGTCATGCGATACTACAACTATGCCTCTAGTATTGGGTCTAAGCGCTTTTAAGACACCCATAACTGGATTAACATCTTCCAACTTAGGGCTTGATTCATGGTATCTTCTACAAGAGAGGTCAGGTACTTTGTATACAGTGGGCAGCGACAGTCCTTCAGCAATAATCATTGCTGTTTGATCTGTCCGAGGGGATGGGCCACACATAACTTGTACAGTATCATTTGTAAGCTTAGATTCGGCTAGGAGACTAATGATTACTCCAGCTAACATACTCGATTGTTTCATGCCTTCTTCAGTTAATGTACCATCTACTAAATCATGTTTTGCATGACGTACAACGATCATTAGTCCAGAAAAGAGTTTTGTCTCACTCATAATAATAAGTAAACTACGCACGACCTAAAGGCCATGGATTGATGTGCGGAATATTCATCTATATTTGTATAGTTCTTCATATATCTCGAAAGTAGAATAATCTACAAACTCTTTCCTATAGCTAATAAATAGTTATTAAAATCAGCTATATTTTTTACATTTGACAATAATACTGCTTCGTAAATATCAACACTAGAAAAATCTTTATGGTACTTTGGGTTGTCACATACCAGAGACTTAATTTTTAGAATAATCTGTCGAGTTTCATCAGTAATATTCTCTTCGATCAACTTCGCGATCCTATCAGTAGTCACCGACTCTTTCGCTAAAAATCTAATATCGATTTTCCAGATATTCTTCTCATTATCCTCATACTTTATACCTAGATACATACTTTTTGGTCTGTCTACTTCAGCTCCTGACCTGTTATCTGCAATGGTAATAGATTTAACACCTATTTTAGAGAAAATAGGTTTAACGATACTCCAAAAATCAGAATCAGTAGGGGACTCATTCATCATTAAATTAGCGTCTATATCTCTCGAGGTCATTAGACCATACTCTATACTACCGACTAATTGAAAATCTCCAACATTATTAAGGATATTGCGCAAATCAAGTTGCTCTACTACTAGATATGCCTGTTTTTGAAGTAGCTTTTGGTTATTTAAATGGTCAGTCATAAGGAATTAATATAGTGTTTTCAAAAATGTTGTGATTTGGAGCGGGTAAGGGGAATCGGACCCCTATCTATTCCTTGGGAAGGAATCATTCTACCACTGAACTATACCCGCACTTATTTAATTTTTTTAACAACCTAAACTACCAAAGTAGTTGACCTACCACTAGCCTCCCAGACTACTTCGTTTCTGGAGGGTCTACCAGAAATAAGTTCTGGAGGCATTTCTCATGTCCTTTCAGGACTTGAAGTTCACATTTCTCAGGCTGTCGCCTGAAGTGCAAACTCAACCCGCATTAAGTCTAAGTATCTTGAGTAGCTGTAACTTTTTATTGTACCACTCGGGTTAATACCTTTGTAGGCTTGCCTAACTTATATAGCAAGCAGATAATAACTACGTCGCAACGTTTAATAAATTATTGGAGGATTGGTCATGAAAATAACCAAAATCAGTGCTTACGAAATCTTAGCCTCAGGTGGTTACCCCACGATCGAAGCTTATGTCGAACTAGAAGATGGTAGTCATGCAACAGCTAGCGTCCCATATGGCGCTTCAGCTGGCAGTCACGAAGCCACAGTCATGATGGATGGCGACGCCAAGCGCTGGAATGGCAAGGGTATGCAGAATGCAATCGACAAAATCACTAAAGTATTAGCACCTGCCTTAATCGGACAAGATGCCTATGACCAAAGAGCCATCGACCAGCTCATGATCGATCTTGATGGTACTCCTAACAAAGCTAATCTCGGTGGCAACTCTATCCTCGCGCTCAGTATCGCAGTCGCCAACGCCGCAGCTAGCAGCAAAAAGGTCGAGCTCTATCGTCACATCATGGATACATTCAAAACAGGAGTCGACTTAAAAACTCTACCTCAGCCTATGGTTGTGGCGATCGAAGGTGGCAAACACGCTGACGAAACAACCGATCTTCAAGAGTTTTGTTTTTCTGCTATCCGCAAAAGCAGTGTCAAAGAGAACGTCCGCATGATCATGGAGTGCTACCACGCACTCGCCAAAGTACTAAAGAAAAATAAGCTAAGCACCAATGTCGGTAACGAAGGAGCCTTTGCCCCCAACGGTATCCCCACTAACGAAGCACCCTTTACCTACATGTCAGAAGCAATCGAGCTAGCAGGTTACAAACCCAAAGACGAAGTCGGCTTCTCGATCGATGCAGCCGCGAGCGAGTTTTACCAAGATGGTAACTACAATCTCGCAGTCGAAAAAAGAGTACTCACACCTGATGAGCTCATCGCCTACTACGAATCTTGGTTCAAAAAATACCCAATCGTAACTATAGAAGATGGTCTACACGAAGACGACTGGGACAACTGGACCAAACTAAAGGTCGTAACCGACAAATATGGTATCCCCCTAATCGGCGATGATCTAACAGTGACTAATCCAGTCAGGCTCCAAAAAGCTATCGATCAAAATGCAATCTCCGCTATCCTGATCAAGCTCAACCAGATCGGGACCCTAACTGAGACTGTCGACTGCTGCCTACTAGCAAAGAAAAATGGTCTCATGACCACTACCTCTCACCGTGGTGGGGGTGAGACCAACGATGCGACCATGGTCGATGTCGCCGTCGCCGTCGGCTCTGCCTTTATCAAAGTCGGTCCCACTCGTGGCGAGCGCGTGAGCAAATACAATCGCCTCATGGCGATTGAGCGACAGCTGAGTAACGAAAGTTAAATTATGACCAAAGCCAAAAAGAATAAACTAATCACAATCGTCCTAGACGGCTGGGGTGTCACCAACCGCTATGGTGGTAACGCCGTCGCTAGCGCCAAGACGCCGTACTACAACTACTTAAGAGACAACTATCCGAGTACAGCCATCGAAGCTTCAGGCGAGGCAGTAGGCCTCCCAGATGGACAGATGGGTACCAGCGAGGTCAATCACATGACGATCGGCGCTGGTAAGGTCCTGTACCAAGACCTCGTTCGGATAAGTAATAAAATCAAGGACGGTAGTTTTGACAATAACAAAGCATTTATAAAGGCCTTTGAGCACGTCAAAAAACACAACTCCACGCTCCACTTAAAGAGCTTGATCGGGACTGGTGGCGTCCATGCACACCAGGATCATCTTATTGCACTGGTTAAAGCAGCCAAAAAGCACGGGGTCACCAAACTCTACATCCACGCGTTTATGGATGGCAGGGACACTAGGCCCACTAGTGCCGAGAAGTACCTGGACCACCTCGAGCAAGAGTTAAAAGAAATCGGGCTCGGCCAGATCGCGAGTATTAGTGGCCGCTACTATGCTATGGATCGTGATCACAACTGGGACAGGACCGATAAGACCTTTAATGTCTTAATCAAAAGAGAAGGTAAAAAATACAAATCAGCCAAAGAGGCACTCCTCGAATCATACAAAAATGGTGTAACAGACGAATATGTCGAGCCGGCAATCGTCGAGGTCGGACCAGGCGAAGAGGGGGCAATTAGTTCTGCTGACGCAGTTATCTTTGTTAATTTTCGAAACGACAGAACTAGGCAGCTGACAGAGCGCTTCCTCGAAAAAGGTCCCGATAACCTGCTCTATGTCACCATGACCGAGTACAAGCCAGAGTATCAAGTCGAGGTGGCCTATCCGCTCGAGGATGCGGGTAGTACCGTCGGCCAGGTCATAAGCGAGGCTGGTCTTAAGCAGCTTAGAGTCACAGAAACCGAAAAGTTCCCCCACATGACCTTCTTCTTAAATTGTAAAAGGGAAGAGGTTTATGAGGGCGAGGATAGGATGATGTTTGATAGTCACAGTGATATTAAAACTCACGACGAAAAGCCAGAGATGAGGACCCCAGATATCGCCGCCTATTTAGAGGGTGTACTAAGTAAACAGACACACGACGCGATCTTTATCAACCTCTGTAACGCCGATATGGTCGGCCACACTGGCAACATCCCAGCCGCAGTCATTGGTGTCGAAACAATCGATAAGGCATTAAAGCTAATCGTTGAAACAGCCATTGGTCATGGCTACCAGGTTATCATTACCGCAGATCATGGTAACGCCGAGGAGATGAAAGACAAAGAAACGGGGGCCAAGCTATCAGCCCACACCACCAATCTGGTACCATTCATCTATATAGGGGGTAAACAACGTCTCACCCACTATGTCGGGAGTCTCGTCGACGTCGGACCGACCATCCTAACGGCACTGGGCCTACCAGTACCTAGCGACATGACTGGAATAAGTTTTATTTAATTATTAATAACTAAGGGCTCATGTATGCATACTTATAAACTCACAAAAATAGTCACCACGATTGGTCCTGCCTCAGAGACGGCCGAGATGATGGGCAAACTAATCGATGCAGGTGCCAATGTCTTCCGCTTTAACACCAAGCACAGCACACCCGAGTGGCACGATGAGCACATTAAGATGGCTCAAAAAGTCGCGGATGAAAAAGGAGCTACCCTCGGTATCCTCCTCGATCTGCAGGGTCCAGAGATCAGGCTAGAGACCAAAGATAAAGCAGACATCCCAGTCCAAAATGGCCAGGAACTAAGCATCGGTCTAAGCTTTACTGGCGACGAACAGCTAATTATCCCTCACAGTGTCGTCTTTGGACTGCTCAAAAAAGGTGATGCGCTCTTGATTGATGACGGCTTTGTCGAGACTGAGGTCATGGCTGTGACCAAACAGACTATCGTCGTCAAAGTAAAAAATGACAGCGTAATCAAACATCGCAAAGGTGTTAACCTGCCTGGCATTGACGTCGACTTCCCCAGTCTCATCGACAATGACATCGCTCAGATCGAAAAGAACGCTCGTAACAAAGTCGACTACGTAGGACTCTCTTTTGTCCGATCCGCCGCCGACATCAAGCTCTTACGAGCCGAGATGGAGAAGAGGGGGATGAAGAGTAAGATCGTCGCCAAGATCGAGAGTCAGCCCGCACTAGATCGGATCGACGAGATCATCAAAGCAGCAGACGCAGTCATGGTCGCCCGAGGTGACCTAGGTGTCGAAGTGCCGATTGAGCAGCTCGCATTCTGGCAAAAGACCATTATCGAAAAATGTCGCGTGGCCAATAGACCAGTGATCACAGCTACTCAGATGCTCGAGTCGATGATCAAAAACCCTCGCCCAACTCGCGCCGAGGCGACCGACGTCGCTCACGCTGTCATGGATGGAACCGACGCAATCATGCTCTCTGCCGAGAGTGCAGGAGGCGCCTATCCAATCCGCAGTGTCGAAACTATGGCGAGGATCGCCAAATGGAACGAAAAACTGCGTCCAGTCGATGCAGCTCGCTACGCTGGTATCGATGCAACGACTATCATTGCCGAAGCGGCCATGCAGATCGTCATCTCAGGCCTCAAACCTAAGATAGATGCCATAGTTGTCTTTACCGAGTCAGGCTTTACCGCGCACGCTATCAGTCGCTACCGCCTGCCAGTCCCTATTATCGCAGTCACCGAGCGCAAAGAAACAGCCGAGGCGATGAGTCTAGGTTACGGCATCACCCCAGTGGTTGCCGACCTACCCTCAGGTGACTACGTGGGAGCCGACGAAGTGATCAATTCACTCCGCGTCGCCGACTACGTGCACGCTGGCGACACTATCCTAGTGATCCACGGCCAGCACTGGAAGAAATCAGGCACCACCAATGCTCTAGCCATTATGACCGCCTAAATATTGGCATAATATGACACTAAAAAAGCTCCCCCGCCGGGGAGCTTTTTTGTAATTAATAACTAATTGATCTCTATTTAACGGTTAAGCTTGAGTACCTGGCCAACCTCGATGTAGTTAGAGTGAGCTATGTTGTTAGCTTTGGCTATCTCCACCCACTTATAACCGTCGCCGTAGGCGCGAACTGCGATGCTCCAGAGATGATCGCCTCGGGCGACGGTGTATGAGTCTCCTTCGATCTTGTTTGATTGTTCAGTCATTGTGGTAGTAACGGCTGGTTTAGCGGTTCCTACTTCTATAACTGCTACCTTGGGTAGTACTAGCTCTTGTCCTACCTCTAGTGCGCTAGCGTTAGTTAGGTTGTTAGCCTTGGCAATATCTACGTAGTTATAGCCACTACCGTAATATTTGGTGGCTATTGCCCATAAGTGTTGACCTTTTTCGACAGTTACTTTTTCGGGTAACTCGGCTGGTACCTTGGTGCCATCTTCCATCTTCTCTACTACCACATCACCTACTTTTTCGGTAATTACTTCTGTTTGATCTGCTTCAGTGGTGATTTCTGCAGGCTTGTTAGCTGAGTACATCCGGACGATTAGCACACCGATTAGTAGTACAGTAACTACTCCAAACATCATTGAGAGTGTCGACTCATTCAGCTTAATAGTTTTTAAGAGCTGCTTAATTTTCTTGTCCATATAATCTAATCTCCTGGGCAGGAAAATAATATTACTAGACCAACATAGCAAATACCTATGGGGCGTGTCAATGATTCGTTACTAAAACTTTTTGGAGTTTATAATCAGATTAATAGTGTAGGTACGCAATTAGGATAAAACCTATTGCGAGGCTGAGGGGGCTCGAACCCCTGGCCTCGTCCGTGACAGGGACGCGCTCTAACCAACTGAGCTACAGCCCCACACTACTTGATGAGTAACAGCTATTTTACAACAAAATCACCAAAAATAATCACTGGCATAAAATATCTTGGTTTTTTGGTGGTTAAGTGGCGGTTCGAGTCTTAAAATAAGTTCTTTCTTTCCGACAAAAGCACTACATGGGAGCCAACAGAGCCTATCAATTTTAGGAACATATACGATCAAAGCATCAACTTCGTCCTCTGAATATGTGTAAATATGAGTTCTGCCTCTCGTTTCATAAGCTAGCTTGACACCTACGCCACCCACACTCTGCGAAGGTTTTCTGTTCGCATACTTTACCTGTACTCTCCAGAGTTTCTTACCATCATCTAGCACTAGATCATACCTATAATCCATGATGGGGATAGAAACTAAATATCCTAACTCAATCGCACGAACTTGTGCCTTGGCTGTAGCTAGTTGACCTTTCCAATTACTGGTCATCATATACCAAATATATACCGAACAAAATGACAATGCAAGTCATGTTATACTGTGCCTGCATAGTAAACATTATCGAAAGGATTTGTAGTATGAACACAAATATAATTTTACTCATTGTTGGCGCTGGATTAGTCTTGTATGCGGTCTCCCTCTACAACTTCTTTCAGACTGCACTCACTCGGATCAAAGCCAGTATTCAGGAGATTGGCAACCAGCTAAAGAGACAGGCCGATTTAATCCCCAACCTCGAGGCCAGTGTCAAAGGCTATCTCAAGCACGAAAAAGACATCCTCACCATGCTCTCTGATGCCAGGAAAAACGTAGCAGCAGCTAGCAAGAGTGGCAACATCGACAAGCAGGCAGCAGCATCTAGTATGCTCGGCGACCTACTGCCACGTCTATCTGTAATAGTCGAGAGCAATCCAGAACTAAAGGGCAACACAGTAGTCCAAAACCTGATGGAAGAGCTCAGAGACACTGCAGACAAACTTATGTATAGCAGGCGCACCTTGATCGACCTCTCAGCCGATTACAACATCAAAGTAGTTACTTTCCCAAGTAACCTAGTGGCCAAGATGTTTGGCTTTGGCGAGCAAGCTGGTCTAAAGGTTGCTGACATGGACGCAGCCACTAGCGTTACCGCCAGTGAGACCAAATCACCCAAGATCTCGCTGTAAAATATGTTAAACATCTACGAACAGATCGATAGCAACAAGAGGAAGAGCTGGGTAATAATCGCTCTCTTTACTCTTTTTATGGTCGCCTTTGGCTATTTCTTTAGCTACCTCTATGGCTACGACTATAGCTACCTCATCCTCGCACTAGCTATATCTGGTATAGGCAGCTGGATCAGCTACTATAACTCAGATAGTATCGCTCTAGGTCTGGCTGGCGCGCACCCAGTGACACATAAGACTCACCCCCACTATGCCAACATTACCGAGAACCTAAGTAGGGTAGCTGGCATCCCCACACCTCGGATCTATGTCATTGATAGTCCAGCATTAAATGCTTTTGCTACTGGTCGTGACCCAGAGCACGCAGCGATCGCAGTCACTCAGGGGCTATTAGACGCTATGACTCGCACCGAGATAGAGGGTGTAGTCGCCCACGAGCTATCTCACATCAAAAACTACGACACACGGCTCATGACTATCGTCGCTATCCTGGTCGGGAGCATCGCGATGATCCTCGACTGGTCCTGGCGGCTTAGTTGGCACAGCAAAGGGGATAATGATAACAGGGGTAGTAACCCAATCGTCTTGATTATTGGTATCGCCTTTATCATCCTTGCCCCCATCATTGCAAGCCTGATCCAGATGGCAATCAGTCGTAGGCGTGAATTCTACGCGGACGCTAGCGCAGCTCACATTACACGCCAGCCCTCAGGGCTCATCAGTGCTCTCAAGAAGATCGCCTCACATGAGGATATCAAGCTAGAAAGTGCCAATACCGCAACAGCCCATCTGTATATAGATGACCCAGTCACTACCGAGACACATGGCTCCTGGCTCGCCAAGATCTTCTCTACCCATCCTCCGATCTCTGAGCGTATCAAGGCGCTTGAGGGTTAATAAGTGTGTAAACTATTTCATATTAAATTTGATTTTAATCAAGAGTGAGTAAGGTAGAACACAATATATAAACAAGTGAAAATAATATTCGAGTCATACCAGGTGTCAGCACGAGACAAAATCTGCTAAACTATGCATCAATGACTCAAGCAATAATAGACGACGCAGGTATCAAAAACCTGAGCATACTAGCCAAACTAACTCCTGATCCATCACTCACGTCTGCTCTGCAGGATGGTGTTAGTTCTACTCTCGAATATGCCAAGATCCTAAGCAGTGTAGATACAGATCAGGTAAAGGCCACTAATGACATTACAGGTCTGACAAACGTCTTAAGGGACGACATAGTCAACGACTCACGTATGTTTACCCAAGAAGAAGCACTAGCTAATGCCAGATCCCAGCATGATGGATATTTTGTCGCAGAACAAGCGCTGGAGCAAGACTCATGAAGTACTTAACCAACTCTATTGCTATTCTAAGATCCAAGATTAAAACAGGGGAGCTAGACCCTGTAGACTTAGTCAAAGAATGTTACTCAAACATCGCTGATCACCAGGACTCACTTAATGCACTCATTACTATTCGAGATCAAGAAGAAGTTCTCAACGAGCTAAAAACATTAGATCCAAATGGTCCACTCTATGGTATCCCTTATGTCATGAAAGATGGTTATGTAACCAAAGGAATCAGGACCACTGCCGCTAGCCGGATCCTCGACTCCTTTATCCCACCATATTCAGCAACAGTCTACGACAAACTAAAGAACGCTGGTGCCATTCTAATTGCTAAGACTAATATGGA
The DNA here is from genome assembly GCA_018060845.1 of Candidatus Woesebacteria bacterium. Lineage (GTDB taxonomy): Bacteria > Patescibacteriota > Microgenomatia > UBA1400 > UBA12108 > GWF. The sequence continues at coordinate 148,022 of JAGOVG010000002.1, forward strand.
CGCTTGGGGCCATGGCGCGAGTACCGAGAATACCGATTACGGAGTAGCCAAAAATCCCTGGGATTTATCTCGAGTAGCTGGTGGCAGCTCGGGCGGATCAGCTACAGCGCTAATTTCTGGTATGGCACAGTTTGCAATAGGCGAAGATACTGGAGGTAGTATTCGTAATCCCGCAGGCTGGAACAACATTACTGGCCTAAAAGTGACTTATGGCAGGGTTAGTCGCTATGGCGCCATCGCCTATGCCAGTTCTTTTGACACAGTTGGACCTATGGGTCAGTCAGTCCAAGATGTAGCACACCTGCTCTCAGTTATGGCCGGGGTCGATCCATTCGACGCAACCAGTGCACCAGAACCAGTCCCAGATTATGTCAAAAACTTAACTAACTTTAATACTAAGTTAAAAATAGGTCTCCCCATAGAGATGTTCGCAAAGGGCCTCAACCCAGAGATTGCCGCGATAATAAAGAATGCAGCCAAGACATTTGAAAGTCTAGGTTATCAGGTAGTCGACGTCAGTCTGCCGATCGCAGAAATTGGTCTAGCTACCTACTACCTTATCGCTCCATCAGAGACTAGTAGCAACCTGGCTCGTTACGATGGGATCAGATATGGCGGCGACAGAAGTCTATTCAAACAAGAAAATATGAGGCGTATCATGATTGGAACCTATGCCCTGAGTTCTGGCTACTACGACGCCTACTATCGCAAAGCCCAAAAAGTAAGGACGATCATGCGTGATGCCTACACAACAGCCTTTGCCAATTGTGATGTTATGTTAATGCCGGTTTCACCAACCCCAGCTACCAAAATAGGGGATCTTATTAGCGATCCTCAGGCCAACATGCTCTCTGACCTCTACACAACCACAATCAATCAGGTAGGCATCACCTCACTTGCCCTACCTGCTGGCTTTACCGAGGGTGGTTTACCAGTAGGGATGCAGCTAGTTGCGGACAAGTTTAAAGAATCGACAATTTTGACTCTAGGATATCACTACCAGACAGTGACGAACCACCATACTCTGAGGCCTAACATATGACATATCAATTAATCTGCGGCGCTGAAATCCATGTAGAACTAAGTACAAAGACCAAGATGTTCTGTGGCTGTGTAAATGACCCATTTGGGGCAGCCAAACCCAATATCTACACTTGTCCGGTCTGTTTGGGTATGCCAGGCGCTCTCCCTGTCCCCAACAAAAAAGCGATTGAGGACTGTGTCCTGATCGGACTCGCCTTAGGCTGCAAAATCGCGAGCGTTAGCAAATTTGATCGCAAACACTACTTCTACCCTGACCTCCCCAAGGGTTATCAGATCAGTCAATACGACGAGCCACTCTGCTACGAGGGATTAGTCGAGACTAGCTACGGCCCAGTTCGGATCACTCGTGTACATATGGAGGAAGATACCGCCAAGATGCACCACGCAGTAGTCGGGGGCAAAAAAGTATCGCTTATCGATTTTAACCGCTCATCTGTCCCACTAGTTGAAATAGTGACAGAGCCAGATATCAAAAGTCCCGAGCAAGCCAAAGAGTTCCTAAAAAAAGTTAGAGATATTATCCGCGCACTCGGCGTTTCCTCATGTGATATGGAAAAAGGAAGCATGCGTCTCGAAGCAAATATTTCTCTCTCGAATGACGGCAAACTTCCTGACTACAAAGTCGAAGTCAAGAATATTAACTCATTTAGGTTCTTTGCTAACTCATTAGACTTTGAATACAAAAGACAGTCCGAGATCCTTGACAAAGGGGAGACTCCAGAGCAAGAAACGCGAGGATACCGCGACGGGCGTGGCACTGTGAGCCAGAGGAAAAAAGAGGGCGCAGCAGACTACCGCTACTTCCCAGATCCCGACATCCCCCCATTAGTAATTGACGATGCTTGGCTTAATTTGATCAAGTCTCGCTTACCCAAGCTACCAGATGCTGTTGCAGCCGAATTGGTGACTGCTGGCGTGATCGAGAGTGCCGCCAAGATTATTGTTAATAATCCTGAATACTTTAGTTTTATTACAAATATTCTGACTCTCGAGCCTAGCCAGGTTAAAATCGCTGCCAACGACCTAGTTAACAAAAAAATAGACTCAAATACCTCACCCGAGGACTACCTCAAGGCTAAAAAAGAAAAAGCAGGCGAAAAAATAACAGACGAAGCAATACTCAAACCAATTATCGAAAAACTGATTGCTGAAAATTCATCCCTGGTCGAACAATACAAAGCCGGCAAAACCGGTGCACTCGGCTTCTTTGTTGGCGGCGTCATGAAAGCAACAGCCGGCAAGGCTGACGCAGGTGTAGCAAACAAGCGAATAATTAGTATGTTAACTATATAATTATGAGCACTGAGACATTGCCTATTGTTGGTGGCGCAATCTGTGGCTCGGCTATTGGTTATGCGATAGAGCATAACATCATTAATCCTGTTTCAGCTAAAATTGCAAATAAAACAGGACTCGATATCTATGTTGTAGAAAGTGCAATGATAATTAGTGTAGAACTTGTACTACTAGCCTCATATCTAGCTTTGTTAGCAGGTGGTCTACTAGAGCTACCATCGGCTGATAAATGGCAAATTGTGAGTTTGTATACGGGCTTAGGAGTTTCATTCGGGCTGAGTGGACTGAGTCGACTTGAAGCAAGTATAAATTCTTAAGAGAACAAATCTGCTAAACTATAGTCACTGTTAACCCGTCCGAAGTTTTAACGTAGGCGGGCCTCGATTTACGGATGTACTGCTTTACGGCTATACTGATATACGCATATGTCTCTCGACTTTAACCACCTCCACGTTCACACCCAATACAGCCTCCTTGATGGCCTAAGCAAAGACGAGGATCTAGCCGCAGCTGCCAAGAGCTACGGGATGGATGCAGTCGCTCTAACTGATCATGGTGTCATGTACGGAGCTATCCATTTTTACAATGTGATGAAAAGTAACGGTCTTAAACCCATTATCGGGATGGAAGCGTACTACACCACAGGTAGTCGCCATGACAAAACCAAAGAACACAAAACTCACCACCAGCTCCTCCTTGCCAAAAATCTAACTGGCTACCACAACCTCCTCAAACTTGCGAGCCTTGCCCATCTCGAGGGGTTTTACTACAAACCGAGAGTTGACTGGGAGATCCTCGAAAAACATCACGAAGGCTTAATTGCGACCAGTAGCTGTGCGCAGGGCGAGATCCCGTGGTTGCTCGGCAAAGGTGAAATAGCAAAGGCAGAGGAGAGACTCAAAGAATATTTGCGCATCTTTGGCGACGATTACTATATCGAGCTCCAGCGCCACGACGGGTTAGAAAACCTCCTCAAGCCGCTAAACGAGCAGCTCCTCATTCTCTCCCGCAAATACGGGATCCCACTAATCGCGACTAATGATGTGCACTATGTGAGAAAAGATGATGCGAGAGCCCAGGATGCACTCCTTGCCATCCAGACTCGAACGACCCTGGACGATGCCAATCGCTTTACCATGATCGACTCGCCAACCTACTACTTTAAGAGCCAGGATGAGATGAGTGACCTCTTTAGTGACCTCCCCGAGGCACTAACTAATACCAGAAAAATTGTAGACAAAGTAGATCTCATTATCCCAACCGGCAAGATGATCTACCCCAAGTATCCCGTGCCCGAGGGCAGTACTCCCGAGCTCTATTTGCGTCAACTTGTCATGGAGAAGGTTGGGGATCGCTATCCAGGTGCCGGACCAGATATCCAGGAGCGTATCGACTACGAGCTAGGTGTTATTTGTGACAAAGGCTACGCCAGTTACTTTTTGATTGTGCAGGACTTTATTAACTGGGCTAAATCCAATGGGATCCGTATCGGTCCAGGCCGCGGTAGCGCCGCCGGTGCTATTGTCAGCTACATTTTGCGTATTACCTCAGTCGACCCTATCTATCATGGCCTCCAATTTGAGCGTTTCTTAAATCCGCAGCGTCCCAGTCCCCCTGATATCGATGTAGATATTGCAGACGTTGGCAGGGACCGCGTGATCGAATATGTGACTCAAAAATACGGGGAAGATAAGGTAGCACAGGTCATTACCTTTGGGACCATGGAAGCCAAGGCGGCAGTTCGTGATATCGGCCGCGTGCTCGGCATGCCATATAGCGAGCCCGATATGATCAGCAAGCTGATCCCCATGGGTAGCAGCCTAGATGAGGCCTTAACTGGCGTGGCCGAGCTAACCGAGCTCTACAAAAATCCCAAATACAAAGAGTTAATAGATTTAGCTAAACGTGTAGAGGGAAGTGCCAGGCACAGTAGTGTCCATGCCGCAGCCGTTATTATCGCCGATGCCCCGCTCACCAACTACACCCCACTCCAAAGGGATACCAAAGAGGGCAAGGTCACGACTCAGTACGACATGTACGCGCTCGACTTAAACGTTAAGCCAGATGCGGTGGGACTACTCAAGATGGATTTTCTTGGTCTTCGCAACTTAACCATTCTTCAGAATGCAGTCAAACTAATACAGGAGACTCGTGGCCATCGGGTCGACCTCTCCGGCCTCGCACTCGACGACAAAAAGGTCTTTGAGCTCCTCTCCCGTGGTGAAACAACAGGTATTTTCCAAATGGAGTCAGGTGGGATGCGCCGGCTCGCCAAACAGCTAAAGCCCGACGTCTTTGGGGATATCGTCGCGTTGATCGCGCTCTACCGCCCTGGCCCCATGGCCCTGATCCCCGAGTTCGTCAAAGGCAAGCTAGAGCCAGATAGTGTTAAGTATCTGCATCCTGACCTCAAGCCGATCTTAGGCGAAACCTATGGTATCGCCGTCTACCAGGAGCAGGTCTTAAAGATCGCCAACGTCATGGCAGGCTATTCTCTTGGCGAAGCCGATATCCTCAGGCGTGCGATGGGTAAAAAGAGTGTCGAGACCATGAAAAAGGAACACACCAAGTTCCTCAAAGAGTCAGTAATTCACGGTTACTCCGAAGATATCGCCGAGAAGGTCTGGTCCTTTATCGAGCGTTTTGCCGGCTACGGCTTTAACAAAGCACACGCTACAAGCTATGCCATGATCGCCTATCAGACTGCCTACCTCAAAGCTCACTATCCAGTGGAGTATATGACTGCCCTCATGTCTGCCGAAGCTGGGCGGGAAGACAAGATGTCGCTCTGTCTCGAGGAATGTCGCAGTATGGGTATCATCGTACTGCCACCCGATATCAACAAGAGTCAGAACGACTTTAGCGTGATCGAAGATGCCAAGTCTCTTGATAAAAAAGCGATCCGATTTGGTTTTTCTGCCATCAAAAATGTAGGGACGGCTGCAATCGATAACATTCTAATTGAGCGCACAGGCGCCGGAGAGTACCAGAGCTTTACCGACTTTATCAAACGTGTAGATAACCAAAAAGTTAACAAAAAAGTCTTAGAGAGTCTGATCAAAGTCGGTGCCTTTGACGCCTATGGCAAGCGAGCCGTGATCCTCGACGAGATCGAGCGGGTTAGGTTAAAGGTAGGCAAGACTACGAGCGAAAAAAATAGTAACCAAGGTGGTCTCTTTGATAGTTTGATCGACGAAGAGGTGAGTATAGTCGACAAATGGGAGAGCACCAAAACCGAGTTTAGTAGTAGGGAGCTCATGGAGATGGAGCGCGAACTATTGGGGATTTATCTAAGAGAGCACCCGAGCCAAAAAATCCTCAAAAAAGCCAAGAACGAGTGGACTACAAATATTGCCGATATCGACGAAAAGAAAGGGTTGAAAGCTACCATTGCTGCAATCATCAAAACGGCTCGCACCGTTGTCACCAAGACCAAGCAGCAGGAGATGGCATTCCTCCTCCTGGCTGACGAAGGTGGGGAGATCGAGGCGGTAGTGTTCCCTAAGACTTATGCCGAGGTCAAAAGTGTCTTGATCCCCAACAGCGTCGTAATGGTCAAAGGTAAGGTAGAGGAGAGGGAAGATAGATTATCTCTCATCGTCGACTCTATTACTCCTGTCACCGAGCAGGCTGACACTGCGGAATCATCTGATGCTAAACCAGTCGACCCCAACACAATTGTTATCCCTCGTGGCACGTCAAAAGCGACACTGTTTGAACTAAACAAACTCCTCCAGGAAAACAAGGGTGATGATTCTGTTACTCTGATCTTCCAGAACGGTCACAGTGATCGTGAACTTAAGCTGCCATTCGGGATAAAGTTAGACAGCAAGCTAAGAGAAATAATAACGTCCTTGCTTAAAGTCACAGAGATGAATAATTAGCTAATTCTCATTAACCTAAATTGTTGACTATTTCATTAAATCTGATGTATGCACCTAATACTATTCCACAAAAACCAAATCCTTGACTAGGCTTTGTATCTGAGGCATGAGTTGCTACTTCGATTATAAGTCCTCCAACCGCTCCAATTATTCCACCAACCATACCCCAGCCAACCATACTTAGAATATCCTCACCGCTAATTTTTGGTTCAAAGTTAATTTTATTTATCCCAAGTAAAAGTTCGTGTGGATTTAGTCCAATTTTAGACATCTCTACGAATAACTCTTCTCCGATCATATTTTTATTCCTTTTAAGTCATTTAAAACTATTTAATAAATATTAACTGCTTGCTAGTAATATTCCACCCATCGCCACTGCAAATATTCCCAATCCAGCACCAACAACTCCACCTAGTCTTTCTGCTTCCTGGGTATTTTGTTTGCCGTTCAATCCATGTCTATTAGTAGCAGTTTTGCCAATACTTTCTCCTATTAACCACCCTGATCCTCCAGCTATAAAAACTAATAACATACCTTGAATTCCCGCTGTTAACCATGGATGTTCTACTAAAAATTTACCTGCTTCCCCCGCAAGTTCCAGACCATGCTGTAATATTGTTTCTGTATCCATATCAGATGTGTATTATAAGGTATTGATTTATTCTGTCCATTCGGTATATATTTGGTTATATGATCCAAAGAATATCCGAACCAGTCTCAGTCATAACTACCTTTGATGCCGGGGAGCGTAAGGTCAGACCAGTCGAGCTCACCTGGTCCAGGCGCACATATCCAGTCAGTCAGGTTGGTCTGCGCCATACATATAAGGATGGCAATACTCGCCACCACGTCTTTTCAGTAATCTCTGACGATCTCTTCTTCCGCCTTAATCTCAATGCCGACACACTCCACTGGACACTAGAGGAGGTCTCCGATGGTCTCCCAGATTAATTAATACTACAGTAGTGCTAAAATAGCTAAAACTATGGGACAAGAATTTCTTATACCAACGACTATTGAAGGGAATAATGTCCCTTTAAGTTCTCAAGAAATGGATTTTTTGAGAACTTCATTATCTGAGGAAATTAGATCATCGAATATTAATCCGTACTTACTAAGTTTAGTTTTTACACAAAATGTTAAAAGTACTGGGTTGATGCATTTTAAAAGTCCGAACAAATTCTTAGTAATTACAGATAGATCTTCTGAAGGTCAATCCTGGAATAAAATTCATACATTGCAAACATTATCGCTATTCCCTCATGAGCTAGAGCATTATAATCAGACAAGAATAAGTGCAGAATTAAGACCAGAAGGCAAGTGGGATAGTGTTTGGGTTGTCCCAAAATTCTTGAGAGAAGGTCAAGCCATACTAAGAGAGAAATTTAGAGCAATCAATATACATAACAAAACTTTTATATCTCAATCACCGCTATCTACAGTACTCGTATTAAGAGAAAGTAAAAATGAAAAAATTATCTTTAGTCCTCAGACAATTAAAAACTTTCTTCTAGGAAGTCAGATAGAAAATTATCAAAAAGATGTCTTATCAAACGACCCAAATCTTATGAGAGTGAAGTATCTAGAGTATCTTTTACTATATATTTCATTGTGTGCAATTAGAGAAGATATATCACCAAACACGTTAATTAACTACATGTCTACTATGAGTAAAGTTGGGACAATATCTCCCTCAGAATCAGATAATTTAGATAAATCCATTTTAGAGCCTTACAACAACAGTCTTCACATGGGCAAAATACTAAAAGAAGCGGATAAGATAGGTCATGAAATTCAGAAAATTTACTACAGTGAAACTAGACTTGAGTATTCAGCTAGTCTTGCTTGTACACTTAGAGATAAGTTGAGAGGTGGAGCTGCTGTAGAAACTATCAAGCCTAAGGCTAAACCAATTACAGACCTAAATAGAGATATCATTAGCAGACTAATACCAAACAATCTTCCATTAGAAGCCTTGTTACCTTTCGCCAACGAACTATCTAGTTTGCTATTTTCTTGGGGAAATAAGGTTTATGATGAGCTCATTAGTATTTAATCCAACCATCCCTCGCGTCATGCACATCGACCTCAACTCCTGCTTTGCCAGCGTCGAGCAGCAGGCCAACCCACTCCTTAGACACAGGCCAGTCGCTGTCGTCCACACCGATGCTCCCTATGGCTGCATCCTAGCTCCCAGCGTCGAAGCCAAGCTCTGGGGGGTCAAGACAGGCATGACTCTATCCGAGGGTAGGGAACGCTGTCCCATCCTCATTTCACGCATTGCTGACCCACCCAAATATAGGGAGGTCCATCATCGCTTTGCCACCTTGCTCTCAGATTACGCACCTCACCCTTTAGCCAAATCGATTGACGAATTTGTTTTAACATTACCATCATGTAGGGGTGATCTTTACGATCACCCATGTGATCCATACGCGATCGTCCAAGAAATCAAATCACGTATAAAAAAGGAGATTGGTGATTATCTGCGAGTCAGTGTCGGTATCAGTACCAACCAAAATCTAGCCAAGCTAGCCTCAGGTCTACACAAACCAGATGGGTTTGACGTAATTGATCACACCAACTATCTCGATGTCTACAAAAATATTGAACTTCAAGATTTTTGTGGGATCAATATTCGCAACGAAGCACGCTTGCACAAAGTGGGGATCTTTACCCCACTGCAGTTTTACTACGCTAGTCGCCAGACCCTCAAAGCTGCCTTTGAGTCAGTCCTTGGTGACTATTGGCACGCCCGCCTAAGGGGGTACGAGGTGGACGATGTCGAGTTTCAGACCCGTAGCTATGGCCAGTCCTATGTCCTGCCGCACCCCATGGCTCGGGATGAGTGGTATCCCATCATGGCCAAGCTGGCGAGTAAAGCTGGCAGGCGTATGCGCCGAGATGGCTACAGTGCTAGCGCTACTCACATTAGTCTCCGCTACTCGGACCACACCTCATATAAGCTCGGTCACAAATTAAAGACTACTCTCCAGTCAGACCATGATCTAATCGCAGCTATTAGCGCTCTAATACCAAAAGTAAAAAGTGACCGCGTCACCCCGGAGCTCGCAGAGCGAAGGGTGAAAAAAGTAGCTATTACTCTCTTTGGCATTGGTCGCGACGACAACCAGGAGAGCTTGTTTATCGACAAAGTAAAAGAGAAGAGGTTAGTAACTGCCCTGGACGGTCTCAATACTCGCTACGGCGACTACACCATCTCCTATGCCTCACTCATGGGCTCCGCTGGCCACGTCAGGGATGCTATCGCATTTGGGAAAATAGATACGTAACTACGATTGATTATTCTTAGTCATTTCTTTGCTCAGAAGAATGGCTTTTTGTATAATATTCTCTAATTCTTCATCAGAAAGTGGTTTTGGTTGAAATTCAGGATATTGGCTATCTTTTACGTTAAAACTTGAAAGATGATCATAATAAAAGCTGTCATGTAAAGGTTTTGTCATATAACCCATAGTATACCAAAGAGTATACTAAATGTCATGTCACATCCTTATACGCTTATCCGCTCGCTCCGTAGTACGGTTAGTCTCCAGATAAAAAGGGGAGGTGAGATAGTGGTGCGCGCCCCACATCTTTACCCCAGATATCTGATTGATAGATTTGTCGAGAGTAAGGAGAGGTGGCTTGAGAAGAGGATAAATGAGCAGGCAAAAACGATGGTAGCACCAACACCATTCTGCACAGAGGATGAGCTGAAAATATTAATCCAAAAGCAAATCACCCACTACTCAACTATCATGTCACTATCTCCGCGCTCGCTCCGCTTTACCCATGTCCGTACCTACTGGGGCAGCTGTGGTCCGACAGGGGTGATCTCCTTTAACCTCAAACTAGTCGAGACCAGTCCCGAAGCAGTCGAGTATGTCGTAGTGCACGAGCTCGCTCACCTTAGGTGGCGTGGACATGGTGTCAGGTTTTGGGAAATGGTCAAAAAATACTATCCTCAGGTAGCTGAAATTAAAAAAGAACTACGTCACTTCCCACGAGACTAATTTACTTTTATCTAACTAGTACTATCGCCGTAGGAAGGCTCCTGCCTGGTCCTACTTTGTAAGAGCCATCGATCCAAAGAGCCGATGACCCACCCCCATCAAGGTTAAGGGCGTTCTGTAGTCCTAGTGTCTTAAGCACTTCGGCAGTGTCAGCGAGGTTAGCGGCAAAGACATGCCCAATGACTATTGCCCCATCTTTAGTACCAATAAATCCACGCGTACCCTTACTTCCTTCATCCCCGGTTGCTACGTTTCCATCACGGAGTAATCGGGGGAAGTTAGCAATAGCTCCATTACTCCCCGTATCCACTCCCCACTGAACTGTCTGGTCATAAAATGATAGTGATGTCCCATACATCGCAACTAGTGGGACAGTCGAGTAAACATTGTTCGCTCGGTTATGCACCGACTTATTCCGTCCGTTGACCGCTAGGGTATCAAAACTATTTACTTTCCCTTGACATCTGGGGTAGTCAGGCGGGCAAAAGTAAGCGCCATTTATCCCGGCAAACCCACCTGATGCGGCGATATGCTCTGCCAGGCTCTTGGTCGGGCAGTTATCAGTACAGTCCGACTCACCCGCAGTCTCAACTATTGCTCGTGCGCCTGGTGCCACAATCAGCGATATTACAAACTCACCTCGTCCCGTACTTACTTTTTGTCGACTATATCCACTACCTGGTGCGGTATTGCTACTAGCTGCAGTCGGTGTAGATACTTTGGGGACAGATGAAGCAATTACTTTATCTATTTCCGCTCGTACTTTTACACCCTGTTCATTTGCTTCAGACCACTTCTTTTCACCAAGTAGTCCCAAAAACTTGGCTAGTGCCAGGTCAACTGCACTCGTTTTGCCACCAGCAATCACTAGGTCCGATCTATCTTCAAATAACTGCTGGGCTGATAGATATGATTTTTGGATATTCGATATCTCTGCCGAGAGACTAGCATTCTTAACTACCTGATCATCGTTCTGGAGTGCTGTTAGTTCACTTAGTTTATCTTCTAACTGGGTATCCAGCGTGCCGACCAATACTTCTTTAGACTCTATTTCGGCGACCAGTCCCTGCTGTGCTTGTGTCACCTCCCACCAGGAGAGTCCTAATCCACCAATGATCGCGATCAGATACGATGCAATCAGCATTCTAAATGGCAGACTGTTTACAAAACTAATCCAGATTAATTTAATTTTTTTCATCTGGCTATATACTATATACTATTTGCTATATACTACGTATATGGCCGACCGATTTAGCGCAATATGGCTCTCACATAGTAGTATTAGTAACTTCAAAAACTGTCCTCGTGCGTACTATCTTAGTAGTATTTATCGAGATCCCCGTACTGGGCACAAAATTACTCTTGTCACCCCCAGCATGTCGCTCGGTTCGGCAGTCCATGATGTTCTCGAATCCCTTTCCGTTTTACCGACAGTCGACCGCTTTAAAGTCTCCCTCATTGACCGCTTTCAGTCTGCCTGGGAAAAGGTGAGTGGTCAGCTCGGTGGCTTTGATAGTCAGGAGACAGAGGCTAGGTATAAGAGTAGGGGTGAAGAAATGTTGCGCCGCGTCTTGGCCCATCCAGGTCCACTAGGGGAGAAGGCTGTTAAGATCAAGATGGATCTCCCTCAGTATTGGCTATCCGAAGAAGACAATCTCATGCTCTGCGGCAAACTAGACTGGCTAGAATATAACGAGATAGATGACTCGGTCTCTATCCTCGACTTCAAAACCGGCTTAGGCGAGGAGAGTGTCGACTCCCTCCAGCTACCGATCTACTATCTGCTCGCCCACAACTGTCAGACCAGAGATGTCAAAAAAGCTAGTTATTGGTACATCGCCAGGGATGATATGCCGATCGAAAAAAAGCTACCTGATCTAGATCACTCTTATAATCTTGTGCTAAAAGTCGGCAAAGAGATGAAGCTGGCTCGTCAGCTGCAGAGATTTAAATGTCCAGGAGGGGATGGAGGCTGCAAACACTGTCAGCCACTAGAGAAGATAATTAATGGTGAAGCAACCTTTGTCGGTAACGGCGAATACGGCACCGATCTATATGTGCTCTTCAAAAACAACCAAAGTCTACCAATTAGCGAAGTCATTTAAAATAAATTTGTTCTCTCCAATAACTCTGTTTTGACTAGTATGTTATTATGATTTCAATATGAATCAGTCGAAATCTGAAATGGCGTCAACCTATGAACAAGAAACACTTAATACGAAAAGTTTTTTGTCAGCGTTCGCTCTGTTTCTTCTTATTGGCAGCCCCATAGGAGCAGGCATATGGTGCGCCAGTACTGCGTATTTAACGAATACTACTGCGAACGAAGTTTTTGATGCTACTATGCATGCGATTTTTGGTCCATAGTTCATACATCATTGTCAAAACCTATCGGTAGATAGTAGAATAGCCTATGCCGCTCTCAACTAAATATATCTTTATTTCTGGTGGTGTGCTCTCTTCTCTCGGTAAGGGTATTACAACGTCTTCACTAGCAATGCTTCTGCAAGCCAAAGGGTACAGTGTCACGGTAGTTAAGTGCGAGAACTATCTAAATATCGACTCTGGTCTCATCAATCCTCTTGAGCACGGCGACGCTTTCCTTTGTGAGGATGGTACCGAGACCGACATGGACCTGGGCAACTACGAGCGCTTCCTCGGCCGCAACCTCGGCTCTCACAACTTTGTCACCATGGGTCAGATCTACAAAGCCGTGATTGATCGCGAAAGAGAAAACGGTTACGGTGGCGAAGATATCGAGGCCATCCCCCATGTCACTGATGAGATCATCTCGCGCATTAAGACAGCAGCCGAAAAAGATCAGGCAGAGATAGTCTTGGTCGAGCTCGGTGGTACCGCGGGTGAGTACCAGAATGTCCTCTACTACGAGGCATCCCGCATCATGAAACTAAAGGGTAACGATACTGTAGTCCACGTCCACGTCAGCTACCTCCCGACCCCAGCGCACGTTGGTGAGCCAAAAACCAAGCCAACTCAGCTCTCCGTCAAACAACTTAATGCCATGAGTATCCAGCCAGATTTTCTCGTAGCCCGTACCGAAGCAGATCTCGATGAACGCAGGCGAGACAGATTAGCTCTTTTCTGCAACATGCATGCAGAGGATGTCATAGTTAACCGCGATCTCCCTAGTATCTACCAGGTACCACTCAACTTTCACGAACAAGGTTTTGACAGCAAGATCTTGGCCAAACTAGGTCTGCCAGATCGAGAATCGGATTTAACAGATTGGAACAACTTTGTAAAATTAGTGTTAGCCACCGTGTCCCCAGCGAAGTCCGAAGGACAAAGTGGGAAGAAGACCAAATCTCTCACAATCGCGATTGTCGGCAAATACTTCAAAACCGGCGACTACAATCTCAAAGATAGCTATCACGCGCTCTTCGAGGCACTAGATCATGCGAGCATTAGTACAGGGATCGAGCTTAATATTAAGAGTATTAACTCCGAGATCATAGAAAAAGAGGGTACAAAGCAGCTAGAAGGGGTAGATGCCATTATCGTCCCAATCGGCTGGGGTGCCAGGGGTACTGAGGGGAAAATCCAGGCAATTAAATATGCTAGAGAGAACAAGGTCCCGTATCTTGGTCTATGCTACGGACTCCAGCTAGCAGCCATCGAATATGCCAGAAATGTCGTAGGTCTAAAGGGTGCTAGCTCTACTGAGATCAATCCCGAGAGTAAGTATCCGATCGTTCATGACATCCCATTTGACCCCAAGTATCAGAGGATAAAGGGGAACGGGGTTAGTATGCGTCTAGGCGGGTATGACTGTCATCTCAAAGAGGGTAGTCTAGCTCACCAGATTTACGGCACCACTATTATTAGTGAGAGGCACCGTCACCGCTACGAGGTAAATAATGATTATCGCAAACAGTTAGAAGATGCTGGGCTCGTAATATCTGGCACCTCACCAGATGATTTCTTTGTCGAGATGATCGAGCTACCCAAAGAGGTCCACCCCTTCTTCCTCGCTACGCAGGCCCACCCAGAATACAAATCTCGCCCACTCGCACCCCATCCTGTATTTACCGCCTTCTTAAACGCAGCCATTGCAGGGAAATAACTATCCTGTTAAAATACCTCGTATGGCAAATCAACTAACCCACAAAGATGTCTCTTTCCACGTTGGCGACACTATTCGTGTTCACCAGAGTATCAAAGAAGGTGACAAGTCACGTATCCAGATCTTCGAAGGTGTGGTCATCGCTATGCACGCCAAAGATGATCCTACTTTTGTTGTTCGCAAGATTGCCAGTGGTAGCATAGGTGTAGAGAAGATCTTCCCACTCCACGCTCCAGTCGTCGCAAAAGTCGAAGTCAAAAAGACCAGTTTCACTCGCCGCGCCAAGCTCTATTACCTCAGAGACCTCATCGGTAAAGCTGCTACCAAGATCAAAGAAGCCAAAAAAGCTTAATCAAGTTAATACATACCACAATATTTCGCTGTTTCGTTAATCATCCAATCAAATACAGCAGTACCAGCCAACGCAAATCCAGTAGATAGCCAAATATTTTCGGTCTGCAAGTAAAGCCCATTTATACTAATTACGAACACTGACAAGTCGATCATACCGCGCATAAGCAATGCAAAATTCCGATTAAACTTGGGGTCTTCAGCTTTATTAGAGACCGTTTCAAAACGGGTGCATTTTTGAGTAGGTTTAGGTGATCTCATCCGTCTATTTTGGTGTTTAGACCCTGTCTAGGGTATGATTTCAGGCATGAAAAAAAGATTTTATGTCAGTTTTGTT